>JBEKLE010000139.1:0-17237 GCA_050010355.1 Rhodopila sp. | reverse complement strand
CGATATGGGCAGGTGAAGGATTGTGCGTCTCATGAAGGCGTATCGGGCCATATTCCGGTTCTCGCTCACACTCAATTGTAGAAAGATCCGCCGGTCCTCGGGCACCGGGCCAAGCCTTAGGCTCAGAACCCAATTTTGTCTTGCCCCGACGCGGGCGGGTCGGATTCAAGCTCCTTGGTTGATGGGAGCAGATCAATGGCCAACGAATTCTGGTTGAGTGACCGGCAATGGCTTCTTCAGATTCATCTGATTGAACAGATCGAGGTAGAGGTACGCCAGATCGCTCAGGTCACAAAGGTGGCGGGCGCGTTCTCGTCGGACCCGTGAACCGGAAGTGATGGCGGTCGTTCTCGCAGCGCTCGGCGAACGCCCTGGTGTCGGCGACGTCGGACCGGGCGTCGAACATCCTCGCGTCCGCGCCGTCCCGGGTGACGCCTTCGCGCTTGAGATAGGCGACGTGCTTCGACAGTGGCGCCAAGGGGAACTTCGAGCCCTTATGACTGAGGATCCGCGTGCCGACTGCACCAGGCGATAAAAACACGGACGAGCGTCACTGCGCAGCTGGGAACCGAACCAAACCATCAAACCACCGTGATGGTATTCGCGATGGTATCGACGGTGACGTAGCAGACAATTTGGACGAAAATTCAACGTATTCAGATCTGAACTGGATTCCGCCCCTGGGCATGTCCTCTTCTGCCGCCAATCACCGTTCAATTGGGATTGGCGCGTCGGGCGTCGCCGCAATTACGCCAGGATGCGATGTTCTATCCGGCGCCTTTCTCCCCCCGCCTTGCTAGAAATGGTTGGTTTGCACGTTCTTAAGCACTCCGTGGGTCCCGTGCAGCGCAAAGCAGAGCGCCCGGACTACTGCACCAAAAAGCGACGCCAAACGGCGAGAGCGCAGGTCTGCGCCGACGCGAAAACCGTCTTGATTAATTGTTGCTCAATCGAACAGTAGAAACGGCGCGGTTCAATCAGGGTTACATTCGACACGCGAAATCCCCGTACCAGCGCGGTTCCAGCGATGTCCGGTGGACCAGGAAACGGCACGTTTTGAGTCACGCCGGGCCGCCCCAAGCAAATGTTTCCCCTGCCCCAAGCAAGGGTTCGCCTGCCCCAAGCAAGGGTTCCCCCGTTCTTCGTGTAACCCTGATTTGCACCGTACCCGGTTCGTTCCGGCCAGCATCTGCCGGGTGGTTGAACGCTTCTTTGTTCAGTTGAGCCGCTACCAGCCCTTGACACCATGTGCTGGCGTTTGCCGAGTCATGGTATGAAAGCTTATGCGACGAGCCGCCCGCGGACGCGAAGGAGAATGCCGTGCAGGCCATGGTGCTGAACAAGCTTGGGACTCCCCTCGAGTGGACCGAACTGCCTGATCGCCACCCCGGGCCCGGGCAGGTTCGCGTCAAGGTTCTCGCCTGCGGCGTTTGCCGGACAGATTTGCATGTCGTGGATGGCGAACTTCCGCATCCGCACGTGCCGATCATCCCTGGACACGAGATCGTCGGCCGGATCGATGAGATCGGACCGGGCGTGGAAGGGCTGACAATGGGCGAACGCGTCGGCATCCCCTGGCTCGGCCACACTTGCGGTGTCTGTCCGTATTGCCGCATGCACCGGGAAAACCTGTGCGACCATCCGATCTTCACGGGTTTTATGCGCGACGGGGGTTACGCGACGGCCACGATCGCCGATGCGCGCTTCGCGTTCCCGCTCGGCGAGGCCGGCAGCGACGTTTCTCTTGCTGCTTTACTCTGCGCCGGGCTGATCGGCTGGCGGTCGCTGGGTATCGCCGGCGAGGGCCGGAAACTGGGGTTGTATGGGTTTGGTGCGGCGGCCCACATCCTGGCGCAAGTAGCGCGATGGCAGCAGCGCTCTATGTTTGCCTTTACCCGGCCCGGAGACGTCGGCACCCAGGGCTTTGCCCGGAGTCTCGGGGCGACATGGGCGGGCGGCTCCGACGAAATGCCGCCGGAACAGCTTGACGCCGCGATCATCTTCGCGACCGTTGGCGACCTCGTTCCGTTGGCGTTGAAGGCAGTTCGCAAGGGTGGCCGCGTCGTGTGCGCCGGCATCCATATGAGCGACATACCGAGCTTTCCGTATGCGCTGCTTTGGGAGGAGCGTGAGCTTTTGTCAGTCGCCAATCTGACGCGGGAAGATGGCATCGGTTTCCTGAGGCAGGTGCCGGAGATGAATATCGTTACGCAAAACACAACCTACCCGCTCGAGAAGGCGAACGAGGCCCTGGCCGATCTGCGTGCCGGGCGGTTCCATGGTGCCGCCGTTCTTGTGCCCTGAACAGGGCTGCCAGAACGAAGCGGCCGCGCGGGTCAGGAACCTGAAGCAAGATGTTCGGTTGGATCGAGATTTGGGCAGAGACGCAGACAGCGTCCAGGCCCCAGCAGCACCGTCCAGGTGGGGCTGTGGGGCCTACTGCTTGGGCCCCCACGGACTTACGCCGGTTCTACACTCGTCGGCGAAAAGGTTGCTCAGCCGGCTTCCCTCGCACACGGCGGCTTGGGTCTCCTCAGACGCCACCACCTTGCCCAACAGCATCGATTCGATCGTGATACGGGGGAAGACCGAGGGTGTCAGGTCTTCATGTGCGTATTGGACGCTGACGCTTCCATCGCCGGCGTTGCCGCAGTGAACGATGATCGCATCCCCTTTGTGGATGATGACGTAGTGACCGCTCCGTATCCAGCAGCCGTTGCGCTCAAAGGTTGTGGCAGGCACAACCTGCATCGCATGTTTCCAAAGCATTAGGGTGCCGTCCGATGCGCGACTGTACAGATCTACTGTTCGTGACTCATGCGTCTCATCGTTCAGCGGCTGGGGACGCGCGCTTTGGTCAGCGCGGTCAGCATCAATCCCAGCGAGGAGAAGCTTCCTCACCCGGAACAGGGTGATGCGGCCGTGGATCGAATTCATGCCGTTACGCCCACAAAGGGACGGCACTGTTCAGTGCCGCCAAGTTTGAGGAGGAGAGGAAATTCTTAAACGACTAATCCGACGTCTGATACCCTCGGAAAATACTCACTCGATCGATTGTATAATTGCTGCCAAGGGCTGCCGAAAAAGGTTGATTGTATCCCAAGTTCTTCTCAATGTCCCTGATGGGCTCAAGCTGTCCTATCCGAAGACGACGCCTGAGCGTCACCATGAACTGGCCGTGATCAGAGGGCAGCTTGTCGCGGCGCAAGCTGGCTTACATAACGCACGCGGGCTGAAGTGCTAACTGCGTCCGGCGGTCGTGACGCGCTGCTGCAAGGTCGCCGGCGGCCAATTCCTGACTCTCGGCTTGCGAATCTCATGGGACGGTTGGGCGGACCGCGGGGTGGCGTCTGCTGTCAGGATCGGTGAAAACCCGTGCTGCCGAACACCTTGATCGACGTACTTGTTGTCTAATGGCTTTTCAAGGCAAAGTTCAGCCCGCTGACCATGAGTGCACGCCAACGGGGGGATAAAATGCGCATCGGGTTGTTCGTTCCGTGTTTTGTCGATGCTTTTGAGCCGGATGTCGGTATCGCAACGCTTGAGCTGCTTGAGCGGTTCAGCCTCGAGGTAGACTACCCTTACGACCAGACGTGCTGCGGGCAGCCTATGACGAATGCGGGTTGCCATGCGGAATCGGCCGCAACCGAGGCGCTGTTCGTCAAGAACTTCGCATCCTACGATTACGTTGTCTGTCCATCCGGCAGTTGCGTGCATCATGTACGATACAACTTTGATGCCATCGAGCAGACCGAAGAGGTGCGGCAAGTCCGGGCTAAGACATTCGAGTTGGTGGAGTTCCTGCACGACATCCTCAATGTCGAGGCGTTCCCGTGGGCCGAGTTTCCGCATAAAGTGGCGCTGCACAACAGCTGCAGCACGTTGCGGGGCCTCAACATTGCCAGCATGTCCGAACTGCGGGAGGCTTCGTTCTCGAAGCCCATGGATCTGCTGCGGAAAGTCCGCGGGATTGAGTTCGTCGAGTTGGCCCGCCCGGACGAATGCTGCGGCTTCGGCGGCACGTTTTCAGTCTTCGAGGAGGGTGTTTCGGCCAAGATGGGCCATGACAAGGTCAAGGACCAGCAGCAGAGCGGGGCCGAATATGTGACTTCGTCGGACAGTTCCTGCCTCATGCATCAGCAGGGCTGTACTGACAGAGCCGGGATCGGCGTCAAGCATATCCACATTGCCAGAATCCTGAATGGAGCACGGGCATGACCGGGACTACACCGATGCTCAATCCCGAGCTTCGACAGGCAGGTTCAGCCGAGGGTGTCAGGCGCAACGGCCAGCGCCTCGACCACGCCGAGGGCACTTCGCAGCCAATGTCCTCCGGTCAGCCAGAACCCGAACCACGTGGCGCGGTGATCCGTGGGAATCGCCCGGTGGACCAGAGCGAAGCGGCCAACCGTTTTATCGCCGCGACCGAACACGGGAAGATGCACGACGAGCGCCTGTGGGATTTGCGGGTAAAACGCGACCGCGAGATGCACGGTCTGGCCGAATGGGAGGAGCTACGGAGACTGGCGTCGGCGATCAAGGAACACACGCTTACCCATCTGGACGAGTACCTGACCAAGTTCGAGGCGAACGCACGAGCCAACGGCATCCACGTGCACTGGGCCAAGGACGCGGCTGAACATAATACGGTGGTGCTGGGCATCCTGCGCGACCATGGCGCGAAGCAGCTCATCAAAAGCAAGTCCATGCTGACCGAGGAGTGTAATTTCCGTGAGTTCATGGGCCAGCATGGGATCGAGGTGATCGAGACGGACCTTGGTGAACGCATCCAGCAACTGGACGGAGAGGCCCCCAGCCATGTCGTCGTCCCCGCCGTGCACAAACTGCGCGCCGACGTGGCGCGCGTGTTCGCCGCGAAGCTCGGGTCGGATCCGAACTCGCGGGACGTGCACTACCTTACCGAGCAGCAACGAGACGCCACCAGACCGCTCATCCTGTCGGCCGATGCCGGTATGACGGGCGCGAACTTCGCTGTTGCCGAAACCGGAACGTTTGTCGTGTGCACCAACGAGGGCAACGCGGACCTTTCGGCGAACACGCCACCGCTACACATCGCCTCCATCGGCATTGAAAAGATCATTCCGCGGCTGGACCACCTTGCGGTATTGGTGCGGCTGTTGTCGCGCAGCGCGCTCGGCTCACCCATCACCCAGTACACCTCCCATTTCCGGGGCCCGCGGGAGGGCGGCGAGATGCACGTCGTGCTCGTCGATAACGGGCGGTCTGAACGACTGGGCATGGAGAAGTTCTGGACGTCACTGAAGTGCATCCGCTGTGGTGCCTGCATGAACACATGTCCGGTGTTCCGACGCAGCGGCGGGTTGAGCTACGGGGCTACGTATGCCGGACCAATCGGCTTGATTATCAACCCGACCTTCAACGCCAGGAAGTACAGCAAACTGCCGTTTTCCTCTACCTTGAACGGTAGCTGCACGAACGTCTGCCCGGTCAAGATCAACATCCACGAGCAGATCGCCGACTGGCGCAAAGTCATGTCTGAGACGCACGAACTGCCGCTGTTGAAGAAAGCAATGATGCAAGCCGCCGGGGTTCTGCTGGCCAGCCCGAGGCTTTATCGCGCGGCACTGCCTTTGGCTGACAGCGCACTACGACACCTGCCACGCTTTATTCTTTACAACCGACTGAACACATGGGGTCGCGGCCGCGAATTACCGCCGATACCGCGGCAGACCTTCCACCAGTGGTACCGGCGGAATCGAGGGATCAAGTCATGAGCAGCCGTGATGCCGTCCTCGCTTCCATCCGGGCGCATCTGCCGAAGCCGGAGCGTGTTGAGCCGCTTGTGCCAATGTTTGACGATGATCCACCTGCCGATTTGCTCGCGGCATTCGGCCAGGTGCTGGAACGGATGGGAGGCGTGCTGCTGACGCCTGATGCGACCGACGCGCTAGCTCCCGTACGGGCCATGCTGAAGGATGCCAAGGTCGTCTGCTCCCGGGTTCCCGAAATCGAGGGCAACAAACCGATCGGTCCAGAGACGAAGTCGACCGACCTGGCCGACGTCGACTACGGCATCGTGCGGGCTGCGTTCGGTGTCGCGGAGACCGGTTCGGTTTGCCTCACGGAAACAGAGCTCGGTGTCAATACACTTGGCTACCTGCCGCAGCACCTGATCGTGCTGCTCGACCCCGCCGACATCGTGCCCAACATCCATCACGCCTATCAACACAGCGAATTTCGCAAGGCGCACTATACCGTATTGCAAACGGGCCCGTCGGCAACAGCCGATATCGAGGGCGTGCTGATCCACGGTGCCCAGGGCGTGCGCTCGTTGTCGGTGCTTCCCCTGCCACGGCGCTGAATTCGGACATCACGCTGTGTTCCCGTGGTCCAGGACAATCCAACGAGCGATGAAGACAAGGCAACTTCGGCGCCGCAGCCCCAGAACGCCGACCCGAAACGTGACGCCGAACTCGACGAGGCTGATCTCCGACGCGGTGTACTAGGTAGTTTCCGAGGCTAGTGATATCGGCAGGCACGGCGCACATACGAGCGAAGGCTCCAAAGACCAGCAGATGTTGGCTTCGGCTTAGCGTCGTCACGCTTTGTGCTTCCGTCGTATGACGTGATTCATGTTGACCGGCTTTGGGGCCGTTTGAAGCGCCGGTAGTGCCTGTCGCCGGTATTAGGCCGCTAGGGAGGACCAGGCATGGAAGACATTGTTATCGTCGCGGCTGTCCGCACGCCAGTCGGGAGCTTTCTGGGCACACTCAGCACGCTGTCCGCGCATGAACTCGGTGCCGTGGCGATCAAGGCCGCATGAGCTTGTCGCAGCATCCGGCGCGCGCGTGCTCGTCACCCTGCTGCACGAGCGCGTGCTCGTCACCCTGCTGCACGAGATGGGCAGGCACGATGCGAGGAAGGGCCTTGCTACACTCTGCATCGGGCATGGATGTCGCGATGGCGCTGGAGCGCTGAAGACCGAGCCCAACCAAGCCAGCCCAACCCAGACAGCACCTCCCCTTATTGACCTGCCTTTGGGTCGCCTGACGCCTCCGCCAACCGCTGCGAGGAGAAAATGACTTGTCCCCGGCACCTTTCCTGATCCTTGTGCTCAACAGCGGTTCATCCTCGCTGAAGTTCGCGGTTCACGACATCGACATGCGGGCGCCGCTGCTTTCGGGGCTTGCCGAACGGCTCGGCGGCGAGCACCCCGCGATCACGTTCAAGCACCTCGGCACCGAGCGCGTGCAATCGCTCGCCGAGGCCAGCCACGCCGCCGCGCTCGATGCCATGCTGGCCGAACTGTCTCGTTGCGGCTGGATTGATCAATTGGGCGCGGTCGGCCACCGGGTCGTGCATGGCGGCGAGCGGTTCACCAGTTCGGTCCTGGTCACGCCCGCTGTGATCGCCGGCATCGAAGCGTGCTGTCCGCTCGCACCGCTGCATAACCCGGCCGCACTGCTGTGCCTGCGCGTGGCGCTGGAACGGCTACCCGCCATCCCGCATGTTGCAGTGTTCGACACCGCGTTCCATCAGACCATGAAGCCCGAGGCGTATCTCTACGCACTGCCGATGGTGATGTACCGCGAGCAGGGCGTGCGGCGCTACGGCTTTCACGGCACCAGCCACCGGTTCGTGGCAGGGGAAGCGGTGGCGCTGCTTGGTCTCGACCCCGCCGACCACGGCCTGGTGACCGCACATCTGGGCAACGGCGCCTCGGCCACCGCGGTGCAGGACGGACACAGTGTGGACACCAGCATGGGCATGACCCCGCTGGAAGGGCTGATCATGGGCACGCGATCCGGCGACGTCGATCCCGGCGCGGTGCTGCATATCATGCGCACTGAGGGCCTCGGCACGGAGGAGATGGACTCGCTGCTCAACAAACAAAGCGGGCTGCTCGGCCTGTCCGAGCTGTCGAACGACTGTCGCGAGCTGGAAGTGGCGGCCGAACAAGGGCACGCGGGGGCGCAACTCGCACTCGAAGTGTTCGTGCACCGTCTGGCGCGCTATATTGGCGGGCTGGCGATGGCCCTGCGCCGTCTCGATGCGGTGGTGTTCACCGGCGGCATCGGCGAGAACTCGGTGCGGGTGCGGGCGATGACGCTGACGCGACTGCGGCCCCTCGGCTTTGCGGTGGACGCGCTCACCAACGCCTGTATGACCGGCGGCACCGGAGGCGTGATCAGTCCCCCTGGCGCGACCCCGCGCGCCGTCGTTGTCGCCACCAGGGAGGAATGGATGATTGCCTGCGACACGGCCAGGCTTGCGCGCCAAGGGGCGGATATTCCGGCCGATACTCTGGTGGAGGCGGGCTGACATGGTTCGTCCCCCGCAGGTCTTCTTTCTGGCCCCGGTCACCCAGGACTCCGGGCTCACGTCGATGGCGCTTGGCCTGGTGCAGGCGTTGCGCCGGGACCATGTTGCGGTCGGCTTTTTCAAGCCGATCATGCAGCCCGCGGACAATGGCAGCGATGACCTCTCCGCCCATTTCGCCCGCCTGCTGCTGCGCCTTGACGTGCCGGAGCCGCTGCCTTTCGAGGCGGCCGAGGCGCGGGTGCTCGCAGGCGGTCTGGATGCGCTGCTGGAGGATCTCGTCGCCGCCGTCGAGGTAGCCGGCGCCGGCTGCGCGGCGGTGGTGGTGGAAGGACTCATCCCCAATGCCGGGCTGCAAATCGCCGCCCGCCTCAATGCCGCGATGGCGCGCGCCTTCGCGGCGGCGCTGGTGCCCGTGCTGTCCGGCGAAGGCCACGATCCGGGCATGCTCGCCACCATGGTCGACCTGGCTCTGCGCCAGTTTGCGGAGGGCGACGAACCACCGCCGCTTGCCGGCGTGCTGGTCAACCGTCCGCGTGTCAGCGCGACCGCGCCGCTCTCCGCGGTGCTCGGCGGACCCCTGGGCGGACCCCTTGGCAAGGTGCCGGTGCTCGGCGACGTGCCCTTCGAGCCCCGCCTCGACGCACTGCGCCTGCGGGATGTGCGCGAAGCACTCAGCCTCGGCGTCGAGCAGGAGGGTGCGATCGAGCGCACACGGGTATTCGATTTCCTGATCGCCGGCAGCGGCGTCGAGGGGGTCATCGACCGGCTGCGCCCTGGCGCGCTGGTGGTCGCGGCCGGGGAGAGGAGCGACATCGCGCTGGCCAGCGGACTGGTCTTCGTTCAGGGCATGCGGCTCGCCGGCCTGCTGTTGACCTGCGGCACGCGGCTGTCGCCCCAGGTTGCGAATCTGCTGCGCGCCCCCGGCCTCGCCGAGTTGCCGATCCTGACCACCGCCGAGGAAACGTTCGCGACCGGGGCGCTGCTCGCCGGCCTGTCGCACCATGTGCGCGCTGACGACACCGAGCGCATGGAGCAAGTGATCGCCCACACCGCTGAACACATCGACACCACCGCGCTGCGTGTCCGCATCGGCGACCCCGGACGGCTGCGCATGCCGCCGTCGGCATTCCGCCACCGCATGGTGCAGGCGGCGCGCGCGGCGAACAGGCGCATCGTGCTGCCCGAGGGCGACGAGCCTCGCACCGTGCAAGCGGCGGCGATCTGCCAGCGCAAGGGCATTGCCCGCTGTGTGCTGCTCGGCGATCCCGACCGCATCCGCCATGTCGCCGAGGTGCAGGGCATCGTGCTGCCGGACGGCGTGGAGATCATCGACCCTGCCGCGGTGCGCGCGCGCTACGTCACGCCGATGACCGCGCTGCGGCGCGCCAAGGGGCTCACCGCGGCGCAGGCCGAGCGGCAGATGCAGGATAACGTGGTGCTTGGCACCATGATGCTGACGCTGGACGAGGTTGATGGGCTCGTCTCAGGTGCCGTGCACACGACCGCCAATACCATCCGTCCGGCGCTGCAGCTCATTCGCACGGCGCCCGGCGTCACGACCGTGTCGAGCGTCTTCTTCATGCTGATGCCGCACGATGTGCTGGTCTACGGTGACTGCGCTGTGAACCCCGACCCGAACGCCGAACAGTTGGCCGACATCGCGGTGCAGTCGGCCGATTCGGCCCGTGCGTTCGGCATCGACCCGTGCGTCGCGATGATCTCCTACTCCACCGGCACGTCAGGCACCGGCGCCGACGTCGAAAAGGTGGTCCGCGCGCTGGCCCTCACCCGCGTTCGGCGCCCCGACCTGCTGATCGACGGACCGCTGCAATACGATGCCGCCAGCGTGGCAAGCGTTGGCCGCCTGAAGGCGCCCGACAGTGCGGTGGCCGGACACGCCAACGTGTTCGTGTTCCCCGACCTCAACACCGGCAACACCACCTACAAGGCGGTGCAGCGGTCCGCGCACGTGGTCAGCATTGGGCCGATGCTGCAGGGGTTGCGCAAGCCGGTGAACGACCTATCCCGCGGGGCATCGGTGGACGACATCGTTTACACCATCGCGCTGACCGCCATCCAGGCGAGCCAGACGACCGCGGCGCCCGCTCAGCAGGCCGCGGAGTAGTCGTTGGTCCGGCATGATCTCGGGTAAGTGGCAGGTGTATTGGGACCGGACGAGACTGCCGGGATGGTGTGTGGTCCGAGGCAGCGTGAGAAGGCCGTTACGAGCGGCGTTATCCGCTTTTTCCTCCGGCCAGTTGCTCGGTGACCGGACCTTCGAACCCGGACAGGTCCATCTTCGAGCGCAAGCCAAGCGAGGCGAGGCGTTGGTTGGCGGCGGCGTAGCCGAGTGCCCGCATTTCCTCCGGAAGACTGCGGCCGGAGCCTCTTGACGGCCGCCCTTCAGTGCCCGGAATGCCTCCTCGGCTCCGATCATGTTTCGATGCGTCTGACCGCCCACTGAACGTTCTTCCGAACATCCGGATCGGGATCGCTCGCGTATTCGTGCAAGAGCGGCAGGCTGGCGGGATCGGCGATCTCGCCCAAAGCCGCGGCGGCCTCTTTCCTGAGATTGCTGATGCCTTGCGCGAGCGCCGCGCCGATCGCGGCCGTTGCGTCTTTGGCCTTCAGCAGGCCCAGACCGCGTATCGCCTTCAGTCGCACCTGCCAGTACGGATCATCCAGCAAGGGCATCAGCGCCGGAACGATCGCGGTATCGCCGGACCGGCCGGTCGTTTCGGCGGCGGTCTCACGCACCTGCCAATCCGGATCGTCGAGCAATGACGCGACCGCCGTCCGGGCTTCCGGCGCGGAGGAAAAGCCAAGCGCACCCGCCAGCGAGCGGCGCACCAGCGGATCGTCGTCGCCGATGGCCGCGACCAGCACCGAAACCGAACGCGGGTCCTGAAGATAGCCGATGACGCCGACCGCCTGCACGCGGACCTCGGGGTACGCGTCCGCCAGCGCCGCCATCGCCAGCGGCAGCGCGTCCGGCCTGCGCAACTCCTTCAGCGCCTGCAGCGCGGCGCGGCGCACGAAGGCGTTTTCGTGGGTGACGGCGGACAGGATCGCGTCCGCGGCGTCACGATCCTTCAGTTCCGCGAGACTCGCGGCAACGGCCGCGGCTACATCCCGGTCGGCGTCGATCAGTCCCCGCACCAGCGCCTGGGCGACCTCAAGCCCGTCGAACTCGCCGAGTGCCTGCGCCGCCTGTCGCCGCACTTCGGGCGCCGAATCGGAAAGTGCCTGCGCGAGCCAGGGCACCGCGTCCGGATCGGCGGTCTCCGCCAGATCCATCACCGCGACGCGGCGCGCGGCGGCATCTTGGGTGCGCAACCGCTCCGCGATCACCGTAACGTCGTCTGAGCTTTCGAATATGGCCACGGTATCGCTCAGCGCAGCAGATAGGGGATGCTGACCGTTACGGCACCGGTCGGACAGTCCGTTTCACACGGCATGCAGTACCAGCACTCATCGTATTTCATATAGGCCTTGCCGGTCAGTTCGCTGATGCGCAGGACATCGAGCGGGCAGACATCGACACAGACCGAGCAGCCCTTGTCGGCGATGCATTTTGTTTCGTCGACCGTGACGGGGACGCTGGTTGGCGTGAAGGCAAGAGGCATTTTGCTGCTCCCCGTTGTTACGCGGGCTGATGGATACGCTGGCGATCGTACGCGTCGCGTTCGGTATCGTCGACCGGAACGATATAGGGTGCGACAGCGCGTTTGGTGGAGGTCATCTGCCCGTCCAGTTTGCTCAGGATTGTGTGGCAGAACCAGTTCACGTCGTCGCGCTCCGGAAAATCCACGCGGTGGTGATAGAGACCCCATCGGCTTTCGGTGCGGAACAGCGAAGCGTGCGCAGCCATGTCGGCACAGTCGAGGATGGATGCGGCTTCCAGCGACCGCATCAGTTCATGGGGATCCCGAGCGAGCATCGCGGTTTCGAGATCGTGCCGCACCTCGGCGAAGCGGTCCTGCGCCAGTTGATATTTGCGCGTGACTTTTGGCGGCTGCAGATAGTCGTTCACCAACCGTCTCGTCTTGTATTCGATCTGATTGGGCGGAATGCCGTCATCGCGCCGTGTCGGGGCGAGCGCGCGATCCTGCTCTACGGCCACATCGGCGGGATCATATGGGGCGAGGTCGTTCTCTGACGCGAAAGCGGCGGCATCCTCACCGGCGACTGCGCCGTTGGTGAAAGCGCCCAGCATGTAGTTGTGCGGAACGTTGGCCATGTCGCCCGCCGCATAAAGGCCTGGGACCGTCGTGCGGGCGAATTCATCGACGAAGACACCGGATGCGCTGTGGCCGGAACAAAAGCCGATTTCCGAGATATGCATCTCAACCATGCGATGGCGGTAGTCGGTGCCGCGTCCCGCGTGAAAGCGGCCGCGGGTCGGGCGTTCAACCTTGTGAAGAATGGTCTCGATTTCCTCGATCGTCTCGCCGGCCAGATGGTCGAGTTTGAGAAACACCGGTCCTTGGCCTGACTCCAGTTCATGGTGGAATTCGCGCATCATCTGACCGGACCAATAGTCGCATTCGATGAAACGATTGCCCTCGTTGTTGGCGGTGTACGCGCCATACGGGCCGGCGACATAGGCGCAGGCCGGACCGTTATAATCCTTGATCAACGGATTGATCTGAAAACATTCCAGGTTCGCGAGGCCGGCGCCGGCATGGTAGGCCATCGCGTAACCATCGCCGGAATTGGCTGGGTTCTCATAGGTGCCGAACAGGTAACCGGACGACGGCAAACCAAGGCGGCCGGCGGCGCCCATACAGAGGATCACGGCCTTCGCCCGCAGCACCAGAAGATCAGCCTCGCGGGTATTGACGGCGATCGCGCCGGCGATGCGCCCGTCTTTCCCGGTCAGCAGCCTTGTCGCCATGTAGCGATTGGAGATCAGCACCCGCGCCCGGCGCAACTGACGATAGAGCGCCTTCTTGACCGTGTCGCCATTGGGCATTGGCAGGACGTAGGTGCCCATGTGGTGCACCTTCTTGACGTCGTAGTCGCCTTTTTCATCCTTACGGAAGCGGATGCCGAAGCGGTCGAGTTCCTGAATGATGTCGAAACAACGTGACGCGTATCGATAGACCGGCGCCTGATCGCAGATGCCGTCATTGGCGATGGTGATTTCCCGCGTGTATTGCTCCGGCGTCGCATGGCCCGGGATGACAGCGTTGTTGAGCCCGTCCATGCCCATGCAGATGGCGCCAGAACGTTTCACGTTCGCCTTTTCCAGAAGCACGACGCGAGCCTCCGGATTTTTCATTTTCGCCTTGTAGGCGGCCATTGGGCCGGCGGTGCCGCCACCGATCACAAGGACGTCGCAGACAAGCTCTGAAAATTCGCTCACAGGCCTGGCCGCTCGTTGCTTAGCTGACGCAGATAGGCCCAGGGGTAGATCCCGCGGTCATAATCCCGCGGTCATAACCGTCGGAGAACGTCAGATTGACCGCGTAATTGCCGATGAGTTGCACGCTGTCGATGCGGAGATCGGCGGGCGGCGATTTGTCGGCCCCGTCAAGCTTCCGCCGCAGCGCGCCGGCCGAGCGGGCATTGGCACGCAATGCCGGAGCGTCGAAGCTCGATCGGGTGCCGTCGGACCATTCGATCTCGAGGTGCCCGCGATCCTGCGTGAGACGAATTTCGTTGGGAAACATCAGACCTCCGGAGAGACGCGCGTACTTTTGGGGCACACGGACGGCGGAGGAAAGCAATTACTTGCCTCCAGAGTATGGGCATGACCCAAACGTGGAATTTTTGAACCCACTTGACAATCCGATGTCTTCCCGGTTTCAGGCGGCGGATAGGGATTTGCGGCTGGACACCAGCACGCCGAGGGTTTCCAGGACCGTGTCGCGCAACCGCAGGAACTCCGGCGCGGAGCGGTCGCGGTGGCGGCCCAGCTTCACGTCCAGCACGCGCGCGACACGCCCGGGATCGGGCCGCAGCACCACGATACGATCGGCCAGGAACACGGCTTCATCGACGTCATGCGTGACCAGGAGCACGGTGCTGCGCTCGCGGCGCACGATGCGGGCCAGCTCATCCTGCAGACGCAGCCGGGTCAGTGCGTCCAGCGCACCGAGCGGCTCGTCCAAGAGCAAAAACCGTGGCCGGTTCACCAGGGCCCGAGCGATCGCCACGCGCTGCGACATGCCGCCGGAGAGCTGCGCCGGCCAGGCATCGGCGAAGTCGCTCAATCCCACCAGCGCCAGATGCTCGGCGACAAGCCGGTGCCGCTCCGGCGCGGGCAATCCGCTGCGCCGCAAGGCCGCGGCGACGTTGCCCGCGGTTGTGAGCCAGGGCAGCAGCCGATGCTCCTGAAACACCATGCCGCGGTCCAGCCCGGGCTTGCGGACCCGCTTGCCGTCCAGCCGGATCTCGCCCTCGTAGTCGGTGTCGAGGCCCAGGATCAGCCGCAGCAGAGTGGACTTGCCGCAGCCGGACGCGCCGACGAGGGCCACGAATTCGCCCTCCGGCACGGACAGCGAGATGTCACGCAACACCTCCAGCGGCCGGCCGGCGACGTGGAACGTCTTGCTGACATCTTCGATTTCCACGGCGGGCGGGGCGATTTCCAGCGCGGGCGGGGCGCCGGGCGCAGCGCTATGGCTGGGGCCACGGCTGAGGATCGGGCGGGTTTCGTGGTTCATCGCATTGTCCATCGGACCAGCCTCCGTTCGAGGTAAACCGCGAGCTGGCTGAAAAACAGGCCCAGCAGGGCGAACAGCGCCAGGGCAACCAGCATAAGATCGACTTCGAACTGATCGCGCCCTTCGTTCAGCCGCCCGCCAAGACCCGGCGCTATGTCGAGGAACAATTCGGCCCCCACGGTGCCGACCCAGGCGTAGATCAGCGCGCTGCGCAGCCCCGTTGCGATTCCCGGCAGCGCGCCGGGCAGGGTGACGAGGCGCAGCGTATCCAGGCGGCCGAACGTCAGCACGGCGGCGAGTTCCCGCAGCGATGGAGGAATGGCGCGGACGGCGCGCCAGGTGTTGACGACGCAGGGGGCGAAGGCGGCGAGGGCGACGAACGCGAGCTTTCCGGTTTCGCCGCCGCCGAACCAGGTGGAGAGCAGCGGGACCCAGGCGAACAGCGCAACCTGGCGGTAAGCGACGAAGGTCGGGCCGATCAGCCGTTCGGCGATGCGCGACAAGCCGAGGAGCAGGCCCAGCGCGAGGCCGGCTGCGCTGCCCAGCACGAAGCCAGTGAGCGCGCGTGACAGACTGGCCGACACATCCTGCCAGAAGGTGCCGCCGGTCAGCTCGCTGTGGAAGCGCGCCAGCACGTCGGCGGGCGACGGCAGCATGTGGGGAGGTGCCAGTTGGGCGAGGCAGGCGATCTGCCACAGGGCCAGCAGCACCAGCGGTGTCGTCAGCGCCAGCAGAACCGGTCGCAGTGCGGCGAGGTTCGGGAGCCGGGCTGCGGCGCGCCGGGCGAGGGTGAAGCTGCTCACCGCGCGTAGCCCTGCCAGCGCAGCAGGCGGCGCTCGATCGCGGCGAATCCGCCATTGAGGATCAGACCCATCAGGCCCAGCACAAGCACCATGGCCAGCACGAGTTCCAATTGAAACAATTGCCGTGCCTGGGTAATCAGGTAGCCGAGGCCCTCGGCGGAGGCGAACAGTTCCGCCGCAACCAGGGTTTGCCAGGCATTGGCCATGCCTTCGCGCAGGCCGGTGAAGATCGCGGGCACCGCTGACGGCAGGACCACGCGGGTGAGCTGATCCCAGGGATCGAAGGTCAGCACCCGCCCGAGTTCACGCAGCGCTGATGGAACGTCGCGGATGCCTTGCGCGGCGTTCAGCACCACCGGCACGAAGCTGGCCCAGGCGATGACTGTGACCTTCATACCTTCATCGATGCCCATGACCAGAATCAGCAGCGGAATCCAGCCGATGGCGGGCACCTGGGAGGCGAACAGAAACATGGGGTCGAACAACTGTCGCACTGTCGGCGACAGGCCGAGGATCAGCCCGAAGCCAAGCCCCGCGAGCGCGCCGAGCGCGAACCCTTCGAGCACGCGTTGCAGGCTGATCACTGTGTTCGTCCACAGGTCACCGCTGGCGGCGGTCTCCAGCAGCGTCTGCCAGACGACGCCGGGCGCTGGGAGGATCTGATTCGGCAGCCAGCCTTGCTGCGACGTGACAGACCACAGGCCCACCAACGACGCGGGCAGCAGCAGGGCGGCGGCCAGGTTGCCGACGTGGGATATCAGGCGGCTGCTCATTTCTGGGCGGCGACGGTGCGTTCGACGTCACCGTCGGTCGTCTTTTTGCCGCTGGCGTCATATAGCGGCCAGAAATGCTCCAGATGCTGATCCTTGAGCGCCGCGTCGAGGTATTTCGGCTCGAACCAGGTATCGACATCGACATCCTTGCGGATCAATCCGTATTCGTGAACACGCTGCGCGAGCTGCTGGTAGCGCTCGATCACGTAGGGATCGATCAGCGGGGTCAGCCGGTTGGCCAGGCGCTCATCGGCGAAGTCCTCGGCGAAGGCGTTTTCGGGGTAGCCGGATTTGGCCCAAAGGGCGAAGACGGCGGTGCGATTGGTCTCGTCGGCGCCGAAGCGCGCGGCCCTGACGAAAGCATTGACCAGGCGCTGCACGATATCGGGATGCGCGTTCTCGAACGCCTCTGTCACATAGATCGCGGAGTGGCGGCCGAACGCGGCGCTCTCGGCCTTGGTGTTGTAGGGCAACTCGACGATGCCGCGGTCGCGCAGGCCTAACAGTTCGATACTGCCGAACGTGCCGTCTATGCTGCCGCCGTTCAGCGCCGCCAGCGCGCCGCCGAAGTCGAGGTTGATGAACCGGACGGTCCGCTCCGACAGGCCATGGGCCGCGAGCACCCGATCGACCGCGAGCTGCAGATTGGTGCCTTTGAACTCGGACAGGCGATGGCCGGTCAGGTC
>JBEKLE010000138.1:0-13857 GCA_050010355.1 Rhodopila sp. | reverse complement strand
GGATAGACCACGCAGCCGAGGGCCTGGGACGGTGGCAGGATGGACCACAACTTGCCGCCCGGATCGACGCTCTCCACCGCCCGGTCGCGGAACGGGCTGTCGAGGCCGTAGAAATACCAGTATGGAATCCCGTTCACGCCGGTTACCAGGGCGCTATCGGGGCCCATCATCGTCGCGATCGACTCCGCCGCCTTTGGTAAGCCGTGTGCTTTCAGCGTTACGACGACGTAGTCCTGTAGCCCCGCTTCGGCGGCGGAAGCCACACAGCGCGGCCGGACCGTCACAATTTCCTCGCCTTGGTGGAGGGTGACGCCGTTGATCTGCATCGCGGCGAGATGCGGGCCGCGGGCGACGAATGTCACATCCACGCCGGTCTGAAACAGCCGCACGCCGAGAAAACCGCCGATCGCACCCGCGCCGAAGATCGCGACGTTCACGCCGACAGGCCCAGCTTCTGCGCCAGGCCGATGCGTTGCAGCTTGCCGGTCGCGCCCTTGGGGATTTCATCGAGGAAAACGATCCGCCGCGGGACCTTGAAGCCGGCGAGGCGCGTGCCGCAGAATTCGCGCAGATCCGTGTCCTTCACCGTCACGCCGTCGCGCAGCACGATGGCCGCCCCTACCTCTTCGCCCAGTTTGGCATGGGGCACGCCGAAGGTCAGGCACTGCGCGACCGCGGGATGGTCCATCAGAACCTCGTCGACCTCCAGCGGACTGAATTTCTCGCCGCCGCGGTTGATGAGTTCCTTGAGCCGCCCGGTCAGCCTGAGGTAGCCGTCGGCGTCTAGGATTCCCTGATCGCCGGTGCGGAACCAGCCGTTGGAGAATGCGGCCTCATTGGCGGCTGGATTGTTCTCGTATCCCGCGGTGACGTTGCGGCCGCGGATCACGACCTCGCCCAACCCGCCTGACGGCAGCAGGGTGCCGTGTTCGTCCATGATCGCCACCTCCGGCCCCGCCGCGATCCCGACGCAGCCGGGAAACCGAGCGGCTGGGGGGAGGGGGTTGGAAGCCATCTGATGGGCGGCCTCGGTCATGCCGTATGACTCGATGAGCGGGACGCCGAACGCGTTTTCCATGGCCGTCATCACTTGGGGCGGCAGTGATGACGACGAAGACCGGATGAAGCGCAGGCGGCCCGACGCAATCACTTTCGCATTGCGCGGCGCCAGTTCCAGGATGGTCTGGTGCATGGTCGGCACGGCGGTGTACCAGGTGGGCCGCACCTGCCCGAGCCACGTGTAGAAGCGGAACCCGTTGAACCCTGGCGTGCAGGCAACCGAACCTCCGGCGGCGAGGCTGGCGAGGGTCGCGGCGATGAGGCCGTGGATGTGGAACAGGGGCATGATGTTCAGGCAGACATCCTGGGGCGTCAGTTCCACAGCTGCCCCGATGTGGTAGGCCGAGGCGGTCACGTTGATGTGCCGTAACGGCACGATCTTCGGGCGCGACGTGGTGCCCGAGGTGTGCAGGAGCAGCGCGACATCCTGGGCCTGCCCGCGGCCGGGCCGAGCGGCGACCCCGGCCATGCCGGCGGGTGGCACGAGGGTGAATCCTCCGGCCGGTCCCTCTGGCACCAGTTCGATCACCGGGATGTTCCGGTCAGCGGCGGCCGCTCGGGCGGGGCTTTCCATGCCTGCCTGGATCACGAGGGCCTTGGCATCGATGTCGCCCAAGTAAAATGCGAACTCGTCGGGTTTGTAGCCTGGGTTCAATGGAGCGGTCGTCGCCCCGCACGCGATGGTGACGAACGACGAGGCTGCTTCCGGCCCGTTGGGGAGCACCAGCGCCACGCGATCGCCGCGGCCGATGCCCATGCCGTTCAGCGCATTCACGGTTGTTTCGGCAAGTGCTCGCAAGTCACGGTAGGTCAGCCAGGGCCGCTCGGGCGCGCCTATCGCCGGCGCTTCATCCGCACCGAGCGCCAGCAGGTCCGATATGGTGTCCGCGGGATAATCGGTCATTCGGGCGCTCCGGTCGATGCTGGCATAGGTCGACTGTTTGCAAAGCACGGCGACCGGCGATTGACAATAGAGCGCCCCGGTCTGCGATTTTGGGCCTGCGCCAGTTTGGGCGGGCCGCTGAACCCGTCCCAAAGTGATCGTGGATGGCCCAACGCAGCCTGGCATTGCGCGTTACGCCCCGGCACGTCAGCAGGAGCGAACATGGCAGAGGCCGGGGAGGCGTCGCCTCATCTGGACCAGAAAGAGCAGCGCCAGGCCGCTGCCGGGGCACCGATGGGTGCACTGGTCATTCATGAGATCGTCCGGGACCAGGGCGAGGAGGAACTGGAACGCTCGTTGAACGGGCTGGCCTGGTCGGGGATCGCGGCTGGGCTGTCGATCGGATTCTCGTTTCTTACGCAGGCGGTGCTGCAGGCTCGGATTCCCGACACGCCGTGGCGGCCGCTGGTGTCGGGGTTTGGCTACTCGGTGGGGTTTTTGATCGTCATCCTCGGGCGGCAACAACTGTTTACCGAGACGACGCTGACCGCGGTGATCCCGGCGCTGACGCGGCGGGATCTGTCGACTCTGCTGCTGACGCTGCGGGTCTGGGTTATTGTTCTGACCACGAATATTGCTGCCACCTGGATTTTCGCGGAGATTGTGGCGCAGCCGGGTCTTTTCCCGGAACAGACGGCGCAGACGATGACGGAACTGGCGGGGCACGCGCTGGAGGGGCCGTTCTGGCACACGCTGCTGACCGGCGGGTCCGCCGGATGGCTGATCGGGCTGATGGTGTGGCTGCTGCCCTCGGCCAATGCCAACCGGGCTTTGATCATCATCCTGCTGACCTACGTCATCGCGATCTGCCAGTTCCCGCATATCATTGCGGGTTCGGTTGAGGCGGCGTTCTGCGTTCTGACCGGGCATGCGACGGTCGGCGATTATGTGGTCCGGTTTCTTGTGCCGACGTTTCTGGGGAATGCGGCGGGCGGGACGATCCTGGCTGCGTTGCTGAACCATGCGCCGCTGGCGGGTGAACTTCTGGCCGCGAGACGGGATGCCTAGAGGCGCTTCCGGGCTGAGGGGGAACAGTCAGCGCGCTCAATGTTTTTTGTTTAGGCGAGGAACTTTACTGTTCCAGTCAGGGTCATGTTGCTCTAGGCGGCTTCGGATTGCGTTCGGCTGTGGTGCTCGGGGAGTGAAGCGTGGTTGGCCAGCGGGGCACTGCGAACCTCGGTGCGTTTGAGGCTGGTGTCGATGGGGGTTGGTTCGGGGCGCTGGGTCTGTTTGTTGTGCTGGACTGGGGGTTGTTCGCATTTTGGTTCGGGTGAGGCGGGTTCGCGCTCGATTTCGGCCGCGATGGCTTGCTGGCGGGCTTTCTGGAGCTGGCTGAGGCGGCGCTGGGCCTTTTCGGATTCGCGACTGAGGCTGACGGCGCTGCCGCGAAGGCGGATGATGCGGGTCAGGGACAGATCGGGTTGGGCGGCCTGGGCGAGGGCTTCGAGGGCCTGGAAGCTGAAGCCGATGATTTGGGCGGCGAGGCAGAGTTCGTCGTTGGTTTGCGGGTGGTAGGCACCGAGGATTTGGGATGCGGCGTGGCGGGCGGTGGTCAGGTCGCCGTTGGCGCCGATGAGGAAGAGCGGGGCGAGGCGGGTCAGGATGGTTTCGAGGATGGCCGCTGCGAGGTGGGTGGCGAGGGACATGGGTTGGGCCTCGGGCTGGTGTTCGATGTTTGTTCGGGAGAAACATAGGCGGAGTTTCCTTTTTAGGCAAGAAATTCTTCTTTGGCGGTCTGGTGGGGTGGAGGCGGGCGGCTCGGTTGCGGAAAATCGGAGCGACCTTCTGGCTCTTATGCTTTTTCCGGCCGCCGGATTCAGGATGAACGCAGTGCCAGGTTCCTCTCGCCGCCCTTGCCGCGCAAGCGATCAGAGCCGGGGTTTACACGGCACCGCTGCACGCTGACTGGCTCCAATTCCGACGCATAGGGCGCGGAGCGGTGCGCAGAGGCCGCTGAGAGACACCCGTTGTACCAGCCGGCCGAAAGACCGACTCGGGTCGTCCGGCTGGTCTCTCATTTATTTTGGCGCCCAGCCGCGTTTTACGTCAAAGGAAACCAGTCCGGCGATGGCTGGTGTGCTGAGACTCCGATGTTCCATCTCCTGGGGCCGGGCGCGGCCCTCCATCCGGGTTCGGTCGCGACTGCTGACGACTACTCCGGCAGCATTTTGTACATTGTGCCATCGAACTGTACCAGCCGCATGCCCTTCATCGCCTGGTAATCCGTCGGTGACGTGCTGATCTTGATCCCTGGCAGAACCAACGGCAGGGTTGTGGTGTCCGGCAGATGGGTCGCCACGTTCATGATATTCTCCCGCGACAGATCGTTCCCCGCACGCTGCAATACGACGACCAGAGCCTGCGCCATGGTGTAGCCATAATACCAGACTGGATTGGAGATATCGGCCTCGGGCGCGTATTTCGCCTTCCAGGCCAGGAACTCCTTCATTCCGGGATCGTCCGCCCAACCTGGGTCGGTGGGGTCTTTCAGATACTGCGCCGTAATGACTCCGACAGACTTATCGAAGCCAGCCGATTCCAGAGCCGGTTTGACCGACGCGCCGTTGGAATCGATGATATGCAGCGGGTGCCAGTCTAGATCGGCGGTCTTGCGGATCGACATGGCGGAGAACTTCGGTGTGCTTGCGTCGTACAGCACGTCAGCGCCGGAAGACTTCAGATCCAGTATCTGTGAATCGATCGTCGGATCGGTGATTTCGTATGAAACGTTCCTGACGACCATCTTGTCGAACTTGTCACCAAGACCATCCTTGAGACCCGCAAGATAGTCGCGGCCCAGGTCGTCGTTCTGGTACAGGATGCCAATTTTCGCGTCTGGCTTGTTGGCCAGGATATAATTCGCATACATCCGCCCTTCCACCCGGTAACTTGGCTGGAACTGGATCGTCCACGGATAGTCCTTGGAACTCGCGGAAAACACCGATGCGCCGGAACCGATCCAGATGTCGGGCACTTTCTTCTGGTTGACGTATTTGCGGATCGCGACGTTCGACGCCGTGCCCAAGGTCTGAAACAGGATGGCTACCTGATCGTCTTCCACCAGCTTGCGGATCACCTCGATTGCCTTAGGTGGGCTATAGCCGTCATCCAGCGCGATCAGCCTGATTTTGCGGCCGTTGATCCCGCCTTGCTGGTTGATCATCTCGAAGTAATGGGATTCCGCGGTCGAGATCTGCCCGTAGACGCTGGCCGGACCGCTGAATGCGGCATTCTGCCCGATCTTGATTTCGGTCTCGGTGACCCCCGGTGTCTCGGCTCGGGCTGGTGTGGCTGAAAGACTGATCGACAGCGCGAAAAGCGCGCAGCCGAGGCTCCGTACGAGCATGGCGTTTTCTCCCCAGTTTGGCGGCAGTGTGATCGATGCCGACACTCAGGGCAAGTCTCTCGGTCTCTCGTCAGCGGCAATCGGGCATGGTGCCCGGCCTCGTCTTCCTTGCACAACCCGTACGATTCAAGACCGAGGCGGAGAAGCCGTCGTAGATCTGCGCCACGTCGACGTCTTTTGAAGCCGGAACGTTCACAGGTCAGCTTGGCGGAGCTGCTGCCGACCTCCATGTTTTTTGTCCATACGTTGGGGACGGGGATAGCTCGGTCCGGTCGGTCATTGTTTGTCCCTTCCAGTTCCGCGTTCCTTACGCTGTGCCAACCGCTTTGTTCTCGATCAGGCTGTCGATCTCGGATTGGGCGTAGCCGGCCTCACGCAGCACCTCGGTTGTGTGTTCACCGAGCCGCGGCGCGAGGCGGTGGACGCTGGCGGGGCTGGCGGAAAAACGGGCGGGCGGGCGGGCTTGACGGATCTTGCCCTCGGTGGGGTGGTCCAGTTCCTGGAACATGTCCACCGCCTTCAGATGGGGCTGTTCGGCGATCTCGGACAGCTTTGCGAAGCCGGTGTGCGGCACGTCGATCCGCAGCAGCAAGGCCTCCCACTCCGCGGTGGTTCGGGTTGGGGCGATGTCGCGCATCCGGTCGTAGATCCTGTCGATATTGCGGGCGCGCCGCACCGGGTCGCGGACCGAGAATTCCTCGATGCATTCGGGATGTCCGACCGCCTGGAAGAAGGCGCACCAGTTGTCACCGGAGTAGGGCAGCATGGTGAGCCACCCGTCCCTGGTGGGCACCGGCCGGCGCGCCTTCATGCGCTTGTAGCCCGCTGGCCCGATGGGCGGGACGAAGGCATAGCCGCCGAACATCTCGATACTGTTGAAGGCCGCCAGCGTTTCCAGCATCGGCACTTCCACCATCTGGCCCTCGCCGGTGCGTTCGCGGTGCAGCAACGCCGCGGTTACGGCAGAGGTCAGTGCCATACCGCAGATCTTGTCGCCGATCAGGCTGGGGACGAAGGCGGGCTCCTCATCCGAACCCATGGCGGAGGCGAAGCCGGAGGCGGCCTGGATGATCTCGTCGAAGGCCGGACGCGCGCGCCAGGGGCCGTCCTGGCCGAAACCGGTGGCCACCGCGTAAATGAGCTTCGGATTGAGTTCCCTGCAGGCGTCGTAGCTGAAGCCGAGACGGGCGAGGCCCGCGGGACGGATGTTGCTGACCAGCGCGTCCGCGGTGGCGATCAGGCGTCGCAGGACGGCCTTGCCGTCAGCGTGCTTGAGATCGATCGCGAGGCTGCGCTTGTTGCGGTTCGCCGCCATGAACTGGCCGCTCATGCCGCGGTTGCGGAACTGGCCGGAATGGCGCCAGGTGTCGCCGGTCAGGCTCTCGATCTTGATGATCTCGGCGCCCCAGTCGCCCAGGGTCTGTGTGCCGAAGGGGCCGAACAGCACGGTGGTCAGGTCGAGAATGCGAAAGCCCTTCAGCGGCCCGCTGGGCTGGGTCATTGCGGGTTCGGTCATCGCAGGTCGGTCCTTGGACGGTTTCGCCCCAGACTAGACATCGTGGCGGCGTCTGGCGACACGGGGCCACTGGCGGCGGGCGATCACCGGTGCGGACGGCGCAGTCTTTCAGCTTAAGGATAGAGCCATTCGTGGAGGTGGTTATGTTTGGTTTTCGAGCCCCGGATTGGCGAATCCGGTGCTGCCGGGATAGCCGGAAGCGCTGAGGTCCGGCTCGACGCGCCGGATCCGTTCGGCATCTCGATTCGCCGTTGGGGTATCGCGCGCATCCGGCGGGACGGCGGCGTTGTGCTCGTTCAGCACCACGGCGACCGCGTCCGGGTCGATCTGCTGCGCCTCCGACAAGAGCCGATCAGCCTCGGCGGTATTGCCCTCGGCCTGGGCATGCATGGCTTGCTCCGCGAGGTCGCGGGCGCGCCCAGATGGTGGTGATGCAGAATGTTGCATTTCGGTTCCCATCGGTTACACGGTCGCCCCGATTTGCCAGGGCGCGAACTCCGAGGCGCCAAAATCGGATTGCTCGCTCTTGGTTTTCTCGCCGCTGGCCACGCGAAGGATCAGGTCGAAGATCCGGCGGCCGGCCTGCTCGACGGTTTCCTCGCCTTCGAGGATGCTGCCGCAGTTGACGTCCATGTCGTCCTGCAAACGCTGATACATTGGGGTGTTTGTTGCGATCTTGATCGAGGGCGACGGCTTGCAGCCGAACATGCTGCCGCGGCCGGTCGTGAAGCAGACGACATTGGCGCCGCCGGCAACCTGCCCGGTGGCAGAGACCGGGTCGTAGCCCGGGGTGTCCATGAAGACGAAGCCCTTCGCGGTCACTGCCTGGGCATATTTCAACACGTCGACGAGGTTCGTGCTGCCGGCTTTCGCCATCGCGCCCAGGGATTTCTCAAGGATCGTCGTCAATCCTCCGGCCTTGTTGCCGGGGGACGGATTGGCGTTGATCTCGGCACCTTCTTTCTTCGTGTAGTCTTCCCACCATTTCATCAGCGCGACGAGTTTTTCACCGACTTCGCGGCTTACGGCTCGCCTCGTGAACAGGTGTTCGGCGCCGTAGGTCTCGGTTGTTTCGGACAGGATGACCGACCCGCCGTTGCGCACCACCAGATCACTGGCAATGCCGAGAGACGGGTTCGCGGATACGCCGGAATAGCCGTCGGAGCCGCCGCACTGCAGGGCGACGATCAGTTCGCTGGCGGGCACGGATTCGCGACGCACGTTGTTTGATTCAGCCAGGACCTCGCGGACGAAATCCATGCCCGCCTCGACGGTCTTTCGCGTGCCGCCGACGCTTTGGATGTTCATGTTCCTGATGCGATCGCTGAGCTTCTGCTCCTGCATCAGGCCGCCAATCTGGTTGACCTCGCAGCCCAGTCCGATCAGCACGACGTGCGAGAAGTTCGGATGCCGAGCGAAACCGCCCAAGGTCCGGCGCAACAGGTCAAGCGGTTCGCCCGCCGCCATGCCGCAACCGGATTTGTGGGTCAGCGCGACGACCCCGTCCACATTGGGGAAATCCGAGAGAGGATCCCATCCCATGATGGGATTGCGTTTGAACGCGTCGGCGACAAGTCCCGCGACATGGGCGCTGCAGTTCACCGAGGTCAGGATGCCGATGTAATTGCGCGTTGCGACTCGCCCGTCGGGACGGCGGATAGCCTGGAAGGTGGCGGCGGGTTCGATCATCTCGGTGGGCCTTGCATCCTGGCCGTAGGCGTAGTCCTTGGTGAACTCGCCCATGCCCATGTTGTGCACGTGGACATGCTGGCCCGCGGCGATCGGCTGGGTCGCGAAGCCGATGATCTGGCCGTAGCGGGACACCGCGTCGCCTGTCGCGTGCGCCCGGACTGCGACTTTGTGACCCGGTGGGATGCGGTCCACGGCGGTCACGCCTTCGGCGACGGTCGTTCCGGGCGCGAGCGTTGCCCGGGCGATGACCACGCCATCGTTGGGGTGCAGGCGGATAACAGGGGGGACGGCCATGGAATTTCCTTTCGGCGGCTTATAGCCCGGGGCGGCTGCCCGGAGGCGTTATTCGGCTGCTCTGGCCTGACCCGCGGCGATATCGCGGGCCAGGAGCGGCAGGGGCTGGATCTCGCCAACCATAAACAGATAGACTGCGGCGCCCAGCACGCAAAATCCGCCCGCGACCGTCAACGGCACAATGAACGAACCGCTGGTGATGGTCAGCATCACGCCGGTGAACGTCGTGGTCACGATGCCGGCGAGATTGGACGCAAAATTCTGGATACCGCCTATTGATGCCACGTGACCCGGTGTGGGCGCCACATCGCCAGGCAAGGACCAAATGCTCGCCGCCGTGAACGCAAGACTTCCGTAGGCGATCGCAAAAAACACGAGTGCGAGGTAGGCGTTCGGTGCAAAGACCGAGAACGTAATGACGGAGGACATCAACATCCCGCCGACCAGACAGGTCTTGCGCGCCGCTGTCAGACTCCAGCCGCGACGATACAGGGCATCGGAGCTGAAACCGCCCAGCCAGCCGCAGGGGATCGAGGCGAGACCTGGAAGCAGACCCAGAGTCCCAAGCTGGGCCAGTGAAAATCCGCGTGCCTGGACAAGATACGTGGGGAACCAGGTGATGAAGAAGTAGATCACGAAATTCAGGCAGAAGAACCCGATCATCATGCCCCAGATCGTGCGATAGCGGAACAGCGAGGACCAGGGAACTTTCGGACCGCTCGCAACCTTGGTTCCGCGTTCCGCCTGCAGCCGTGCAAGCTGCTCGGGCGTCACGGAATGATGGTGCTCCGGGTCGCGGTAGATGATGACCCAGAATACCGCCCAGATGATGCCGAGGCAGCCGGTAACGACGAATGACGTTTGCCAGTTGAAGGTGGCGATGATCCACGCGACCAGTGGCAATGACACGGCGGCGCCGATCCGCGAGCCGCTGTCGAAAATGCTCGAGGCGATCGCTCGCTCACTACGCGGGAACCAGTTGGCGGCGACTTTGGCGCAGGACGGATAGGCGCCGGCCTCGCCGACGCCCAGCAGCAGACGGCAACCCATCAAACTGAAGACGCCACGGGCCACGGAGGTGAGTGCCGTGAAGACCGACCACCAGACGACGGCGAGCGACAGCGAAATCCGTGCGCCGAACCGGTCGGCAAACCAGCCGAACGGCATCTGCATGAATGAATAGGTCCAGAAGAACCCGCCGAGGATCAGCCCCATCGTGGCCGCATCGAAACCAAGGTCGCGCTGAATGATCGGGGCGGCGACCGCAAGATTGGCTCGGTCGACGTAGTTGATCGTGTTCGCCAGGCAGCAGAGAAGGATCATGGTCCAGCGCGCTGATGGCATCGTATTTCCTTCCCGTTGTTGTGATTGGGCGTTTTTGCTATCGCCGCCCGGTTTTGGTCAGGGTCGCCTCGATAGCTCGCACGTTGAGCAAACGTGCAAACCCGTGCCTGGAACAGACACATTCGGGTGATGCGCGCGGCTGTGCGCGGCGCCGGTTAGATGTGCAGTGGATTGCCCAACGCCATGTGGACGCTCTCAAGAAGGCTTTCGCTTTGGGTGGGGTGGGCGTGGATTGTGGCTGCCACGTCCTCCAGCCGCGCGCCCATTTCGAGTGCCAGGCTGAAGCCGGCCGACAATTCCGCGATCCCCTCGCCGACGCCCTGGATGCCGAGCAGCAGATGATTGTCGGCCCTGGCAACGACGCGGATGAAGCCGGATTCGTACTCCAGCGTCATGGCGCGGCCGTTTGCCTGAAACGGAAACAGGCCGGTGATGAATGGGACGCCTGCGGCTTCAGCCGCTTCCGGCGACAGGCCGGCGGTGACGATCTCGGGATCGGTGAAGCAGACGGCTGGAATGCAGCGCTTGTCCCAGGAGCGGTTTTTGCCTGCGACAAGTTCGGCCACCATCTCACCTTGCGCTGTGGCCCGGTGGGCCAGCATTGGCTCGCCGGTGACGTCGCCGATCGCGTAGACGCCACGCATGGAGGTGCGACACTTGTCGTCGATGCGCAGAAACTTGCCGTCCATGTCGAGGTCTATTGCAGACAGGCCCAGACCCTGGGTCGACGGCTCGCGGCCAACTGCAACCAGGATCTGATCGGTCGGCAGCGTGACGTTTTGTCCATCCGCGGTGTCGATGGCAAGTTCGTTGCCGTTGGGGGCAAGCGCTTTGGCCTTGGCGCCGGTGAGCACGGTGATGCCCAGTTCGCGAAGGCGCCTGGCCACCGGCCGGCTCAGTTCGGCGTCGTACTGCGGCAGAATGCGGCTTTCGGCTTCGACGACGGTGACGGCGGCGCCCATCTTGGCGAATGCGGTTCCCAGTTCGAGCCCGATGTAGCCGGCCCCTACCACGACGAGGCGCCTGGGCAGTTCGTTCAGAGCCAATGCGCCTGTGGAGGATATCACTTTGCCGCCGAACGGAAGGAACGGCAGTTCGGTTGCGATGGACCCACTGGCGATCACCACCTGTTCGGCGCGGATGATTTGTTCGCCGACTTCCGTGTCCACCGCGACCGTTTTGCCATCCTGGAAACGTGCCCTGCCGGCGACGACTTTTACCCCTGCCTTTTTCAACAGCCCTGCGACGCCGTTGTTGAGGCGCCCGACGATGCCGTCCTTCCAGAGGATTGTGCGGGAAAAGTCGAGTTCCGGTCTGGCGGCGGAGATGCCAAGCGGGCTTTCGCCGGCGGCGATGCGTGCGATCTTGGCGAACGAGTCGGCGGCGTGGATCAGGGCCTTCGAGGGGATGCAGCCGACATTGAGGCAGGTGCCGCCGAGCTTTTTCGCTTCGACGATGACTGTGTCGATGCCAAGCTGGCCCGCGCGGATCGCGCAGACGTAGCCGCCGGGACCCGCGCCGATTACCAGCAGGCGGCAGAGGATGTCTTTCACGGGCTCAGAGCCTGAAAATCACCATGCCTTTGATTCGTCACGAAAAAGGCGTGGATGCCGACCTCCGTCGGCATGACGGGGTGGCGTGGCCGGAGAGTCGGTGTCATGGCCGGTTGGTGTAAGATGGCCGGTTGGTAGAAGAGGGCATTTATTTTCAAACTCTCAGCCTTCCATGAAGATCAGCGCCGGCGTTTCGAGCAGCGCCTTGATGCGCTGGACGAACTGCGCGGCGTCGAAGCCGTCCACCACGCGGTGATCGAAGCTCGACGAAAGGTTCATCATCTTGCGGGGAATGAACGCCGATCCGTCCCAGACAGGACGCATCATCATTTTGTTGACGCCGACGATCGCGACCTCGGGGTGATTGATGATGGGGGTGGTGACGACGCCGCCCATGGCACCGAGCGAGGTGATCGTGATGGTGGAACCGCTGAGTTCGTCGCGGGACGCGGTGCCTTTCTTTGCGGCGTCGGCGAGCCGGTTCAGTTCCGCGGCGCAGGACCAGAGATCCAGCGCCTCCACGTGCCGCACCACCGGTACCATCAGCCCGGTGGCGGTCTGTGCGGCGATGCCGATATGGACGCCGGCGTGCTGGTGCAGCACGCCTGCTTCGTCGTCGAATAGTGCATTCACGTTGGGCTGCTCGGCGACAGCTTTGACGATTGCCCGCATCAGGAAGGGCAGCAGGGTCAGTTTGATCCGGTCCGGTCGATTGGCCGTGTTGAGGGTTGCGCGCAGCGCCTCGAGCGCGGTGACGTCGAGCTCTTCGACGTAAGTAATGTGGGGTATGCGGGCGTTGGCAAGCGCCATTTTCTCGGCGATTCTTCGGCGAAGGCCGACGATCCTGATGTCTTCCACCGCCGTCCGCGGCTGCAGGCCGGGTGCTCTCGCCGTTACCGGTCCTTGAGCGAAAAATGCTTCCAGATCCTCGTGCGTGATGCGGCCGGCCGGGCCGGTGCCGGGGACCTGCCGGAGGTCGACGCCGGCCTCCCGCGCGCGGAGACGAACGGCCGGCGAGGCCAGCGGCTTTTCGCCCTCCGGACGGGGAGCGCCGCCGCCGAAACGCCGGAATGGCAACGTTCGGGGCACTTCGTCCGCTGGCGGTTCCGTCGTCATGGCTGCCGCATGCTTCGCCGGACGCACGGGTGGCGCGGTTTCGGCAGCGGGCATCGCCTGCTTCGGGCGTTCGACAATTACGCCGTCGTCTTCGCCCTTTACTTCGACCCGCACAAGGTCTGAACCGACCGCAACGACATCGCCTACGCCGGCGGCCATCCAGATGATTCTGCCAGCGATGGGCGAGGGTATTTCCACCGTTGCCTTGTCGGTCATTACCGCCGCGATCGTGCCGTCCTCCTGGACAAGATCACCGATCTTGACGTGCCATTCGACGACTTCGGCTTCGGCGACGCCTTCACCGACGTCAGGCAAGCGGATCGCGCGCACCGCCATGTCATGGCTCCATTGTTTCGAGCAGCGCTCGTCCGACGCGGACCGGGCCGGGGAAGTAATCCCATTCCTGCGCATGCGGATAGGGCGTGTCCCAGCCGGTGACGCGCCGGATCGGCTTTTCCAGGTGGTAGAAGCAGGTCTCCTGCACCAGTGCGGAGAGTTCCGCGCCGAAACCGGACGTGTGTGTGGCCTCATGAATTATGACGCAGCGGCCAGTCTTGCTGACTGACCCTTCGATCGTTGCCAGATCGAGCGGCACCAGTGTGCGCAGATCGATGACTTCGGCGTCGATGCCGGTCTCGGCCGCGGCGGCAAGGCCGACATAGACCATCGTTCCGTAGGCGAGCACGGTCACTGCCGTTCCGGGGCGCCGGATGACGGCCTTTCCCAGGGGCACCTGGTAATGACCATCCGGAACCTCGCCAAGGTCGTGTTTCGACCAAGAAACGACTGGCCGATCGTGATGGCCGTCGAACGGGCCATTGTAAAGCCGTTTCGGTTCCAGGAAGATCACCGGATCAGGATCTTCGATCGCCGCGATCAGCAAGCCTTTGGCGTCGCCGGGCGTGGACGGCACCACGGTTTTGAGGCCCGCGACGTGGGTGAACAGCGCTTCCGGGCTCTGGCTGTGGGTCTGTCCGCCGGAAATGCCGCCGCC
>JBEKLE010000137.1:0-13859 GCA_050010355.1 Rhodopila sp. | reverse complement strand
GCCGACGCCAGATGCTCCGCCGGCTCGCATAACGGAAAACTCGGGACATGCGCCGCCTGAGCGGTCTCGGCGATCCGCCGCTTGGTCTTGTCGCGGCTCCACGCCGACATCAGCGCATGCAACGCGTCCCAGTTTGCCACACGGTCCGCCTTGGTGGCGAAGCGGGCCTCCGAGCCCCAGTCCGGCGATCCCATAACCTCCAGCCACGCCGCCCATTGCCGGTCCTCCCGCGGCGAAATCGCCGCATAGCCGTCGCAGGCCGGCAGGATGCAGACCGTCGCCCCATTTCCGTCCGCCACCCGCTTGCGCGACCAACTCTCCCCGGTTCGGCTGGCTCGCGTGAGTTCGCTGATCGCCAGCGTCGCCAGTGCCTCGTGGATCGAGACGTCCACAACCCCGCCATCGGCGAGCAGGGCCGCGTGCATCCCCGCACACGCCGCCGCCAACCCGCCGATGAATGCGGATTGCTCACCGGCCGGGCGCATCGGCGGTTCGCTCAAATCGTCCACCTGACCCGTCAGCATGCGGGCGATGACGCTGGCGAAGAACAGCGTCAGGTCGGTCGCCGGCTCCTCGGCGCGCGGCCCGCTTTGCCCGAACGGAGAAATCAGCACCACGGCCGCCCGCGGGTTGGCACGCCGCAGTGTTTCGGCGTCGCGCCCGGATCGCCGCAGCGCAGCCGGGCTGCCCTCGCAGACGATCAGGTCAGCGTCCGCCAGGGCGTGGCTTGCGTCATTCGTTTCAGAATACCGGTTGAGATGTTCCCCCAGCGGCGTCGATCTGTCGGCATCGATCCGCGTCACCGCCGCGCCAACATCCGCCAGCATGCGCCCGCACACCGCAGCGGCGAGGCCGCCGCCGATCTGCACCACGCGAAATCCGTCCAGTACCGTCATCCCAGACTTCCCAACCCAACCGGAGAACGATGCACAGACACGGCGCGGTTTACAAATCGCCACCCAATTGCGATAGTTCGACTGTATATTGGGGAGTAAACGACATGCTCGGCCTGATGCAAAGCCGTCCCCTGCTGGTCTCTACCCTGGTAGACTACGCCGCGTCTTGCCAAAGAGACCGCGAAATCGTCTCGCGCGATCCGGACGGGGTCATGCATCGCACGAATTACTCGGTGATCGCGGCGCGGGCCAAACGCCTGGCGAACGCGTTGCAGACCTTGGATGTTGCGTTCGGCCGGCCGGTCGCCACCCTCGCATGGAACAGCTTCCGCCATCTGGAACTGGACTATGGCGTAACGGGCAGCGGCCGCATCCTGCACACCGTCAACCCGCGCCTGTTCCCCGAGCAGATCCAGTATATTATCGATCATGCGGAAGATGCTTACGTTTTCTTCGATCCGGTTTTCGTCCCGCTGGTCGAGCAACTGGCGCCCCATCTGCCCCATGTGCGCGGCTGGGTCGCTCTCTGCGAGCCCGCGGACATGCCGGCGGCGAACGTCGGGAACCTGTTGTGCTACGAAGATCTGTTGTTAGCCGCATCGTCCGACTACGAATGGCCGGTATTCGACGAACACACCGCCGCGACCATCTGTTACACATCCGGCACGACAGGCAATCCCAAGGGCGTGCTCTACAGCCACCGCTCCACAGTGCTGCACGCGTTCGGCGCCTGCACGGCTGATTCGTTCGCCTTCACCGCACGTGACTCGATCCTCGTCGTGGTGCCGCTGTTCCACGCCAACGCCTGGAGCATCCCGTTCTCCGCCGCTTTGTGCGGCGCCAAAGTGGTTCTGCCCGGCCCAGGGCTCGATCCTGAGAGCATCTACCTGTTGCTCGACCAGGAGGGTTGCACCGCGGCCGGCGGCATCCCCACGATCTGGCTCAACTTCCTCGCATGGCTAGAGACCAATCACGCGCGGCTCGATCTGTCGCGGCTGAAACTGAAACGGGTGTTCGCCGGCGGCACCGCCCCGCCTCGCGCCACAATCGAGAAATTCCGCGATCTGCTTGGTGTTTTTCTGCTGCACGCCTGGGGCATGACCGAAACGAGTCCGCTCGTGACGGTCGGTTCGCCATTGTCGAAGCACGACGGTCTGACCCCGGACCAGATCGTCGACATGCAGGTCAAGCAGGGCCGCCAGATGTACGGCGTGGAATTGAAACTGGTCGGCGCCAACGGCGAGACGTTGCCGCACGATGGAAAAACGGTGGGCGAACTCAAGGTCCGCGGCAACTGGGTGATCTCCGGCTACTCCAAGAACGAGGGTGGGCAGGTCGTCGACAAGGACGGCTGGCTCGGTACCGGCGATGTCGCAACGATCGATCCCGACGGGTATGTGCAACTGACCGATCGCCTGAAAGACGTGATCAAGTCCGGCGGCGAGTGGAGCTCCTCAATCGACATCGAAAATATGGCTGTTTCGCATCCGGACGTTTTCGAGGCCGCCGTCATCGCGGTCCATCACCCGGTCTGGCAGGAGCGTCCGCTGCTGCTGATCCAGCCGAAGCCGGACCGGGCACCCACCAGGGAATCCATCCTCGAATTCCTGTCCTCCCGGATCGTAAAATGGTGGCTGCCCGACGATGTCATCTTCGTCGACAGCCTGCCGCACACCGCGACCGGCAAATTGCTGAAAACCGAGTTACGCGCCCGCTATCACGGGCATCTCGCCGTCACCGGCTGAAGCGCCTGGTCTACCGCCGGACGATCATCGCCACACATCGGCCACCGGGCGATCTTTGCGTCGATCTTCAGCAGCGGACAGATCGCGCGACCTGGGATTGTCTGTGCGGTTGGGTATTGCCTCGGGCTGCGTTGGCATGGTCCTGTCACTCCCTGGAAGGACACGGGACCATGACCAAACCGCTGGAAGGCCTGCTGATCGTTTCGCTTGAGCAAGCTGTTGCCGCCCCCTACTGCTCGGCGAGACTGGCCGATGCCGGAGCGCGCGTCATCAAGATCGAGCGGCCGGAGGGCGATTTCGCGCGTGGCTACGACAGCGCCGTGCAGGGACTGTCGAGCTATTTCGTCTGGCTCAACCGGGGCAAGGAAAGCCTGGTCGCAGACATCAAGCGGCCCGAGGATGCGGCCCTGCTGCATCGTCTGCTGGCGAAAGCCGATGTGTTCATCCAGAACCTCGCACCGGGAGCGGCCGCGCGCGCCGGATTCGGCTCGGAGGCGCTGCGTGCCCGCCATGAGCACCTGATCACCGTCGATATCTCGGGCTATGGCGAAACCGGCGAATACGCAACGATGAAGGCCTACGACCTGCTGGTGCAGGCGGAAGCGGGGCTGGCCATGGTGACCGGTCATCCTGCGGGACCGGGCCGCGTCGGCGTCTCGATCGCCGATGTCGGCTGTGGGATGAATGCCTATACGGGTGTATTGGAAGCGCTGATCGAGCGGTCGCAGACCGGACGCGGCAAGGGGTTGAAGGTCAGCCTGTTCGATGCCGTCGCCGACTGGATGAATGTGCCGCTGCTGTATTTCGAGGGCACCGGCAAATCGCCGCAGCGGCTTGGGCTGGCGCACCCGTCGATCTGTCCGTACGGCGCGTTCGCGACAAAGGATGGCGCGCTGGTATTGATCTCGATCCAGAATGAACGGGAGTGGGTGACGTTCTGTGCCGGGTTCCTGGGTGCGCCGGATCTGCCGACGCAATCCGGTTTCGAAAGCAACAATATCCGTGTCGCCAACCGAACAGCGGTGGATGAGCGGGTTGGGAAGGCTTTTGCGACTCTGACCCGCGATGAAGCGGCGGCGAAATTGCGCGCATCCAACACGGCGTATGGGTTCGTCAACGATCTGGCGGCACTTGGGCGCCATCCGGCGTTGCGGCGGACGCCGGTCGCGTTGCCCGGTGGCGAAGTCGCGCATATCGTCGCGCCAGCCGTCATTCGGGTGGGTGAGACGCTCGGTCTTGGCGCGGTGCCGGCGATCGGCGCGAACAGCGCGGCGATCAGGGCGGAGTTCGAGGGATAAGGCTTTAAGTCGTTGCTGACACAGATCGGTGCAATGCCTCGGCTGCACGTTCCATGTCGGCCATGCTGTTGTAGCCGTGGAAACTGATCCGCACACGGTCCTGGCCGTTCCAGGCATAAACACCTTCCGCGTACAGCGCGTCCACGATGCCCTGCGCACGCGGCGAGGGAATGCACACGCTGGCTCCGTGCCGCGCGGGATCGGACGGTGTCATGACAGGGATCTGGGATGCTGCCAGTTCTTCCAGAAGTGCGACGGTCAGCCTCTGGACGTGGCGTTGAACCTCGCGGATGTCGAACCGGGACAGATACGACAGTGCGCTGTTCAGGACGTAGACCGGGCAGTGCGCCGGATTGCCGCGGGTGAAACGCATCGCGTCGGGTTTTAGTGCCGGCAACGTATCGTAACCGCGTGCGCCGGGTGCGAGGGAGTGCCATCCGGCCGACGCAGGCGTCCAGCCCGGCTGACGGGTTCGGTTCCAGTACGCAACGGCGACGCCGGTGATACCGAGCATCCATTTGTAGCAGGCGGAGAAGGCGAAATCGGCGATGGAGGCCTCGATCGGCAGGTAGCCGGAGGCCTGGGTGAAATCGACCAAGAGTAGCGCTCCGACCTTGTCTGCCAGGGCTCTCAGGGCGGCGAGATCCACGCGCTCGCCGGTCAGGTAGGAGACGTAGCTGACGGCAATGATGCGCGTGCTGCTGTCGACGCAGGCGGACAGGCGGTCCGGTTCGACGCCGCGGGCCTGTTGCAGCCGGATCGTTGGGTGGCGGCGCAGGGCGATGGGGCCGACGACGGAGGGGTATTCGTGGGCGTCGATAGCGATCGAGTCGCCTTCCTGCCAGTCGATGCTTTCGGCGACGATGGAGACGCCCTCGGCCACGTTGCTGACGAAACCGATGTCGGGAGGGTTTACGCCCCACAGGCGGGCGAGGCCGGCGCGGGCTTTCTCGATCTCATGTTCCTGCGCGGTGCGGCCGGGCAGCCCGCGGCTCTTGTCGGCGAGGTAGCGCGACATGGCTTCTTCGTGGGACCGCAGAGCTGCGGTTTCGCCGCCGGCGCAGACATGCGCGATGCCTGGCGGCAAGTGAAAATCGGCGGGGTCAAAGAGTGGTTGCATGGGTTCTCGATGGATAATGGATGATCTCCGACAGATACCGCCGCGGCGCGGTTGCGGCCATCCCTTGTCAGCCCGCGTGAGGCGAACTGGAACGTGGCAGGGGCTTTGGCGTTAACGAATTGTAAACACTGTTTGTGTACAATGACCGTGTTGGCTGTGGTTTTGCCCGCTGGTCATCTGTTTGGAGCTCCTGTTGCCACCAACAAAGCAACGTGTCACGTTCGCCCCCAGATTAGGAAAGAGCCAAACACAACAAAACTTGTTGTGTGCCTTCGCTTGGCGCATAGACTCCCAAATGATTCAGAGGGGAAATGCGACGCGAGACGTTTCGAGGCGGCAAGAAGCGCCGAAGGGATCGGTTCTATGGCCTTGAAAACAAACCACAGTTCGGGGATTTTCGTGATTGGTGGCACCGTAAGGGGAAACCGAGGAATGGAAACCGCGACATAGGCGACCGCAAGGAAGCCGAGGAATTCTGGAACCAGTGGGTAGCCGAGGGTTGCCCGACGGTAAAGATGCCCGACGGTAAAGATGGAGGTGACGTGAGCGGATCACAAAGGGAACGCGAGCTTCGTGCTGCAATCAGCGCACGAGACGCTGGTCGCGTCTTCGCGTCGCTGGATGGAGCCAAGCCTTCGGCAGACAACGGCGATCTCGAAAAGCTTGTTATTGACCAAATCTTGATGACGGAAGACGCGGGTCTTAGAAACGCGCTCGCGATCGCCATCGCAGAGCTGAAATCGAAACGTGGCGCCGAAGTTATCCGCAACCTTTTACGGGAGCAATCCACACGCGGAGCACGAGGGACGTTGCTTTATGCGCTTGCCGAAATGGACGAAGTTATAGATCTGGCTATTTTCGCGGATACCATCGTCAACGACAGTTTTGAGGCCGCGGAAGAGTGCATCAGCGCTCTCGAGGATCACCGGGTGGCGCGTGTCAGCCCGGCCTCATTGAAGAGTACTATTGGCGCCCTGGAGGCCGCAATTCGAGGAGCCGGCAGCCCCGAACGCAGAGAAAGTCTGGAGGATGCAGTCCGGTTGCTGTCCAGCATCCCGGTTTCCACCTAGGCACGAGGTGTTCGCCCGGTACTTCTGGGCAATCCGGCGCGGGAGGGCATTCATTTTCAAACTCTCAGTCGTCGTGCGACACGACCGAGCCGGCCGTCGTTCCGCCGTCGATCACGATCGTCTGGCCGGTCGTGAAACTGCCTGCTGCTGACGCCAGAAACACGGCCGCGCCAGCGATCTCGTCCGGCTCGCCGATCCGCTGCAGCGGCGTGTCCTTGGTCCGCTTACGGTACAGCGCCGGGTCTTCCCACAACGCCCGGGCAAAGTCTGTCCGCACCAGGCCGGGAGCGATGGCGTTGGCGCGGATGTTCTTCGGCCCCCACTCCACCGCGATATTGCGCGCTAGTTGCATGTCGGCGGCCTTGGAGATTGCGTAGGCACCCAACTGGGCTGATCCGCGTAGTCCGCCGATGGAGGAAATGATGATCACGGCACCGCCGCCACGTGCCACCATATGCGGGATCGCCATGTTGGCCAGCCAGACGTTGCTGCGGACGTTGGAACCCATCACCGTTTCGTAGGCCTCGTCCGGCATCCCGGCGGACGGCCCCAGGTAGGGGTTGACGCCCGCGTTCTCCACCAGGATGTCGATCCCGCCGCAGCGCGCGACGGTCTGGTCCACGAGATTCTGCAGTTCCTCCTTGCGGCCGATGTGGCACGGGATGACCACTGCCTTGCCGCCGCTTTCCCGGATGCCGGCCGCCACCGCCTCGCATGCATCCGGCTTGCGGCTGGAAATCACGACTGTTGCACCATGTTCGGCCATTCGGGTGGCGATGGCCAGGCCAATTCCCCTGGTGGAGCCCGTCACAATGGCGACTTTGCCGGTCAGATCGAACAGTGACGACATCCGGTTTATCCCCCTCGCGCTTGCCGCGTGCCTACCAGTGAGTATGCTGGCCGGCTTGGGAACGTCAATCAGGCGACACGATGCAAAACTTGCCCTCCGGGGAAAACAGGCGCTCCGGCGTTTACAGCCGGGAACAACTGACGCGGTTACTCCACCCGGCCAGCATTGCGATTGTCGGCGCGTCGACCCGGGCGGGTTCGTTCGGCAAGCAGGTGCTTGCCAACATGAATCACTATGCCGGGCGGGCGTACCCGGTGAACGCGCGGTATCAGACGATTGGCGAGCACATTTGCTACCCGAACATGCGCGACCTCCCCGAAGTCCCCGATTGCGCCGTGATCGCCGCTGCCCGGGAAGCGGTCGAGGAGATCGTGCTGGACTGCGCCCGCGCCGGTGTGGGCGGTGCGATCATCTTCGCCTCCGGCTATTCCGAGACCGGGAAGGAAGACCGCATCGCGCAACAGGAACGGCTTGCCGCGATCGCGCGGGAGACCGGTTTGCGGATCGTCGGGCCGAACTGCATCGGGATGGTGAACGCGCTGCTCGACAGCCGCGCGACGTTCATGGACATCACGCCGATCCCGAAGCCCGAGCGGAATGCGGTCGGGATTGTAAGCCAGTCGGGCGCGCTGGGTATGGGTCTGGCGCAGGGCGTGATGCGGGGGCTTTCGGTCAGCCACGTGATGACGTCCGGCAACTCCTGCGACGTGGACATGGCGGATTTCGTCAACTACCTGGCGACCGATCCGGCCTGCGGTTCGATTGCCTGCGTGTTCGAGGGCATGGCGACGCCGGAGCGGCTGCTGCTGGCGGCGGAGCACGCGTGGGCGGCCGACAAGCCGTTGATCATTTTCAAGATGGCAACCGGCGAGCATGGCGCTCAGGCGGCAATGTCGCACACCGGGTCGCTGGCGGGGTCGAATGCGTCGTACCGCGCGGTGTTCAAGCGTGCGGGCGCGATCGTCGTTGACGATTTCGAGGCGCTGATGGAAACCGCCGCCTTCTTCGCCAAGGCGCCGCCGCCGAAAGCCGCCGGGGCGGCGATTGTCGCGGCCTCGGGCGGGGCCGCGATCATGGCGGCCGACCGGGCGGAGCAGCATGGCGTGCCGTTGCCGCAACCCGCGGCCGAAGTCCGGACGATCCTGGAGTCGCGGATCCCCGAGTTCGGGTCTTCCCGCAACCCGTGCGATGTCACCGCCGCCGTCATAAGCGACCCTGAGTCGCTGGGAATTTGCGCCAACGCGCTGCTGGGCGATCCGCAATACGGCATCCTGGTGTCGCCGCTGACCTATGGCTACGCGCCGGCGGCGAAACGGCCACAAGTTTACAGCGACCTGGCAGAGCAGCACGGCAAGATGGCCTGCGTCGTCTGGCAGACGGAATGGCAGGACGGACCGGGCGTGGTTGAGGCGAACCAATGCAGCCGGGTCGCCCTGTTTCGCTCGATGAATGCCTGCTTCGCCGCCGTCGCGGCCTGGCACTGGCGCTCGGACAAGCGAGCCGCCGGGGTGCAGAGCGTCGCCGCGACCGCGAACGAGACAGTCGCGCATGCCCATTCGCTGATCGCCGCGGCGACCGGCCAGACGCTGACGGAGCGTGAAGCCAAGGCGGTTCTGGCGCTGTACGGTGTGCCGGTGGTCGGTGAACGGCTGGCCCACTCGGCCGACGATGCGGTGAACGCGGCGGCATTGCTGGGCTATCCGGTGGTGCTGAAAGTCGAGTCGCCTGATTTGCCGCACAAGACCGAGGCCGGCGTAATCCGGCTGAACCTGCGCACCGCCAATGAGGTGCGGGACGCCTACGCCGCGGTTATGGCGAACGCGGACAAGGTCTCGCCGCTGCCGCGGATCAACGGCGTGCTGGTGCAACCGATGGTGCCGCAGGGGATCGAGATGGTCGTCGGCGCGCGAAACGATCCGTTGTTCGGGCCACTCATCGTTGTGGGGCTGGGCGGTATCCTGGTGGAGGTGCTGAAGGACACGGCCTTGTCGCCGGCCCCGGTGACGACGTCCGAGGCGGAAGATCTGCTGCGGCAGCTAAAAGGTGTGAAGCTGCTGGAAGGTTTTCGAGGGATGCCGGCGGTCGATGTGAAGCGACTGGCTCAGGTTATCAGTGACGTGTCACGTTTTGCCGCCGATCATCGTGATACGGTGGCGGAACTGGACGTGAATCCGCTGATTTGCGCGGGTGACAGGATCACAGCGGTGGATGCGCTGATCGTTGTTGCCTGACCGGTATGGCGGCGGACCGGGAGAATACGGGGCCAAGTGAAGCCAATCACGACGAGGCCGATGCGGCTACGTCATCGGATGGCCTGCATACCGAATGCGACCAGTCGCCACTACCTCACGGATTGCTCTGCAGCACCGCGAGCCTCTACGCCGAACGGCGAGCGTGCAGGCAGCGAATGCACAAGGCTGGGTAAGAGGTTCCCGTCATCCGCGGATTGCAGCGCCTGTATCGCGGATTGTTCAACGTAATCAGCGCCATAGCTTTTCTCGTTAAGCCGTTGATCCGCTTGACTATTAGCTTGCACATCCATAGCGTAGCGTATTAATGATACCACCATGCAACGCTCTCTACACTAGGACGCCCCTGGATCGTCCCTACATAGCCAGCCGGCTCGCACTGGATGAGCGCGTTCTGACGAACCGGCTACATAAGATTAAGAAGGCGGTTGGCATAAAGAGTGCATCCGTTTGGATCTGCCTTGATGACGGAGAGGTTTATGACCCGACCTCGGGCGAATCGATCGGGAGTCTCTACCATAATGTATAGCGACACAGATCCGAACGACTGGCCTCTCGCGACGCTGCGGCTTTTTGCTGACGACCTTTTGCCCGAGGACATCGAGCGCATCATGGCGCTGAAAGCTGATCATGCCGCCGCGAGGGGTAAAGGTCTGCTCCGCCGGGGTGATGGCAGTCGTGTTCCCGCACGGACGGGCACGTGGTTCATCACAACCGAAAACAAAAAAATCGGCGACAAGCCTGAGGCCCACCTATCGTGGATCGTGCAACTTTTAGAACGCCATATTTCCCAGTTACGGAGTCACATCCCAGAGATTCAAGCTGACCTCTCGCTTTTGGTACACGACCGCAATTTCGAAATAAGTGAACTGCCGGAAAAGCTGCTGAAAAGCGCTGTATCGATAGGCGACCTCGAAATTGAGGTTCCAGAAAGAGGCATTGACGTTGTCCTAACGCCAAGAAACGTTGCAACTTACATAAGATGACCTTATCAACTTGAGGTTACCACCATGCATTTAGCCGAGAGCTCAGTGCGTTGTATTGCCGCTTGAAACTGGTGAGATAGCAGCGGGCGTCACCAGATCGCCGTCTAAACCAAACCCTCGGCCAAAATGCGACGCCGTTTGGGGCATCCGCCACCGCGTTGTCTGACACCGCTTGGTCGGATCCCCGCGCAAAAAGGGTGCCGACCCTGGAATCGGTTGACGCCGCGCTTGACGCGGGTCAGGCCCGGCGCCAACGGAACGGTGGTGGCGGCGATGCGCATCGACGCCCAAGGCGGCTGCTCAATATTTCCGCAAGAGCGCAACGATCCGGCCCTGCACCTTCACCCGGTCCGCCGGAAAGATGCGCGTCTCGTGCCGCACGTTGCAAGGTTCCAGCGCGATGGAATTCCCGCGGCGGCGGAGGCGCTTCAGCGTCACCTCGGTATCATCGACCAGGGCCACGACGATCTGGCCGTTCTCCGCCGTTTCGCCCTTCAGGATGATCACCATATCACCATCCAGGATCCCCGCCTCGATCATCGAGTCGCCGGCGACTTCCAGCCCGTAATGTTCTCCGGGACCAAGCAGTGCCATCGGCACCTCGATCTGGCTGTTGGTGTCACGCAGAGCCTCAATCGGAAGCCCCGCGGCGATGCGGCCATACATCGGAAGCTGAATCGCACCCACATCGCTCGCGGCGCGCACGCCCGGAAGCCGTTGGGTGAAATCGCCGTGAATAACGTTGGGAGAGAAAGCGGGGGGCTCATCATCATCATCGTCGTCCGGCAGTAAATCCGCCGCAGCTTCCCGGGCCATCATGTTGTCCGGCAGGCGCAGGACATCCAATGCCCGCGCGCGATGGTGACGGCGCGCAAGATATCCGCGTTCTTCCAGCGCCGAAATCAATCTGTGAATGCCGGACTTTGACTTCAGATTAAGGGCATCCTTCATCTCCTCGAAGCTTGGGGAGTAGCCGGTCTGCTTCAGGTGGCGATCGATGTACACCAGCAGTTCGTATTGCTTGCGCGTCAACATAACAGAGTTCCTTAGTGGTCGTCGGAACAAATCGGCAACCGTCAAGGCCGTTCTATGTTGGTTCCATTACCCTCGTCAAGCGAAACTGTGTATTCCGTGTATTCCAGCATGCAAGCCGATTTTGTTGAACCGTGGATGTCACAAACCCAGCGAATCGAGTCGGATGATACCAACCTCGGCGCCTGACGGCAGGGCCGGCGCATGCGGTGCACGCAAGACCAGCGCATCCGCAAGCGCCAGGCGGCGCAGCATCGCTGAATCCTGCTCGGGGAACGGCGTCGCCACGACCCGCCCGGCCGGGTCCGTGCTCACGCTCGCGCGCATGTGGTCGGCACGCCGGTCGTTCTGCTTCACAGGGGCGCCCAGAATCGCTGCTGAAACCGGCGGCGGGGCGGCGGGCAGGCCGGACAGGCGGCCCAGCGCCGGCAGCAGGAACAGGATCGCGCACACGATCGCCGAAACCGGATTTCCCGGCAGGCCCAGCACGGGGGTCGCGCCGAGTTGACCGAACAGCAGGGGTTTGCCCGGTCGCATCGCGATCTGCCAGAAGTCCAGCGTCATGCCGCGCGCCTTCAGCGCCGCCATCACCAGGTCATGGTCACCCACCGAGGCGCCCCCCGTCGTGACCAGCATGTCCATACCCAGAATCGAGTCGGCGACGGCGCTGATCGCCGCGTGCTCGTCGCGCGCGACCGGCAGGATCATCGGCTCCGCGCCAGCCGCCCGCACCAGCGCGGCCAGGGCGTGCGAGTTGGAACTGACGATTCCGCCCCGCGGGATCGGTTCGCCGGGCAGCGCGATCTCGTCTCCCGTGGCCAGTATGGCGACCCGAGGACGGCGGTGCACCGCCAGCCAGGGGTAATTGGCCGCGGCGGCCAGTCCGATATCGCGCGCGGTGAGGCGCCGTCCGGCTGGAATAACCAGGTCGCCCGCGGCAAAATCCTGCCCCTTGGGGCGGATGTGGCGGCCGGCGCGCACCGCCTCGTTCACACGCACCCGGTCGCCATCGCGCGTCGCGTCCTCCTGCAACAGGATGGCGTCGGCGCCGGGCGGGACCACGCTGCCGGTGAACAGCCGCACGGCTTCCCCGGGACCGATCGGGCCATCGAACGGATGGCCGGCCGGGGCGGCGCCAATCACTCGCAGGCTGGCATCCAGGACGCCGTCGGCCGCACGCAGCGCGTAGCCGTCCATTGCTGAAACGTCGGCGGGTGGCTGCGTCAACCGAGCGGTGACGCCGGCGGCGGTTACGCGGTTCCAGGCGTCCGCCAGGGCGACGATCTCGGCGGGTGTCGGGCGCAGGGCGTCCAAGATGCGTCCTCGGGCTTCCTCGACACTGATCATCCTGCGCTCCGTGCTTGGGTCTGTGGACGTCAGTGTGGGCGAAGGCGGGATGCGTCTCAAGCCGGTGTGTCAGTTGGCCTCGGCCGAGGCGGTGGGTGTCAGGTCGTGTTCGGGCGAAGGGCACTCCAGAAAGCCCGGCACCATCGGACAAGCATACAGATTCGTTGTCATCACCGACCAAATCGACTAGGCTACCCGAAGCTCTCCGCGGCAAGAACTTTCCGAAGCAGCGCGGAAATCCTTGCCGAACGCAACTTCGACTTCAGCCGGAATGTTTCTGAATTGCCTGAGCGATATGATGCCGACAGCCGGACGGGCAGCCACGCCGCCACGCCCGGCACACTGCGGCCAATGGCAACGCCGGCGCGGCGGGCGCTGATCCCGATCGGCAGCCTGTGCCTGCTGTTTGCGGCGGCGAGCTGGGTATTGTACAGTTCATGGTTCAGATCTGTGCCGGCTCAGGATTTCAGGTTATTCTATACGGCTGCTCGCTGTTATATCGAGGGACATCTGCCCTTGATCTCCGACGGCTATGCTTTCACCGCGAAAATAAATGAACAGTTCGGTGACGGATTTTCCCACCCTCTCAATCTCCATCCCTGGGTCTACCCACCCCTGTTTCTGCTTATGGTCATACCCCTGGGGGTTTTTCCTTTCATTGCCGCCTACGCCCTGTTTGTCGGCGTCACGTTTGTATCGCTCAATTGCGCCGTTCGCTGCTATGTGGCTCAGGGCTACCAGCGATGGGTCTGTGGCATGGGTCTTCTCTTGTCGCCCGCCACGGCGTTCACTGTCGCGGTGGGGCAGAACAGCTTCATGACGACGGCGCTGCTGGAGGGCGGCTTCGGCCTCATCCGGCGCTCCCCGCTGCTTGCCGGCGGACTGCTCGGACTGCTACTTGCAAACCGCAGATCTGGATCCTGGTCCCGGTTGCGTTAAGTGCCGCCAGGCAATGGAAGGTGCTCGCAGCGGCGGTTGCGAGCGCCGGCATTACCGCGATTGCAAGCCTGGCGATCCTGGGCATCGACCCGTGGCGGGAGTGGCTGGCGCTGATGCTTGGACCCAGCCCGTCGTATCAGCGCTGGCTGCAGGTCGGTCGCCTCAACGGGCAAAGCGCCTACACCGAGGCAATACTGCTCGGCTTACCCCCCGGCATCGCGACGCTGATACAGAACCTGGCCATTGTCCTGTGCGCCGCTGTGGTCTGGTGGTGCTTCCGGGCGTCCCGGATGCCGCGTGATAAGCAACTGGCCTCGCTGCTTACGG
>JBEKLE010000136.1:0-13872 GCA_050010355.1 Rhodopila sp. | reverse complement strand
AGGGGTTCCGGGCTCAAACCCTCGAAATTTCTGAAAGTCAGTTAAATCAGTTGTTTAGGTGAGTGAGATGTCCGCGAGGAGAGCATCAAGGTCGATCGGCTGACCGTGGTCCCGGAACATATAGCGTCCGAGGAGGTGAATGTGCTGCCAGGCCACGGGGGAGATTTTTTGCAGCCGCTGGATCGCCTTCTGGTTGCCGGTGGCTTGATAGCGCGCCAGCAGTTTCGAGAGCACGACGGAATTGTAGGCAATGATGACGTTGGCGATCAGTCGAGCGCATTGGTTGCTGATTGCCATATCGAGGTCGGTCCGTCCGGTCAGCTGTTTCCTGCCGCCGACCTGGGCAATCGCCGACCGCAGCTGGTGATAGGCCTCGAGCCGGTTCTGCGACCGATGGACATCCCTCTGCAGCTGAGCGTCCCGGAAGTAATTGAGGGTGTAGATGCTGCGCACCAGCTTATCGAACTCGAAGACCGCCTTTCGCGTCGGGTTATGCTGCGAAAGGGCACATAGTTTGCGAATCAGCCCGCTCTGACTGGCTTCCTTAAGTCCAAGGGTGGCGATGATCCGGTCGATACCGGTGTTCTCGGCGACGATCGTCTGACGGTCGATCTGTCCAGCTGGCCGAAGGAGATAGGGGTTCTCCTCGGAAGGACTCGTCCCGCAATACAGATGCTGAACCTGCGCTTGCAGGTTGGTGAAGCGCGGCGACAACTTCAGCCCGAACCAGTGCGTGATGGCGAAATTCGCCTTGTTGATGATGTGCATGTCGCCGGTGATCGTGGTTGGCACGATGTCGGAGGTATTGTTGTAGCATATGTCGAAGGCGTAGTGACTTTCATGCTCATTGGCGCCAATCAGTTCCGTTTCAAGCGGCACGTGGTTGGCAAGCAGTGTGTAGGCGACCACGCCCTTGCCGCGTCCAAAGTACTTGCGCGAATATCGGGCCTTGATCGTCGGTGTGGCTGACTCGAATTTCTGGCCATCCACACCGCCATAGAGGGTTTCGGTATTGAACGAATACAGGGGGAATATGTCGAGGCCGGCGATGAAATTGCTGATCTTGTCATTGGCCTCTCGGAGCGTGGCAAGGCGCAGGTGCTGTTGATGGGTCTCCTCCAGGACGTCGTAACTGATGTCGCTGGTCTCGGCCATGCCGAGCATACCGTGGTTCATGGCCTGGGCGACGATCACAGCCATCAAGCTGTCCTCGTCTGCGATCTTCTTAGCATAGCGCGGCTGCAAGGGTGTCAGTGCCGACAAAAAGCCGCATCGCGCGTTCACGAAGCGGAAGACGTCAGGGACGGCGCGCGCCTGGAGCTTGGCATAGAAGCTGCTCTGCAGGGCTTCGTCTTTGTCGATCCTGGGCTTACGCCAGGACAGAGTGTTGTGTTCAGGGTCGAATTCGAGATGCTTGAGTTTGCCCGCGCGCAGGTCGTGGTCGAACGTCCGCCACAGCCGGTCCAATTCATCGCACAAGGCATCGACCGTGGCGTCGGCGGGTTGGCGCAACCAGGGAATGTCGAGGTTTTTCAGTGCTTCGGGTGCACGAGCCAGGTCGACCAGTTCGTCGCTGAAGCGGCGGTGTCGGATACTGTCATCGAGATACAACTCTCCGGAAACCAAGCGTTTGCGGAGCTGCCGATAGACCCAGAATTCATAGCGATCCCCACGAAGGCGTGTCGGCTTGCCGGCTTCGTCGAAGTCGAAAAGGTACGGCCGCAATCTTTCCGGTATGGTGTCCGCAGGGACTTCCGTAAGCGGACGTTGCGCGAGACGCTGCTGACAGTTGAAGACATCGCTCATCCAGGACAATCCGGTGTGCCATGGACGACCGGCCGGCTCAGCCGAGAAGTCGATTGTCATCGCAAGCGGGCGCAGGGTCCTTTTGAACCGGCCGGCCGCACGATCGATTGCCCGCCAGCGCAGCTCGATTTGGCTGTCCGATCTTTCGCACAGACGATTTCCGGCGGTGAGAAGGTCATCTTTCGGCATGATCGTGAACGCACGCTTGCGGACCTCGCCGAACGGCGTTGTGTCATCGACGGTCTCGTCGACATAGAGCAGCAGCACGCGGCCCACCCGAGGTGCCTCCCGCTGCCTTTTCTCCAGGGCCTTCGCATACGCTTCCTCGGATGCCTCCTTGGTCTCCTGCTCAATCTGCGCCATGCCGTAGCTAAAGGCCTCAACGAGATTGTCGTTGATCTGCCGGTAGCGTTCCCAAGCATAGCACAGCAAATACAGATGTTTTTGTCCTGTCGTCATCCGGCGCAGATCAAATATCGTATAATAATGTACAAGACTTGCGTAATATCTCGTGTTTTGCTGGGAGATGCCGAGCCTTGGCAGAATGACCTTGGCGGCCTTGTGCAAGGGGGCCAGCGTCGCATACTTCTCTCGCTCGGCGACCATCATCTGATAACCGAAATGTTTGGCATCCTGCTTGAGCGCCGCCAATTCCGACAGCGTGCCGTCGCGCACCAGGAGATTCTGCAGCGCCGCGCATGTACTGGTATCCAAGCCCTCTTCGATGAGGCGTGCCAGGCGCCCGCGCTCGGCGACGAGTACATCACTGATGATGGTTTGCAGCGTCGTATAACCCGGGCGCACGATCTTCCGGACTTTCAGCAATCCCAGCACCTCGACCAGGATGAAGGTCGGCTTCACATCTCTTCTTGCCAGCAGAGCCGCCATCTCGATGAGGCCCGGCCGGTCGGTTGCGGACCAGAGCCGGTAGCCGAACAGTTTGGCGATCTCTGTCCGTTGCGTATACCGCTCGTCCTGGCGCAGCGGACAGAGCGCTACCGTCTTTCTCGGGAAGTAGCGCCTCGCCAGGAATTCAATGTCTTCGGTAGGGACGTCCTGTGCTTCGAAGTTGAAGAACGCCTGCTTTGCCTTGAAGTAGCCGATCTGAAGCAGACAGTGCAGACGCTCAACTGGCCCTTTGCGCCGGTCAGCCAACGCTCGCTCGGCCTCGGTCATGGCGAAAAACTCGGCGCGCTGGAAGTCATCGAAATCGGGCAGGCCGTAAAGTGCGGTTCGTTCGGCGGGCGACAGCACGGTCAGCCGCTTGCTGTTGTGGGCACGCGTCGGTTGATCGGTTTGCAACGGGGCCTCGGTCGGGTAAAAGTGGATCGGAACTTTCCCTATAAAGCCCGTTTTAGGGCAAGTGAGCTGTCCCTATGTGAGGCGCGCCCCAGCCTGCAGCCTCGCGGCGGACCTCTCACCAAACATCCTTTTCGGGAAAGTTGGTGCCATGAACCCGCCGCCCAAGGTTCCCAATGCCGATCGGCGAAGCCGGGAGCATCTGACGCCGCCGGAAATCGACCGGCTGATCGCCGCGGCCCAACATCTCGGACGCCACGGCCAACGCGACGCCACGATGATCCTACTTGCTTATCGGCACGGGCTTCGCGTGTCGGAACTGGTCGGACTGCGACGCGAGCAGGTTGATCTGCGGCAGGGCCTGCTACATGTACGCCGCCGCAAGAATGGGCTGCCCAGCACGCATCCGCTGCGCGGACCGGAACTCCGGTCCCTGCGAGAGGTGCTACGTGAATATCCAGACGGCGCCTACGTCTTCATTTCCGAGCGCGGTGCGCCGATGACCGCTGCCACCTTCCGAAAGCTGGTTGCCCGCGCCGGCGATGCCGCCAAACTTGGCATGCCAATCCACCCGCACATGCTGCGCCATTCAACCGGCTTCAAGCTCGCCAACGACGGTCAGGACACCCGTGCCATCCAGCTCTACCTCGGTCATAGGAACATCCAGCACACGGTCCTCTACACCCAGCTTGCCACGGATCGCTTCAGCGACTTCTGGAAAGACTGAGCAACCCTGGGGTAGGCTGAGGTGCTGAGGTAGCCTAAGTTACTGAATTAAAACGGTTTCAAAAATTTCGAGGGTTTGAGCGTAGAACCCCACGCTCCAGTCCCGCATCGTTTCTAAGTCATTATATGGACCCCTCGAAACCCGCAACCAGTTGATAGCCACGCGCTGGAACAGCCCACCGCCGCTAATATAACACCCGCCAGGCCAGACAAGCGCCTTGCCGTTCTGTGACGCCGTGGTAGCTGCCTGGGCGGGCTGACGGCGATCCTGCCGCCGTTGGTGGCTGCCTCGGCATAAAGCACCACGACGAACGAGACAGAGATGCCGAACGCGTTGGTGCCCGTGGCGGAGAAAGAGCGAGCTGATCCCATGCCCCGAGGGGTCATGCGATGACCCGCTGGCTGCGGACGGCTTCCGGCCGCCAGCATCCGGTTCAGCACCGCCACGCCGCTGGCAGCGGTTTCGACCAGCGGACTGCAGTCGGTGGCGGCCTGCCAGGCCAGTCGCCCTCGTTCAGTGATCATCTTGAGATGGTGATCACACTGTGTGGGCGAATCCGGTCCGCCGCTGGGCACGGCCGTCGCGCGCGGCGGGATCGCCACCTCAATATCCTCGCCGTGCGCACCCGGGCGTTCGATGGCACGCTCCGGCCTCTTTTGACCCGCAATGATCGCCGGCTCGCGGATCCCTGCTTCATCGCCTCATACACGAAGTTCTCGGCTGGATCGGGCGCCCGCCAACCGTTGTTTCAGTAGCAGAGCGAAGACCTGCGGGCTGTCGATCACGTAGCGACGAAACAGCCTTCTGGGATTGGTGGCAAGACGGAAAAGCCACTCGAGCCCGGCGCTACAAATCAACCGCGGCGCCCGCATCCTTGCACCGGCGAGAAATTCAAGACTGGCGCCAATGCAAAGCCCTGTGCCGGTCGCGCCACCCCCGGTTGCGATCGCGGCGGCGAGATATTCCTGCCGCGGCGATCCAACCGCCAGGAAAATGAAACGCGAGGGGTTTGCCCGAACGAACTCAATTGTCGCGTCGAACGCTTTTGAATCACGCTCGAATCCCATTGGCGGGTCATAATGCGCGGGGGGCGCCAGCCGGCACCGCTTGACCAGCTCCGGCACCCAGGCAGGAGACAAGCCTACGATGGTGATCTGCTCTCCTGGTTGAAGGTGCTGATCCAGCAGGACCGCCGTCAGGTCGCTTCCCGGCGTAACCTTGGGGGCTGGACAACCCATCACTCGGGCCAAACGGTTCACCACCCGGGAATCGAGCAAACACAAGGCCGAGTCCCGGTAGATGGCGTGAAGGCGTGAACTGCGCCTGATACGTACCAGATGATCCGCATTCGGGGTAACCACATAATCGAACGGCCCATCGGGATCCCGTGCGGCAATGCAGGCCGCGGCCTCCCCGACATTGAAATTGGCAAAATTCAGATCCAGCAAACAAACCGCTGATGGGATAGCGCGAGGCATTAACATTGAAGTTGTCATCACTAGTGTCCCGTTAATCGCAAACAAACTCTCCAAAAATGTCGTTCCGGCAGTGGTTTTACGATTTTTTTGGGGGGGGGGTGCCCATTTGAAAGCGGTTTCGCCGCGTCGAACGTTTTTCCAGACGGATCGAGCCGATCGCCACTGATAAACGGGGCGATACGGTAGCCTCTGCCTACACATTGAAGGGTCTCCTTTCGGACCAAGTGTTGGAAAGGGCCTAGATAGGCTCGCCATATTCTGAATCGTAATACAGATGCGCAAGATTACTTAAACATACATTGTACATACATTATTGATTTCGACTGACTTCCCAACCGGCCACTAGTGAGTTGTGATAGATCTAAACGCCGGCTGTTGTGTTTGCGTAGATCTGGGCGACCACACGTCCCACAAACAGGAGGTTTTGCAACGGTACGAATTTATAATGCAATGTCAGACCACCCCGAAGGTCAACACGATCGCAATAAGGATCGGCTGGTGGGCACTCCAAAAATAATAGTGTTGCTAGGGCGCCGGTTCGTGATCTGCACATCGGGGGCAATTTTCCACGGACGTAGGTCATCGCGTAGCAAGTTCGAATATCATCGAGTTGGAGCGTAATCGGCGGGTCACTGGCAGTTGCTTCGAGCTGTCCTCGTGCCGCATCGCAAGGGCCATACCGAGGGTTAGCTTGTCGTCGCCGACATCGATGCGCCTGCCGGCAGCGCCAGGTTGCAACAGGACCTATGCGACAGACCCGGTCGCATTCGGTAGCTGCCTGTGATCCGCGGATGACGTATCCGGTGCAAGCAGAAGATCGTGATAGCCATCCGCTTCGCTATCTCCGACAGCCGCTTGTTCATATGCGTTAATCATCTTTTCGAGAGAAAATCTTTTCAGCCCCTCAGCGGCTCGCTTTGACCACATAACGCAACTACGTGGATCGTTCTTTAGTTCGAGTATATTCTGGCTCCATTCGTCGGGTCGCCCGGTCGGGATTAGCAAGCCGTAATGCTCATTGGCGTCACACAACGCCTCCCTGATCATATCGATATCATTACCGATGATCGGCAACTCGGATTGCATGGCCTCCAAAAGGCTCAGGCTGAAGCCCTCGAAACGAGACGGAAGTAGAAAAACATCCAAAGTGTCGAGAAAGGCCTCGATTGACTTCCGCGGCACTGAACCCAAGAGATGCACGCGATCGGCAATGTTGAGCACGGCGATCCGCTCTTCCAGTTGACCACGAAGCCGCCCGTCACCGGCGATAGCCAAATGCACGTCCGGGATCCGCGGAAGAAGGTCAATCAGAAAGTCATGATGCTTTTGGTCTGTGTCATGCTGACCGACTGTCCCAATCAAAAAGTAATCACAAGGCAATCCAAAGTGCTCCCGCGCTTCGGATTTCGAATACTTCCTTCCGCGTTCGGGAATTCCATTATGGATCAGCGTCATCTTGTTGCGGTATAAAGCGGGATAACCGAGATATGTTTGCCTTACTGATTCCGAAACTGCGATATTACCTGTATAGATGAACGTGCCGACGAATCTTTCCAAGGCACGCAAGATGTACCGCTGGCTGTTGGCGGGATTGTGCTGGCCGCCATATCGGCGGGAGCACCCCACTGCCGCCGCGGCAACAGCGCCCAGAATATTGGCGAGTGGCTGGACGCCAAAGAACGCATCCGGACGAAATTCTCGCATGGCGGAGAGAAGACCAGTCAGCATCGTCATGAGATCGCGTACGCCGCGCGGTTCGTGGTGCAGAATGATGCGCACCCAGGGGTCAGGCGGTGCATGGCGTTCTGAATGAAGATACAGGCACCACGCCTCCGCGTCATGTCCGCGATTTCGCAGCTGCGCCGCTATTTCGGTGGCAAGGAGCGAGGCGCCCCCCAGATCGTAGCGCGTGCTGAGAAGAATAACTTTAGACATCTGAATTCTCTGCCTTCTCGCTGGCCACCGCCCCATAGAGATACCATAGGAGGGCGGCGGTTTTTATTGATAGTAGTCCATAACTTACGGTGAGCAATACGGTTGAGTAAATTGCAATAGCACCACGCACCGTCCGAGCGAGCCGGGTTGTGCCCGACCCGGCCAGAAACAGGATCCAGAGAATGATAGGGACCGAAAATCCCGAGTATGTAACAAGGTATGCGTATCCGGCGTCGCCTATTGGACCCTGCGATTCACTGAAGCCAAACCACTCCCCCAGAGTAAAGGAAGCAAGTAAGGAGCCTGACGTATACAGCCTCCCCATCAGATCGTCGCCAATCACGACAGGATGCCAGAGACATGCTCGGATGAGGGTAGCTCCACACATGACAATTGGCAAAGCGGCGACGAATGAAGTCCGGCTCGAAATTCCTATTAAATGGCAGAGCGTTATGATAACACAGACCAATGATGCGAACCGCGAGTCACAAAGGGCCGTCAACACAAATGCCATCAGCATATAAACGAGAGAGTTTAGGGTCGCATGAGCGTCGAAGCGACACAACAGCCAAACGTAGGCAATCACGGCAAAATTTGATAACTCGATCGGCTCTAGAAAGACTGACGATACGCGGTGCAACCCAAGGATAGGCTCAAGGAACGGGAGAAAATTCCGACCGTCGATACGCATGCCGCTGATGTAGAGCCCAGACCCGGCGCCGGTGACGCTGTTATCGGCCTCTGACGCAGTCATCATCCCTTTGGCTATGAAATACTCAGTTACGTTGAGCATCCGCGTGTAGAGTTCGAGGTCCAGCCATTCCACCACCCCGACCGCAAGTACAATGATTAAAAGTAGGCGGACAAGGCGATCGGCGCGTTCAGGTGTGCCGTTCGCAAGCCCGAGGAAATAGTAGGCAAACGGAATCATCAGATCGCGGACGATTTTCGGACTGCTGCCTTGGCGCAGCAGCGAGAGGGCAAGCAGATATCCTGTGAGCATCGCCATGATCAGCAATGCCCTGTCACTAATGACGCCCCGCGCCAGCATAAGGGCGATCGTGGAAATAATGAGTTCACACGCGGCAACTATGGCGGCCGAGCCGACCGGCAGCCCCAAGGTGAACAAGAAGCAGAGCGCCATGTTGAAGAGCGTTGCAGTCGCAACCAACAGCGCGGACGCATCGGCATTTCTGTCTGAATCGACGAGCGGTAAATCGATCTGCGCCGTCATTGATATTTCAAACATTTGACTTGACGATCGGCGTCAAATTACCGTATATTGGATATAATTTGTACTCAACCATTCCGATCACGACGCCGATAATGTTACCACCGGCTTCGGTAATCGAGCGCATCCCGTTGCGAACAAGCTGTGGTTGCGACTGTCCCCACTTGGCCATGAAGATGACGCCGTCGGTCAGTCGCGCCAATACGCTGGCGTCCATAAGATAATTGGCCGGCGGCGTATCGATCACGACGAGGTCGTATCGTCCTCGCATTGCTTGCAGCAAGGATGCCATGCGAGCGCTGCTTAGAAGTTCCGTCGAATCCGGCGCGGGATGGCCTGCCATCAGCACATGGAACTCCGGCAAGTAGCTATAGGGCACCTCAATGTTGCGGGCTAGTGCAAGCGAGGCTTCCTCGGGCGAAACAGCGCGGAAAAAGCCCTCCAGGCCTCTGCCCTTCAGAGGCATGATCTGTGCGAACACCGGCATCCGTAAGTCCGCTTCGATCAGCAGCACGCGTTGTCCCGCTGCGGCTGCGAAATGGGCAAGTGCTACCGACACTGAGGTCTTGCCTTCCTTGGGCGCGGATGACGTCACGAGAATTGTCCGGAGGCTGCCCTTCAGGTGCAGATGCGCATAGAGGGCGCGGATTGCCTCGCGGAAGCCCGACCGGTCATTGCTTACCGTCGTCAGGAAATTGCCCCGGTGAGCCAATCCCCGCTCGGTTGGTATCCGCGTTAAAATGGGAAGTTCGATATTGTCGACGAAATCATCGATGTTGCGGAGGGTCTTGTCAGTGTAATCGCGCGTAAAGGCTGCCCCGGCGCCGAATACGACACCCAACAACAGCGCCGCACCGGCAAAAGGAATGGTCCGCGGAAATGCGGGACGCACCGGAATTTCAGCGAGGCTGACCAATTGCGCATCTGGATTTTGCGCGCGCGTTTGGGTTTCCAACTCCTTGGAGCGACTAGCTAGCAAAAGATACAGTTGCCGATCGACGTCGGCATCTCGCACCAGGCTCTGGACTGCTGAGTCGGCATCAGCGGCCGAAATGGCATCATTTTTTGCTTCGTTGAGCGCCAATTCAAGCGCCTGTTCGCCCTTGTCGGCGCTCGCCATTTCAGCCGCGAGGCTTTTGACGATGCGATCCGCTTCCGCTGAGATGTTGGCCTGCAGGAGGCGCAGTTGGGCCTTTAAGGCGAGGACTTTCGGATGGTTCTCGACGTACTCCGTCGTGGCCTTGGCAACTTCTTTCGTCATGCCGGCTTCAACCACGCGGAGTTCCCGGATCGTGCCGGCGCTCAGCACTTCGGGCATCTCAGCCGGATTCTCGCCACGCTGGATGGCTTTGTGGACTTCGGCGTAACGTGCCGTTGCGTCGGAAAGGCGCGTTTTGGCCGCCCCGAGTTGCAAGATCAGGTTGCTCAGGGCCTCCTGCGTCAACAGACCCTGCTGCCCGCGCAGAAGATCGTGTTCCCGGCGGTATCGGACAATTTGCCATTCCCTCTGCTCCAGGCTCTGGCGCAACTTCAAACCTTCATTCTCGAGCCATTTGGCGGTCGCCAAGCTCGCATTGCTTTTAGCCATGATGTTGTCCGCGAGGTATTCGCGGACCAGCGAATTCACGACCAAGGCAGCCGTATCGGGAAGCGAGGATTGAAAATTCACCGACACCACGCGTGAATGGCCCACCTGAAAAATCGTGAAGCTCTTGCTGATGGCCTCAACTGCGGCGCTGGGATCGTCTAATATGCATGGGTCAGCCGGAAAGTGTGTGCTGGTGAGTTGAAGCATATTGCCGATATAGGAAGTGATGACGCCGAATGGAGAATGGTTCTTGCTGAATTGGCAGGCGCGCAACCAAGCGGCACGGAAATCATCCAGCTTCAACATCGCTTGGAGCAGTCTGGGCGAGCGAATGACCTCGACCTGACTTTCAACCTCTGTGGATTCCGCGGTGGAATTATCAGCCATCGTGCTCCGCATTTCGATCGGAGACCGATTCCGCTCGATCAGCACGGTGCTGGTTCCCGTGAACTGCGGCACCAGCAGATATCTGGCTGTCATCACCATTGCCGCAACGAAGAGAAAGATGATTGTAAATACCCCCCAGCGACGGCGCACCCGCACCATCAAGTTCGTAAGGGAGTCGGTGGAAGAACTTTGGGTTCGCATCTTGCCCCACTGTATGCCGGCGACTACCTAACAACGCCGCGCGTTCGCGTGAAGTAACGGGCGTCGGCAGCGATCGATTTCAACGGCGCGGCAGGAACGCCGCCGTACAAGCGATGAGTCTCGGAATGGGCTTTGTTAAGCAACGACATAGCCGACAGCACGGAATAATCAGGCAAGACCGATCCAGCCAGGACCACGGTTCCCGTTGCGACCAGGCAATACGACCCGATCTCAATCGGGCGCGTAGCCTGGCGGCCTTCCTCAACATCGATATTGTGCGTGAAAAACTGTGAATGGACACCTGCCACGGTCGAGAAGTCGCCAATGGTTATGCGGCTGGCGCAATCCAGGAAATGATGCCCGGTAATTGATGAGTGATCTCCGATTATCAATGACGGCGAACGGTCCTGCAGATGCTGGAAATGAAACCCGTCGGATGGATGGGCAGTGATCCAGTTAAGATTTCCAATTGACGAATGGGCGCCAAGCTCGATGCGATCAAGACCTTTGGCCAGATTCAAGTGGCCGATACTGGCATTCTCCCTGAGGATCAGATGTTTCGGGAAAATCCACGATCGGCCAATCCAACTTGTCGGATGTAGGTCGTATCCGAAAGACCACTCCAGCAGCCGACGTCGCAAAGACCACGGCAGGAGCGTCAGAATGGCTTTAAGAAACATAATGCCTCCGGTGCGAAGGGCAGCTCTACTGGTCTGACCAGGCAGCGAAACCCGTGTCGTCCTAGCGAGCGATCGCGAGGTACACAGGCAAGCAAATGACTTTCATGTGCACACGCATCCATTCCATTCGATTCCTGACCGCGGCCGTTGCGTTCGTCAGAAGGCATTGGGATGCCTGAAGCCGACAATGAGTGTCCGTATCAGGATCTTCAAATCGAGCAGGAACGACCAGTTCTCGATGTAGTACAAATCATACTCAACACGCATTTCCATCTTCCTCGGGTCACGGGTTTCGCCACGCAACCCATTGACCTGAGCCAAGCCCGTTATCCCGGGTTTGACACGATGTCTCGCCAGATACCGATCGATCTCCCGGGCGTATTTTTCATTATGCTCTAGCGCATGCGGCCGTGGTCCAACGAGCGACATTCCTCCGCTGAGGACATTAAATAATTGCGGCAATTCATCCAGGCTCGTACGACGCAGAAAGTGCCCCACCCGGGTGATCCTGCGGTCGTCGCGCGTCGCCTGCGGCACTGTCGGATTGGGGAATTCTTCGTGCCGCATTGAACGGAATTTATAAATCGAGATGATCCTGTTATTAAAGCCGAGCCGTTTCTGTTTGAAGAGGATCGGACCGCCGCTGTCGAGCTTGATGGTTACAGCGATGATCGCCAACAGCGGAAAGATGAAGAGCAGCACGCCGGCAGCAATAGCCACATCCACAATCCTCTTGAGGAAGAACTCGGCGCCGTCAAGCGGCCGGTCATAAAGGTTTAGCACAGCCACGCCGGCGACGACCTTCGCGCCGTGGCGCCCGAACTGATAGCCCAACAGGCCCTCGGGACACAGACCGACGCTCACCGGGACACAACTAAGCTTCCGGAGCGCCTCGTCGATTTCAGGCGCCGGATGGTCGGGCACTACGACGATGACTTCGTCCAATGGGCTGCGCTCGCAGATCTTGATCAAATCGTCGACGCAGCCGCCGACGCGCCATCCGTCGTCGGCCGAGTGCTGGCGCGTGTCCCCGGCCAGATATGGCAAGGCAGAGAACCAGCCGCAGACATCAGCCTCGGTGCCAAGCTTCGACGAAATCCTAGCTGCAAGCTGACGCGAACGGAGGCCCAGCCCGACAATAGCGATTTTGGGCGCGAAGCCGCCGGCTTGCTGCCATGCAGCCAGAAAGCGCGCCAGGAGCAGCCGCTCGGCGCCGAGCACGATGCCGACGGCGAGCGGCCATCCGATCACCCAGGCGCGCGATAATTCATCCGTGGTCTTGCTGAAGAACAACACCACAATAACGAGCAAGAACATGGCTAGCGAGCTGGTCATTGCCGCTCTTGTTTGCTTCCCTCCACACAGTATTGAACTAAAGTCGTATCCGCGCTGGAGTAATGTTGCATAGGAGAATAGGGTGGTGCCGAACGCGACGACGTTGCAATACGCGTACGAAAGCTCGGGCGTATGATTCTTCAAGGTCTGCAATATGATCGCCAACGCGGCTACGATAACGATATCGCTCGTCATCAAGCCAATTGTTAGTATAACCTTCTGATGAGATACGAAACTACGTTTTTGGATTTTTGCTCGAGGTTGACTACGTTCGTGCACCGAAATGTAGTGAGCCAGCACAACGTTCTCCTGGATGTACTCGACTTGGGACTTAGCGGCGCCTCATAAGACGCTTAGGAAAGCACTCGTAAGACTCCTAGGTAGGCACTTGTAAGATTCTACACTTCTGAGTCTTTACCTGAGGTTGACTACGTTCGTGCACCGGAATGTGGTTAGCCACAACGTTCTACTGGATCTACTCGACCTAGCACTTAGGGGGCGGGCCCATAAACTCCGAGGAAAGCACTCGTAAGACTCCTAGGGAGGCACTTGTAAGATTCTAGGCCTTTGGATCTCTAATTGAGTCCAACCATGTTTGTGTACCGGAACGTCGTGAGCCATCACATCATTCTCCTCGATCTACTAGACTTGGGACTTAGGGAGGGCCGTCGTAAGACGCTTAGTGGAGCACTCGTAAGACTCCAAGGGGTGCACTCGTAAAACTCCTAGGGAGGCACTCGTAAAACTCCTAGGGAGGCACTCGTAAGATTAGATGCGATTAATACCCCGATGACAATCTCCTTTTCCAAACTTTGACGACTTTGTGTCACGCTCCCATTCGTTAAGCCCACAGCATTCCGATAGTATTATAATGTAATCCAAAAAATGCTGCGCCGGTGCGTCTACAAATTTGTTCGTTGCGTATCGTGAGTATATTTTGATGAAATCCTCACCCCGGGGTGCCCTACGTCATCGGCGCTCGCAGCTCCATTGTGGTAGCATTCGACTGGACAGACTTCAATGCTGACAACCAGGCCACCATCGTGGCGTCGCTAATCACCGATCACGGCCGCGCCACCCCCCTGGGCCTAGACCCAACAGTCGTGTCACCAGGGGCCATCTGGGATCAGTTGATGGGCAGCCGTGCGTCCATGTCGAGTTCGAAGCGGCCGTAAGGGTTCACGTGCTCCCAGATCAGCGGCGTC
>JBEKLE010000135.1:0-14622 GCA_050010355.1 Rhodopila sp. | reverse complement strand
CCGCTTCGGCGCCGCGACCAGAAAGGGGCGGCCGGCCATCGGCGTTCGGCGCCGTACGTCTCCGGGCGCTGTGCGCTGTGGAGGGCGGCCAAAACCGTTTCGGGCTTCGGCGTCTTGTCGGAGCGGGTTGGATTTTGCGAACCCAACCCGGCGCGGCGAAACTGTGCAGCCGGGCGCTGTCGGCGATGCGGGCGGCGGTCGGCCGGCGCCACGGCCGGGACCGGCCGAACCTTGGCCTGAATCAGATTGATGCCTAATTTCCTGATGCTGAATGAGGGGAACACCATGAGCGGGCTGGACGGCAAGGTCATCATCGTAACGGGTGCCAGTCGCGGGATCGGGGCGGCGGCGGCCGTCGCATTGTCGCAGGCCGGGGCGACCGTCGTCCTGACATCTCGGGATTCGGTTCGTCTGGCCGACGTCGCCCTGTCGATCGCCCGCGCCGGGGGGACCGTTTCGTCGAGCGGCTGCGACGTGTCGGATTATCGGCAGTGCGCATCAGTGGTCAACGAAATGACCGACCGTTACGGTCGTGTCGACGCGTTGATCAACAATGCCGGGGTGATCGAGCCGATCGCCTCGATCGCGGAGAGCGACCCGGCGTCCTGGGCGCGCAACATCGATATCAATCTGACCGGCGCCTACCATGCGCGCAACATCGATATCAATCTGACCGGCGCCTACCATGCGATCCGAGCCGTGCTGCCCGGGATGCTCGCGGCGGGTGGCGGGACGATCGTGAATGTGTCGTCCGGCGCGGCGATCCGGCCGCTGGAGGGATGGAGCGCGTATTGCAGCGCCAAGGCCGGATTGCACATGCTCACACGTGCCGTCGCGCTGGAGACGGCGGGAAAGGGGATCCGGGTGTTCGGCTTCCAGCCGGGCACGACGGATACCGACATGCAGGGTCTGATCCGGGCGTCGGGGGTCAATCCGGTCAGCCAGATTTCGCGGGGGAACCTGACGCCGGTGGCGCATCCGGCGGCGGCGATCGTTTATCTTTGTACAGCGGCGGCGGACGATCTGCACGGACAGGAGTTCAGCCTGCGGGATGATGCGTTCCGGTCGCGTTTGGGGATCGGCTGATGCCGGGGCCGCTGGAACTGGCCGCGGCATGGTGCGAGAACCTGTCAGTGTCGGATGGACGGCGGAGTGCTGCGAACCGCCAGGCTCTGGTGGACGTGATGCAGCCGGTGCTGTTGACGCGGGCGCGGCAGGACTGGATCGGGATCATCGGGGAGGCCGGCGTGCCGGTCGCTCCGGTGAACGACATCGCTGAACTGGCGGAAACCGAGCAGTTGCAAGCGATGGATATGCTGCGGACATTGCCGGGGAGCAATATCCGCATCGTGGGTCTGCCGATTCCGTTCGACCGGCAACGGCCGCATCCTCGCGGTGATTCGCCGAAGCTGGGCGAGCACAACGAGGAGGTGTTTTCGTCACTGGGCCGGCGGTGACCGTCCGCCGCCGGCGCCTTCGACCGCGGTGGGTGCTGGGCGCCGCCGTTGCGCTGTCGCTGCTGCCGTTGCGGTCCTGGGGCGATGAACTGTCCGGTTCCTTCACGCTGTCCTATGCCGGGGGAGAGCAGGACGTTGCGGGGCAGCCCATGGGCGGGACGGAAATCCGCGGTCTGGTCGGTCACGGCGGACGGTTGTTTGCTGCCAACGGCTACTGGAAGGAGACCGGTCCGGCGCCGGGGGCGCAGATCCTGTTGCTCGACCGACCGGACGGCGCCTGGCGCGTGGATCATACGTTCGGGGACTGGCTGCGTGGCGGACGGCGGCGCCATCTGGCGATTTCGACCCTGAACGAAATCACCTTCCGCTCCGACGCAAGCGGCGTCGCGCTGGCTGCGCCGGTGGCGATGCTGCTCGCCTCCACCTGGGATCTCACCGGAACGCGGACGATCTTCACCCGCGATGACGCCACCGGCGCCTGGTCCGGGACGGTCATTGCGACCGACACACCATCGGGGGATTTCCTGCCGCAAATCCGATCGTTCGGGTTCCATCGCGATCGTCGGAGCGGCGCCGATCTGGCTTTCGCGGGCGACACGAGGGGTATATTCGCCGGTGCCTATGATCCAGGCGTGACGGGGCGGATCAGATGGGCCAGCAGTCCGGAACTTGCCGTCGGCGGCATCGACATCGCGGCATTTCCCGGACTGAGCGGCCGGCTGCGCATCAGCAGCTTCGCCGAGGCCTCCGGCCGGCTGTATGCGGCGATCGGCCAGCAGGTCTGGGTCCGGGAGGATGGTGCGACACCGCGGTGGCGCCTGCTGTATACCGATCCCGCTCCGCACTATTCGCAGACCGGGCTGCGTGGGCTGACCACCCTGCGCGAACCGGGCCGGGACGACGTCCTGCTGGCGGCCATCGAGGGCAACGACAGCCGTATCGTGCGCATCGATCCCGTGACCGGCGCGGAATCGACCGATCTCGATCTTGCGCAGTTCCTTGATGCGGCCTGGGAAACACGGGTCAGCTACGTCGTCGCGGCGTACAACGACATGGCGCGCATCGGGGCCGACCTGGTCATCGGGCTTGAGGCATTCATACTGCCGGCAGCGCCGCGGCCTCCGGGTCATACCGTGTTGCCGGTGATCAACGGTCTGGAGGGCGGCGCGTGGTTTCTGGTCCGCCACCCGAACGGCCGGTACGACCTGCATCAGGTCGTGGTTCGGTTGCCTGGAATCGGCCAGAACCTGGTCTCGGCGCGCAGCATCGCCGCCTCGCCGTTTCCGAATGAAGCAGGCGTGATCTACTTCGGCGGCTATGATGCCAACGACACGCCGGCGCATGACACGGGCTGGATCGTGCGCGGCGTGATCGATCGGGCGCGGTGACCGATCGCCGCCTTTACAGTGTTTCCAGGAACGCCCCCAAAGCGCCGATGAAGCCCTTGGTGTTCTGCCCGTGCACGTTGTGGCCGCAGTCCGGCACCGTCACCAGCCGGCCATGCGGCAGCGCATGAGCAAACCGTTCCGCCGCGTCGGCCGCCAGAATGTTGGAGTTCGCCCCGCGTACCAGCAGCACGGGCAGGGTGAAGCCCGTCGCATCGTCCAGAGTAATGTTCTCCAGCGGTCCGCTGCTGCGGACGATATTCAGCCGGCGCGGATTGGAATCGCACTTGCTGACGAATTTCCCGTCGGACCGTTGCAGCATGTTGTATTTGACGGTTCGCTCGATGTGCGCGCGCGAGCGGTACGGATCGTACTTGCGAACATTGCTGACGAAATGGTCGAGGTCGTCGAACTCCTGGTTGGCCTGCACGAAGCCGCCGATCGCCGCACGGCCCTTCTCGGACAGTTCCGGCCCGACATCGACGATCACCGCCGCGCGCAACAGCGCATGGTTGCGCCGCGTCAGCAGCATCGTGTTCCGCCCGCCCATGGAGTGGCCGATCAACACCGGCCGATGCAGCCCCATCGCGGCGATGAACGCCTCGGCATCCAGCGACATCTCGTGGTTGGAGTAGGTGACATCCCGCGCCCACTCGCTGTCGCCATGGCCGCGCTGGTCCAGAGCCAGCACGTGATAGTTTCGCGCGAGGTGCAGGCTCACCAGATCCCACGAATGGGCCGACTGGTGCCCGCCGTGCAGCAGTACGATCGGCGGCGCGTCCGCATGTCCCCAGTCCAGGAAGTGAAACCGCATTTGCCGCAGCACGATGTTGCAGGACCGGTAGGGCACGTTCGGTGTATGCGGGATGCCGAGGTCGGTGGCGCTGGCGAGCAGGCTGCGGAACTCATCCGAACCTGTCATGTCGAGCGGGGCCGAACCCTGAGCGAACGTATTGAGATACATGCGTGCGTCCTGTCGCGTGTCGGTTTGCGACAACAGCCCGGCCGGCGGGACAAGGCAAGACCGGCGTGCCGGGCTTGTGCCGCCCGACACAGACCAAAGCCGGCAATGACCCGTCCCCGCTCGATCGCGTTCGGCGTTACCAGGATGAGCTGACCGCCATCCGCCGCGATATCCACGCCCATCCTGAACGTGGGCTGGAGGAACACCGCACGGCCGACCTCGTCGCGCGCAAGCTGGAGGAATGGGGGGTCGAAGCGCATCGCCGGCGTCGGCTAGACGGGCGTGGTGGGAGTGCTGCGCAACGGCAATGGCGCGGCCTCGGTCGGACTGCGGGCAGACATGGACGCGCTGCCGATCCTGGAGGCGACCCGGATTGCCGTACGCCAGTCGGCACCCGGGCCTGATGCACGCCTGCGGCCATGACGGGCACACCACGATGCTGCTTGGCGCGGCGCGATACCTCGCGGAGAGGCGGGCGTTCAACGGCACCGTCAACTTCATCTTTCAGCCGGCGGAGAAAGGCCGCGGCGGCGCAGAGGCCATCTGGTATCGTATTATTTCGCGCGCAGCCGCGCACCCGGGCGGTCTACTTTGGCAATGATTTGCTGTCAGTGTCGGAAGTGTCGGAAGAGAAGGTTTTTACGCAGATAAAAGTAGGATGCACGCAGATGCACGCGGATGAAATTCGGCTGAATGAACTGTCGGGGCGCATCATCGGCTGCGCTTTTACCGTGCTCAACACCCTTGAAGCCGGATTCCTGGAGAACGTTTATGAAAACGCTTTGGCGCACGAATTGCGTAAGACGGGGCTGGACGTCGTGCAGCAGCGAGGCCTTACGGTCACCTATGATGGGGTTGTGGTCGGTCAGTATTATGTCGACCCGCAGGCGCTGCTGGTGGAGTTGTAGACCGCGAGTGCCTGGGATGAAGGGCATCGTGCCCAGTGCGTCAACTACCTGAAGGCATCCGGCTTGCAGCCTTGCCTGCTGCTTAACTTCGGCAAGTCGCGACTGGAAACCAAGCGGGTGGCGAATGGCCTCTAATCCCGTCTTGATCTGCGTGCATTCGCGTGCATCCATCCTTAATCTGCGCAAAAATCTGGCGGCTGCGATCCGCACTGTCCGGCGGGTTCAGCCCGCCATAACAGGTTCGCCCGATTGCCCTGCGCGTGATATGGTCGGGCGAGACAAACTACCAGGGAACCGCTGATGACACAGTCCGCGCTTGATCGTGCCCGCCTTTACCAGGACGAATTGTCCGCAATTCGCCATGATATTCACGCCCATCCGGAACTGGGGCTGGAGGAATATCGCACCGCCGACCTCGTCGCCCGCAAGCTGGAGGAGTGGGGGATCGAGGTACATCGGAATGTGGGCAAAACGGGTGTGGTGGGTGTGCTGCGCAACGGCAACGGCGAGGCTTCGGTCGGCCTGCGGGCGGACATGGACGCGCTGCCGATCCTGGAGGCGACCGGACTTCCCTACGCCAGCCAGAATCCGGGCCGCATGCATGCCTGCGGCCATGACGGACACACCACGATGCTGCTCGGTGCCGCGAAATACCTCGCGGAGACACGGAACTTCAACGGCACCGTCAATTTCATCTTCCAGCCGGCCGAGGAAGGCGTCGGTGGAGCCCTCGAAATGCTGAAGGATGGGTTGTTCGAGCGTTTCCCCTGCAACGCCGTCTATGGCATGCACAACCGGCCCGGCCTGCCTGTTGGCAAGTTCATTACTGGCCCGGCTGCCCGAGCGGCCGGCGGCGCGTTCTTCGACATCGTTATCACGGGGAAGGGGGCGCACGGGGCGCATCCGCAGCAGAGCATCGATCCGATCGTCGTCGCCTGCCACCTGGGTACGGCGTTGCAGTCGATCATTTCACGGAACATTTCGGCGCAGGACACCGCGGTGCTGAGCATCACGCGGATCCAGTCCGGCGACGCGTACAACGTCATTCCGCAATCCGCGGTCATGGCCGGCACCGTTCGGACGATGAAATCCGAAGTCATGGCTATGATCGAGCAGAACATTAAGCGTCTTGCGTCGAGCCTTGCGGCCGGGTTTGGTGCCGAGGCGACGGTGGATTTCCGCGTCATCTTCGCGCCGATGGTGAACAACACGGCGGAAGCCATCGCCTACGGTGACGCCGCTGCCGAACTTGTGGGCGAGGACAATGTCCGCCGCGACGGTCCGCCTGGCATGGGATCGGAGGATTTCAGCTTCATGATGGAGCGGGTGCCGGGCGCCCACATCAATCTGGGCAACGGCGACAGCGCTGCTTTGCACAATCATCTTTACGACTTCAATGACGAGACGATTCCATATGGCGTCGCTCTTTATGCCGCGATCACCGAGAGGAAGCTGCCCAAAGGCACCGCCGACTGATGCTGGTTCGGGCGGGGGCGGCGGAATCTGACGATCTGGTCCGATGGATGCGCCGTGCCGGCCCGGGCGGCCGACAGCGTTTCGGTGGCGCTGCTCGCGGTTGGGGTCACAACAACCCGCGCGACCCCGGTGTCGGGTGCACCGCGCGGGCCGTTCTGCATCATGGGTGCCTGTTTCGACTGTCTGGCCGAGGTGGACGGGCGCGCCAACGTGCAGACCATGCATGACGCCCGTGCACGGCGGGATGCGTATCATCCGGCAGGACGGCGGTCGGACGCTCGGCACGCGATGACGAGGTGGCGATCCGGCGGGTATCGGGCCGCGGCGACGGTGTAACGCGGCGTAGCGGAGACGCTGCGTGTGACAGCAACCGACGCCGATCGTTTCTTGCGTGGGTAACGGGACGACCCAGGCGGTGACACTGGACCGGCCAAACTTGACCTGTGTGGTCGTTGTGTTCTCCTATCTTCAGGAGGCGTCGGGAAGCGCGCCAGGACAGGAGGATTGCAATGGAACTCGGGTATTTCTCGATGCCTTCGCACCCGCCGGGGCGCGGCCTGAAGGCCGGCGTGGACTGGGACCTGCAGACGATGCGCTGGCTGGACGAACTGGGCTACACGGAAGCCTGGATTGGCGAACATCATACCGCGCCCTGGGAGCCCAATCCGTCGCCGGACCTGCTGGTGGCGCAGGCGCTGTTGCAGACGAAGCGGCTGCGTATCGGTCCGGGCGGGTTCCTGCTGCCGTATCATCATCCGGCGGAGCTGGCGAACCGCGTGGCAATTCTGGACCATATGTCCGAAGGCCGGCTGCTGTTCGGGGTTGCGGCCTCGGGCCTGCCGAGCGACTGGGCGATGTTCAATGTCGATGGCATGTCGGGGGTGAACCGCGAGATGACCCGCGAGGCGCTGGATATCATCCTGCGCCTGTGGAGCGACGAACCCACGTTCGACTATAAGGGCAAGTACTGGCATGTAACGAAGCCCGAACCGATGTTCGGCATGCTGCGTCCGCACCTGAAGCCGTTGCAGAAGCCGCATCCGCAAATCGGCGTCGCTGGGCTCTCGAAGAATTCCGACACGCTGAAAATGGCGGGGGAGCACGGGTTCCTGCCGCTCAGTCTGAACCTGAATTCATCCTATGTCTCGACGCACTGGGACGCGGTTGTGGAAGGTGCGAAGCGCACCGGCCGCACGCCGCACCGGCGGGACTGGCGGATATTCAAGGAAGTTTTCGTTGCGGAAACGGACGACGAAGCCGTGCGGCTTTCGGCCGGTGGCATGATGGGGCGGATGATGCGGGAATACCTGCTGCCACTGTTCGGGAATTTCGGCCTGCTGGACTACCTCAAGCACGATCCGTCAGTGGCGGATTCGGACGTGACTCCGGAATACTGCGCCCGGCACAACTGGCTGATTGGTTCGCCGGCGACAGTGGCGAAGAAGATCGAGCGGCTATATCGCGATGTCGGCGGCTTCGGCTGCCTGCTGGTGTTTGGGTTCGATTATGCGGACAACCCGGGGGCGTGGCACAATTCGTTGCGTCTGCTGGCGCAGGAGGTGGCGCCGCGGATTACGCATCTGACGCCGGAGTAGTTGTGCTTTGGACAGCTTGGCTCGCGGAGGCACGGGCCGAAGCGAGGCTCAGTCATCCGAGCAATGCCGATACGATGTGATCGTTGCGCCCATCCCATGACCCGCGTCCTCCACCGCTCGGGCGCCATCCCGCCGGTCGCCGTGCGCGGTGAGGGCATTTATCTCTACACCGAAGACGGCAGCCGCATCATCGACGCTTCTGGCGGGGCCGCGGTCGCGTGCCTGGGACACGGCGACCGGCGAGTCGCCGAGGCGATCGGCCGGCAAGCTGCCGCCATGGCTTATGCGCACATCGGAACTTTTTCGAATCAGCCGGCCGAGGATCTCGCGGATATTCTGCTGCATGACGAGCCCGGCGGTCTGTCCCGAACGTGGTTCTGCTCGTCGGGGTCCGAGGGGAATGAGGCGGCGATCAAGTTGGCGCGGCAGTATTTCCTGGAGATCGGCCAGCCCCAGCGAACAAAAACGATAGCCCGCCGGCAGTCCTATCATGGCACGACGCTGGGCGCGCTGGCGGCGGGGGGCAACATGATGCGGCGTGCCCATTACGAGCCGATCCTGTCGCAGGCCCACACCCTGGTGTCGCCCTGCTTTGCCTACCGGTTCAAGGCGCCGCGTGAAACCGACGCGCAGTACCTCGACCGGCTGATTGAGGAGCTGGACGCCGAGTTCCGCCGGGTCGGCGCCGACACCGTGATGGCTTTCCTGGCCGAACCCGTTGTCGGTGCCACGACCGGGTGCGTCGCGGCGCTGCCCGGCTATTTCCAGCGCGTGCGGGCAATCTGCGACCGCTATGGCGCGCTGATGATCCTCGATGAGGTGATGTGTGGCATGGGCCGCACCGGCACCCTTCATGCGTGGGAGCAGGAAGATGTCACGCCCGACATCCAGGTCATCGGCAAGGGGCTGGGTGGCGGCTATCAGCCGATCGGCGGCATCCTGATCGCAGACCGGATCGTGCGGGCGCTGGCCGAGGGGTCCGGCGGCTTCCTGCACGGCCAGACCTATCAGGCCCACCCCGCTGCCTGCGCTGCCGCGCTGGAGGTTCAGCGCATCATCAAGGAGGACGACCTGCTCGCCAACGTGCAGGCGATGGGGCGCCGGCTGGAAGCCGCGCTGCATCAGCGGTTCGGCAACCACCGCCACGTTGGCGACGTCCGCGGCCGCGGGCTGTTCTGGGCGCTGGAACTTGTCTCCGATCGCGCTACGAGGGCGCCATTCGATCCCCTGCTGAAGCTGCACGAACGTGTCAAGGCGGAGGGGATCGCGCGCGGGCTGGCGACCTACCCGATGGGAGGGACGATCGACGGCAAGCATGGGGACCACGTCATTGTTGCTCCGCCCTACATCGCGACTGCCGCGGACATGGACGCCATTGTGCAACGACTTGGCGATGCGGTGGATGCCGTTACTGGAAGTCTTTGAGAAGCATTCGCATCATTACGCTGACTACTTGACGGAACGGCGGTTTCCGCCAAATTCCGCGCCATGCGCAATTTCTCAGAACTGACCGAACGGGAGATCCTCGCTCTGGCCATCGCCAACGAGGAGGAGGACGGCCGCATTTATCTGGACATCGCCGAAGGACTCCGCGCCGAGTATCCCGGCAGCGCCAAGGTGTTCAGCCAGATGGCCGCTGAAGAAAACGGACATCGCCACCGTTTGCTGGAAGTGTACCGGGCAAAATTCGGTGAACACATCCCGTTGATCCGGCGGCAGGACATCCGCGGGTTCATCCAGCACAAGCCGGTCTGGCAGATGTACCCGATGAACCTGGACGCCGTGCGTAACCTGGCCGAAAATATGGAGACCGAAACCCAGCGTTTCTACCGCCGCGCCGCCACGCGCAGCGAGGACGTCACCATCCGTAAGCTGTTGGGTGATCTGGCCGACGCCGAGGTCGAGCACGAACATCGCGCCGACCAGTTGGTCGAGGAAAACCTGCCCGCCAACGTGCGGCGGGCCGAGGACGCGCATGCGCGCCAGTCTTTCGTGCTGCGGGTGATCCAGCCGGGCCTGGCCGGGCTGATGGATGGTTCGGTGTCCACGCTGGCGCCGGTGTTCGCGGCGGCATTCGCCTCCGGCAGCACCTGGCAGACGTTTCTGGTGGGACTGGCCGCATCCGTGGGTGCCGGCATCTCGATGGGCTTTGCCGAGGCGCTGTCGGACAACGGCAGCCTGACGGGCCGCGGCGCGCCACTGATTCGTGGCGCCATCACCGGACTGATGACGACGGCCGGCGGGATCGGGCACACGCTGCCGTTCCTGATCCCGTCGTTCTGGGTCGCGATGGGGGTGGCGATCGGTGTGGTGATCGTGGAACTGGCGGTGATTTCATGGGTCCGCTGGAAATACATGGACACACCGCCGCTGTCGGCGACGCTTCAGGTCGCTTTCGGCGGCGCGCTGGTGTTCGCGGTGGGGATCCTGATCGGCAGCAGTTGAGGCGGCATCGCGGTCTTCCGGTCCCGCCATGCCATTGGCATCACACCGGGGTTCAAGGCATCGTTCCCCAGGCTTTGGGGAAAAAATGCCATGCGTCTGTTTGCGTTCGTTGCGGTCCTGCTTTTCGCCAGCAGCGCCCTGGCGCAATCGCGCCTGGACGACATCGCTGTTCGCGGCCTGCTCCGGGTCGGGCTGACCGGCGACTACCGCCCGTTCTCGCAGCGGGACAGCGCCAGCGGCGCTTATACCGGCCTCGACGTGGACATGGCGACGAACCTGGCCGATGCGCTCGGCGTCAAGCTGGAGATCGTCCCCACGACCTGGACTACGCTGCTGCCCGACCTCGGCGAGGGGAAATTCGACATTGCCATGGGCGGCATCTCCATCACCCTGCCGCGGCAGCGCGTGGCGTTCTTCTCGCAGCCCGTCATGCGGGTCGGCAAGGCCGCCATCGCCCTCTGCGCCGACCGGGACCGGTTCGTGACGCTGGCCGCGATCGACAAGCCGGGCGTGAGGGTCATCGTCAATCCCGGCGGCACCAATGAGCGCTTCGATCGCGCCAACTTGCACCGGGCCGAGATCGTTCCATTTCCCGACAATACCCGCATCTTTGACGAATTGTCCGATGGCCGCGCCGACCTGATGATCACCGATGCTGTGGAAACCAAGGTGCAGCAGCGACTGCACCCGGAGCTCTGTGCGATCCACCCTGACCAGCCCTTCGACTTCGGTGAGCTCGGCTATTTGCTGCCGCAGGACATTGTTCTGAAGCAATACGTCGATCAATGGCTGCATATCGCGGTGGAAAGCGGGCGTTGGCAGAATCTGCTGGAGAGCTATCTGGGGCCGTGATCGCAGTGGTTAATTAGGCGCCGTCTTGAGGTCTAACGAACTTGTTTTGCCTTCGTATGCGGACGCTTGCTTCAGAAAAGGTGATCGGTTCTCCACTCTTTCACGCCTCAAGCAGAACTCAGGAACAGATTTCTATTCGAGCGGGAAAGCGCGACGAAACCCTATTCCAATTGCCCGCTCCTGAAGTAAGGGCGTCGAAAAAAGCGCAACACTGCCTCCGTTCCCCCCGCATCCACGTCGTGTTACCGCTCAATATTAAATAGCCGGTATCAAGGGCAACAGGCACCGTTGTCGCTGGGGAGAGGTGGCGCAGCATCCCGCAATCGGCTTGGGTTCCAAGCCAAATTAGCGACGTCGGATGATCTGTTGTCTCCAGCCGCGACGACGTCGCGCGGGTCGGTTCGACATCGCTGACACAGTCGGGCGTCACCGGGACGGGCGCCCGTTTCAGCAATGGCTGCACAGCGACAGATCATACAAAGATTTTCGGCCATGGCGTCGACTGAGTGGTGTAAGTTCTCGGGGTGAAGAAAAATTTGGAACGAAAGCGATACACGTTAGGCGCGCGTTAAGATTATCCATGTATTCCGAGCGCTTCGGTGTCGCCGATCTGGACGCACCACAGGGCTTGGAGAGGCGCATGATGCAATGACAGCCAGGAGGACGACCTCCCCCATCCGGGGGCGCTCCATATCGATGCCCGCCGCGATGCTGGTCCCAAACCGTGCGTGTGAACACCGGCATTTAACGCCGGGCAGATCCCTTCCCCGGTTGCCGACGCAGTCGGTTTCAGATTTTCGCAGTCACATAGCGAATTCTCTTGGTATGTGCAGCGCTGGCTTTCACTATTCCGTGGTGGACGGTCGTGCCGCGGCTTTGCCGGCTTCTGGAGAGTCGGTTGCCGTCCCTTGAACGATGAAGTCCCCGCCTCGAAGTCCAAACTGGCGGCTGGACCTGGCAGACAGATCGGCTGCCCTGTGTTTCTGGTGGGAGGCTTTATCCCTGTGCGCAGGCGCAAGGAGCCTTGTCCTGCCGATAGGGACGTGGAGGTGATGGATGACGCTTCAACCCAATTGCGCCGGTTGCAACTTCGAACCGGCGGAAGAAAGAACCATACGGATGATTACGCCTTCACTCAGGGAACCCCCCGCTTTGGTACTACGGTCGGGAACGTCAGAATGATGCGAATTGACGAAAATATCCTCGCGACGTCCCCCAATCCGCTACGGTTGCACCCATCTTGCATAAATCGGTGCACGCAAACCCGGCTGACCGTGGCACCACCCTTAACAATGGAGCGGCCGCATGACTACGGTCGATGATATTTTCACCGCCTACGCCAGAACATTCGAGGCTTATCGCGAAGCCGAGATGTCGCTGTCGGAATACCTGGACGCATGCAAGAAGGACCCGCTGGTCTACTCGACGGCGACCGAACGGCTGCTCGCCGCCATTGGCGAGCCCGAGATGGTGGATACATCGAAAAATCCGCGTCTCGGCCGGATCTTCATGAACCGGACCATCCGCGACCATCTGCTGCCCGGCAACAAAGAATACATCGCCGGCGACACCGACCAGCGGCCGGCCGGCGGCGGTGGCGGCTCCGAAGGTAGCCCGGACGGCGAGGGTGAGGACGATTTCCGCTTCGCACTCTCGCGCGACGAGTTCGTCGATCTGTTCCTGGAAGACCTCGAACTCCCTGACTTGGCCAAGCGCCGGGTCGTCAACACCGAGGCGCTGGTCTGCCGCCGCGCCTACCCGGCGTTCAGCGAATTCTACGGCATGGAAGAGACGATCGAGCGGATCGTCGGCTTCCAGGGCATCATCATGGCCCACTCCAACGAGTCGGAGTGGCAAAACGCACAGGTCGCCCAGGAAACGACCCTCGCCATCCGAAGAGTTTTTGCTTCGCTATCTACCAGTCATCCCGCGTTCCATCGCACAGGCCCCCCTCCAACGAACTAACGGGTCAAGGAGCCTGGGCCGGTCTCGAATAGACTATGAGCGCAAGCCCTATCTTCTAATCGCGTCAGAAACGGAACTTTAGCGGTCTATGCACCGCTTGGAAAACTGCGTGCCGTGTGCTCTCGGATCTTTTCGGGATCACAGTCGGCCAAAGGAGGAATTATGACTAAAAAATCGGGGCGTAGTAAAAGATCGGGGCGTAGTAAGAGCATCAAGTCAGCTAACCCATCCAAGATCGCCGTTGAGCCACCGGTAGATGACCGGACCGGAAAAGCAAATCCAAAAACGTTTCTCCACGAGTTCATGCGTGGGGCAGTATATTCGATCGCAGCAAATGGACCAGCAATTATAAGCTGGCTTGTTGGCATCGTTAACCAGATTAGGCACTTACTGCTGTGATTACACTGCTCACGCTAGCACTATTTGCGAGTCAGCGACTCAGGAAAGGAAGTTCGATTACCCCCGGCACCACGTCGCGACCTTCGCGTGTGTTGCGAACCAGCACCCGCCCTTGGCTTTCATGTGGTGGATCAGCCGTTCCAAAAGCGGAAGCCGCGAGCGGTGCCCGGTGATGTGCGGATGCATGGTCAGCAGAAACAGGCCGCCCTCGTCCCAGGCGCCGTCGAACTCGGCTGTGAAGATCTCTTCGACTGCGGACGGCGGCGTATACGGCCGCAGCCCTGAAAACCGTAGCATATTGAAGTAAACCGCGTCGTCGCGGATCCATTCCGGCGGCAGTTCGACGATGCCTGTGGGCTCGCCCTGATCTTCCAGTTCATAGGGATCGTCATCCGCCATCAGACTGCTGTCGTAGAGCAGTTTCATTTCGCGGATGATATCCAGCGTGTTGACCGAGAAATCCCAGCTTGCGGTTCGGATTCCTACCGGCTCAACCCCGCTGATTTTTGCCAGCGTCTCCCTGGACCGTAGCGTCAACTCGCGTTCGACTTCGCGCGGCAACGTTGTGTTGACCTCGTGAATCCATGAGTGGATGCCAACCTCGTGCCCGTCGCCGGCGACCGCGCGCACTTCCTCCGGATGCAGCAGGGCGGACACGGCGGGATAGAAGAACGTTGCGGGCACCGACTCGCGTTCCAGCAACTTTCGTATGCGAGGCGTTGCCTGTCGCGCCCCGTACTGGCCCTGGCTGATCCGCATCGGGCTTTCGTCGTTGTCGCGCAGCGGGTTGGTCTCGTGATCGGCGTCGAAGCTGATCGCGACGGCGCAGCGGGCGTCCTGCGGCCATGATGCCGGCTTCAGGCTGCGGCCAGCGCGGGCCCGTCCGACCATCGTCCGCCAGGTCTCTTCCGGCCATTGCCAGGGCTCGATGCTCATCCGGGGTTCCCTCCATGCGCTGCGGGCGCCATGCTGCACCCAGTTCGCCCCTTCGGAAAAGAGCGCCGCCCATGCCCGACCTGGACCCCGCCCTGCTGAGTGCCGAGGATATGCTGGCCGGGTTTGCGCGGCGGCAACTCACCCCCGTCGACGTTCTACAGGCGGTGACCGAGCGGGTGGCGCGGCTGAACCCGGGGTTGAATGCGTTCGCGGTGATGAACCCGGCGGCGCTGCAGGCGG
>JBEKLE010000134.1:0-13975 GCA_050010355.1 Rhodopila sp. | reverse complement strand
TCCATCGAGGCGACAAGCGAAGCGATGGTCACCCCGCCGTTCGGACCGGCATCCCAGACCACATTCAACGCCTCCAGCGCCTGCTTGGCGGCCCACATATGGTCGCCGATCACGGCCACCGCCTCGTCGCCGACGCGGATCACATCGTGCACCCCGGGCACACGCCGTGCCGCCGCTTCATCCATCCGGACCAGCTTGCCGCCCTTCACCGGCGTGATCGCCAGAGTGCCGAACAGCATGCCCGGCAGCTTGACGTCGATGCCATACACCGCTGTTCCATTGACCTTCGACGGCGTGTCCAACCGCTTGGCGCTGGTCCCGATCAGCTTGAACTGCGCAGGGTCCTTGAGCTTGACGTCGTGCGGCACCGGCTGCCTTGCGGCGTCGCTGGCGAGATCGCCATAACCAAGCGCGCGGTTGCTAACGTCGTGATGCACGATGGCCCGTTTGGCGCGACAGCCAGCCGGATCGACGTTCCATCGTTGCGCCGCGGCACCGATGAGCATCACCCGAGCGGCGGCCCCGGCCTCACGCAGACGCATCCAGTCGGACCGGGTCGAGACGGAGCCCCCCGTCGCCTGATCGAACAAGATGGGATCGATGTATTTCGCCAGATCGGGCGGCGCCGCCTGAAGCTGGATCTGATCGAGACCAACCTCGAGTTCCTCGCCTATGAGCATTGCCGAACTTGTGTAAATGCCCTGTCCGACCTCGGTATGGGGCATGATCAATGTGATCGTGCCTTGGGGGTCGATCCGTATGAACGCATTCGGAACGAATTCGGCGGCGTTATCGGACGCCTGGTCGGCGGCGCGGGTCAGGCTGGGCAGGCGAAGCCCGAGCAGCAGCCCGCCGCCCGTGAGCAGGCCGGCCTTCAGCAGCAGCCGGCGAGACGGAATGTCGTACCCCATCGCGCCCTCCTATGCCGCGGCCGCGGCATGGATGGCATCGCGGATCCGCACATAGGTGCCGCATCGGCAGATGTTCCCCGACATCGCCGCGTCGATATCGGCGTCGCTCGGTTTTGGCGTCTGGTTCAGCAGCGCCGTCGCGGCCATGATCTGGCCGGACTGACAGTAGCCGCACTGCACGACCTCCTTGTCGAGCCATGCTTGCTGCACCTTGCGGCCGTTCACCGTGTTATCGATTGCCTCGATCGTGATCACCGGCCGCGTGCCGATCGCGCTGACCGGCAGCAGGCAGGACCGTGTCGGCGCGCCGGCCAAATGCACGGTGCAGGCGCCGCATTGCGCGATGCCGCAGCCGAACTTCGTGCCCGTCATCCCGAGCACATCGCGCAGGACCCAGAGCAGTGGCATGTCGCCGGGAACGTCGACCTGATGCGTCTGACCGTTGATAAGCAGGTCTATCATCGCTGTCTCCTTTCGCGGACGCCCGGCGTATTGGTTTCCGCCGAAACTAGTTTCGCTGGTCTCGAGGCATCAACAGTCTTGCAGAACGTCCTCTTCAATCCGTCTGATCGCCAGCAACACAATTGCTTCGGACCGACGCCGATCTACCCCAAGTGTGCCCAAGGCGCTTATATAATCCGGCTCGATTTGAGCCGCCAGAGGCGAGGTTGCCTCGTCCGTCGCTGTCAAACTGACAGTCCGGTTACCGGTCCGCGCAAGCAGACCGGAGCAGCCGGCAGTGTTTCATCGGCTGATCGAAATGGGTCACCAGCGGAGAGCGGGCGTGTGCACCGGAGCGTCCCAGAGCTGTTCCAGTTCGTCATCAAACAGGGTGACGGTCAGCGAGCATCCCGCCATATCGAGCGAGGTGACATACGATCCCGTCAGGTAGCGCGTCGCCTGGACTCCCCGAGCCGCGAGCACCCGTCGCGCAGCATTGACCATCAGGTACAGCTCCATCGCCGGCGTGCCGCCGAAACCGTTGACCAGCAGCAGACATTTCGCATCCTTGGGCGGCGCAAGATCGCCAAGGATCGCACCCAGCATGTCCTCGGCGATCGCGTCCGCTGTGGCCAGCTTCACCCGCCTGCGTCCAGGTTCGCCGTGGATGCCGACACCCATCTCCATCTCGTCGTCGCCGAGCGTGAATGTCGGGCCGCCCGCGGCCGGAACGGTGCACGACGTCAGCGCCACGCCCATCGAGCGGGTGCAAGCGTTCACCCGCGTTCCCAGCGCCTGCAGCGTCGCCAGGTCCGCGCCGCGTTCGGCCGCCGCACCGACGATCTTCTCCACCACCAGCGTGCCTGCGACGCCGCGCCGCCCGGTCGACCAGGTGGACGCCTCGACGGCCACGTCGTCATCCGTAACGACCTTGGCGACGACGCCCCCGGCTATCTCCGCCGCCATGTCGAAGTTCATGATGTCGCCTTCGTAGTTCTTGACGATCAGCAAACAGCCGGCGCCGCCATCGACGGCCGCCATCGCCTCGATCATCTGATCCGGGGTAGGCGAGGTGAACACCTGGCCGGGACACGCCGCATCGAGCATCCCGTGACCCACAAAACCGGCGTGCAGCGGTTCGTGGCCGGACCCGCCGCCGGAGATCAGTGCCACCTTCCCCGGCTTCAGCGTGCGGCGCCGAACAAATTTTCGTTCGCCTCCCAGCACGACCAGGTCGGCATGCGCGGCCGCGAAACCGTCAAGGCTCTCGGCCAGCATATCGTCGACGGCGTTGATGAGCTTCTTCATGGTCATCCCCCTTTGTCATTTTGTTCAGGTATCAAAATCCTCGGCGAACCGGCTGATCTGCCGAGCGAACTTTGCGATGATCTCGTCGAGCGCTCGGTTTTTTTGTGCATCGCCGAGATCGCTGACTGCCACGGTGATCGTGCGGGTCTTCATCCCAGCGTAACAGTTGTCCTGACGGTCCGGATGGGCCCGGCCATAGGCGTCGTTGAACGCGGCGCGATCCGAGTGGGAGAAGTGGCACACCTCGAAGATCGAATCGAGGTGCTGCAACGGAATTGGCATGGCATAGGCCGGGTTCGTCATCTGCGTAACGAAAGACCGATTGGTCCCAAGCGCGGTGGCGAGGCGCTGGCGCGTCCCCGACGGGCGGTTCTCGAGCACGCGTTGCAGGATCCGCTTATAGTCCGCAACCGGAAGGGTGCCGCCCTGTGCCGCCGTCTCGCTCATGGCACAACCTTGGTCAGATCGACGCCCGCGACCGCGCGTTTGGCCCCGGCGAGCAACCCGGGCGAAACCGACAGCGAGCGCAGCCCCGTCGCGAGCAACGCCGGCAGCACGTCGGGATCGCCGCCGGCATCGCCGCACAGACTGACATCCCGCCCGACCGCGCGCCCGTGGCGCACAACGTCCGAAATCAACCGAAGGACCGCCGGATTACAGGGATCAGCCAGCTCGGCCACCGACGCCATGTCGCGACCGGCGGCTGTGACATACTGGGTCAGATCGTTCGAGCCGATCGAGAAGAACGCAGCATCGAAACAATCGATCGCGATCGCGGCGGCCGGCACTTCCACCATGATGCCCAGAGCCGGTCGAGGCACCGGTGCGCCCGCCCGCTCGAACGCCGCGATTTCAGACTCCAGCAGTGCCCGGGCGGCGGCCAGTTCGTCAGGCACCGTAACCATTGGCAGCATGATCCGCACGTCGCCGTGCCGGGCGGCGCGGAGCATGGCCCTAAGTTGGACGCGGAAAAGTTGAGGATGACGCAGCGACAACCGAAGACCGCGCAGCCCGAGGAACGGGTTGCTCTCCCTTTCCTCGGTGATGCCGCGGATTGGCTTGTCGCCGCCTGCATCCAGCGTCCTGATCGTCACCGGCCGGCCCTGTGCCCATTCGACGACAGCTTTGTAGGCTGTGTATTGCGCGTCCTCGTCGGGCAGCGATGCGCCGCCATAGAACAGGAATTCGGTGCGAAAAAGGCCGATGCCGTCACAGATCGCCGGATCGAGCCGCGCGAGCTCCTCGGGACCGACGATGTTGAGATGCATCGCGATCCGTGTTCCATCCGCGGTGCGGGCGGGTGCCAACAGGTGCGCCGCGGTTACCGTGGCCGTCCGGCGGGCATCGCGCGCCTTGGCAACGAACACGGCGTGCGTTATCTGCAACGGATCGATGACGACTTCGCCCGCCTCGCCGTCCACCAGGACATACTCACCATCGAGCCCCGCCGGGAAACCGGTCAGACCGGCGATCATCGGCACGCCGCGCGCTCGGGCGAGCATGGCGACATGGCCTGTGGGGCTGCCTTCCGTAAGCAGGATCGCGCCGCCCTGGCCCCAGTCGATCGACAGGAAACGCGACAGCGGAAGATCAGTCGTGGCAATCACGGCACCCGCCGGGACCGACGCGGCGGCGGCGAGCGGCCGCAGTTTCGCCAGAACACGGTCGCGAATGTCCTGAAGATCGGCTGTGCGGGCGCGGAAGTACGGATCTTCCGCTGCGGCATAGCCGGCGATCTCGGCGTCCATCGCGGCTTCCCAGGCGACGTCGGCGGCTGTTCCATCGGCGATAGCGGCAACGGCGGGGCGGATCAGTTCCTCGTCCTCCAGCATCACCGCCTGGAAGGCGATCATGTCGGCGGCCTCGGCTTCTGCCTGCGCCTGCAACGCCACGGTGTCGGCTAGCGTGCCGGCGACGGCTTCCCGCAGCGCCGCCGCCTCGGCCGCCGGGTCGCCGCCCGATGTGCGGCGCGGAGCGTCGATGGCACCGAGCACGACAATGCGGCCGGCCACAAGTCCCGGAGAAGCAGGCCGTCCGTGCAAACGGCGTTCAGTCATCGCCCGGTATCGGCAAGGCTTCGCGGAACTCGCTTTGGACCAGGGCGACCACGGCCACGGCCGCCGCCGCTTCGTCGGCGCGGATATGCAGCAAGGCGCCCTGCGGCACGCGAAAGCGCATGACCTTGACGGGGCTTTTCGCATCCACCCAGGGTCCTTCGGGCGAAACCGCGATTTCCACCGATCCCGGAAATGTCTTGGCGAGCTGCGTCAGCTTCATGGAGGGACGGGCATGCAACCCGATGGCATTGGTCAATAGAACCGAGGTCGTAACAGCAGACATCATTGTCCTTTCTCAGGCTTACTGCGGCGACAGTTCTTCCGCGGTCCGGCGCACCACATCGAGTGAGGACCCGCCGGAGGCTTCAGCCGCCGCGATCACCGCGCCCTCCACGATCGGCGCGTTGCAGATGACGACGCGGTCGCGGCGGGCCGCATCGAGCATCTCGATCGCCATTTCGCTGTTCGTTTCGGCACCGCCGAGATCGACCAGGATCGCCACGCCGGCGTCCGACCATGCCTGATCGATCGCCGCCAGGATCTTTGCGACATCGGTGCCGAGATTGCCGTCCGGATCGCCGCCGGCATAAGCGAGTTTCACGCTGTCCCCGACCATCTGCCGCACCATGTCGGCGGCGCCTTCGGCAACTTTGGAAGAATGCGAAACGATGACGATCCCGACGGTTGCCAAATCGTTACCCTCCCAACACCCGGCATATTGCCGTCAGCATGATCGAAGCGGAGCGGGCGCCCGGGTCCATATGGCCGATCGACCGATCACCGAGGAACGAGGCCCGTCCGCGGATCGCTTTCATCGGGACGGTTGCCTCCGCCGCCTCTGCGGCGATCAACGGCAGGCGAGCCAGCAGGTCGGGACCGCCTGCCTCCAACGCCTGTTGAACCGGCACGAGCACGTCGAGCATCGTCTTCTGCCCGGCCCCCGATTTGCCCCGCGCCTTGACCGCCGCAACGGCCTGCGCGAACGCCCCGGCGGGGCCGGCGGCATCGATCGTCTTGCCCAGCGTCATGAAAAGCGTGCCGTAAAGCGGGCCGGATGCGCCGCCGACCTTCATGACCAACTGCATGCCGATCGCGCCGAGGCCCTCGGCCAGCGGTTTCTCGGCGATCTTGACTGCCTCGGCCCGGACCGCCTCGAAGCCGCGTTTCATGTTGATGCCGTGGTCACCGTCGCCGATCGCCTGGTCGAGCGCCGTCAGCTCCGGGGCATGGGTGATGATGGCGTCTGTGACGGCGTCGATCAGGCGGTGCATCAATTCGGTTGTTTCGGTCATGTCCGCACCCTTGCACCGTCGCGGTCGAAGAACAACGGGTCAACGAACCCGATGGCGACCTCGTCCCCGGGTGCCAGACCCTGGTCCGGATCGCTTAGCGTAACGAAGTCGCGATCACCAAGCCGGATGTGAAGATGGTCCTGGTCACCAAGATGCTCGACCCACGTCACCTTGCCCGTGCCATCCCGATCGGCTTTGCGGATCCGCACGTGTTCGGTTCGGGCGCCGATTGTTTCGGCCTTTGGTGGTGCTGGGATGTCCGGAATAAGCTGGCGGGGCAACAGATTGATACCGGGGCTGCCGAGACGTGTGGCCACGTAGGTGTTTACCGGGTTCACGTAGATCTCACGCGGGGAGCCGATCTGCACAAGGCTTCCATGCCGCATCACGCCGACGCGGTTGGCGAGCGTCATCGCCTCGGTCTGGTCGTGCGTGACGAACAGCACCGTGGTGCCGAAATCCTGCTGGATCCGCTTGAGTTCGATCCGCAGATCGGCCCGCAGCTTGGCGTCGAGCGAGGACAGCGGTTCGTCCATCAGGTAGACGTTGGGCGAGCGCACAAGGGCGCGGCCGATTGCGACCCGTTGCATCTGTCCGCCCGACAGGGCCGTGACTCGCGAGGCGAGCTTGTCATCGATGCGCAACAGTCGCGCCACCTCGTGCACCTTCGTTTCGATCTGTGCGGGTGGGACAGCGCGGATCGGTGAGCGAAGCGGGAATGCCAGGTTGTCGAACACCGACATGTGGGGGTAGAGCGAATATTGCTGGAACACGAACGCAACGTCACGGGCGGCGGATGGTGCCCGCGTCACGTCGCGCCCGCCGATCCACACGCGACCGAAGTCCGGCTGTTCCTGCCCCGCAACAAGACGCAGGGTCGTTGTCTTGCCGGTACCTGTGGGGCCGAGCAGGACGAAGAATTCGCCGTCGGCGACGGTGAGGGAGAGGTCGTGGACGGCTGTCACCTTGTCGAAACGTTTGCAGACGGCGTCGAGGCGAACTTCAGCCATGCGCGCCTCCCGCATGCCGGGTCGACAGATGTTCGGTGTCGTGCAGCGCGGTTCGAATGGCGCGGCCGGATGTCGCCTCGAAAAGCGACAGTTTGTCGCTGCGCATTGTCAGGCCGATATGCTCGCCGGGAACAACGCGGATGTCCGATGACAGTCGTGCCTTCACTGAACCGTGTGCTGTTGTGACCGTAACGATTTGCGTGGTGCCCATATATTCCGCACTGAACACCTCACCGCGCAGGCCCGAATCGCCGGCGAACCGAAGGTGTTCGGGCCGCACGCCGAGTATGAGATTGCCGGCGTCTTGGGCCTCGCGGGGGGTGGGAATTGGGATTCTTGTACCGTCGATCTCGATGGCGGGAACGCCGGGTTGCAGGGCACTATGGAAGTGGAGGAAATTCATCGGCGGGGAGCCGATGAAGTCGGCGACGAACACCGATGCCGGGCGATCGTAGATTTCGCGCGGCGCGGCGAGTTGCTCGACGATGCCGTTGTTCATTACGGCGATGGTGTCTGCGAGCGACATCGCCTCGGTCTGGTCGTGCGTGACGTAGACCGTGGTGGCGCCCAACCGGTCGTGCAGTGTGCGCAGTTCGCCGCACATGAGGTGACGGAATTCGGCATCCAGAGCACCCAATGGTTCGTCCATCAGGAATGCCATCGGTTCGCGGACGATGGCCCGGCCGAGGGCGACGCGTTGGCGGTCGCCGCCGGACAGGCGCGAGACCGGTTGGTCCAGCAGATGGGTGATGCGCAGGATGCGCGCGGTTTCCTCGACGCGGGCGCGCCGTTCGGCCCTGGGCACGCCTTGGGAGGCCAGCGGGTAGGCGATGTTCTGGCGCACGTTCAGGTGCGGGTAGAGGGCGAAAAGCTGGAACACAAACGCGATATCCCGCGCCGACGCCCGGCGGAACGTTACGTCCTCGCCGCCTAACAGGATGCGGCCTGACGTTGGCAGTTCCAGCCCGGCGATCATCCGCAGCGTTGTGGTCTTGCCGCAGCCGGAGGGGCCGAGGAGGCAGAAGAACGAGCGGTCCTGAACGGTGAAGGTCGAGTCCCGGACGGCCGCAAAGCTGCCGAAGGATTTGTGCAAGTTCTCGACTCGGATTTCCACCATGGCCGTCAGTCCGGGAACTTGGAGACGACGGTGAAAAGGACGACACCGCCGAGCGTGGTGACGAACGAGTAGCTGTAGAGCGTAAGCGAAAGGGGCTGGGTCAGCATGACCACGCCGGCGCAGATCAGGGCGATGGCACCGGCCTCCCACGGGCGGCGGCGAAAGATGCGGCGGATCATTTGCGGACCGCTCCGAAAGTGATGCCGCGCAGCAGGTGTTTGCGCAGCAACACGGTGAACACCAGGATCGGCACCAGGAAGATGGTCGTTCCGGCTGCAACGGCCGGCCAGTCCTGGCCGCCTTCGCCGATGATGATGGGAATGAAGGGCGGCGCAGTCTGCGCATTGCCCGATGTCAGCAGCACGGCAAAAGCGTATTCGTTCCAGGCGAAGATCATGCAGAAGATCGCGGTTGCCGCGATGCCGGTCGCCGCCTGCGGCAGCACGACCTTACGGAATGCCTGAAGCCGGGTGTAGCCGTCGATCATCGCGGCTTCCTCGTATTCGCGGGGAATTTCATCCATGAAACCCTTGAGCAGCCACACCGCGAGCGAAACGTTCACCGCGGTGTAGAGCAGGATCATACCGAGCCTGGTGTCGGACAGGCCGAGTTGGCGGTACATCAGGTAGATCGGGATTGCCACGGCGATCGGCGGCATCATGCGGGTGGACAGGATGAAGAACAGCAGATCGTCGGCAAGCGGAATCTTGAAGCGGGAGAAGGCGTACGCGGCCAGCGTGCCAAGCGCGACCGCGCAGAACGTTGATCCGAAGCCGATGATCAGTGAATTGGCGAAGCGCGGGATGTAGTTGGACGGCCCGACGATGACCATGTCGTGCGACCGTGCGGTCTTATCACAGACACCATGCGGCGGGGGCAGCTTCGCCATGTAGTCGGCGGTCTGGCGGGACTGCTGGGTGAACAGGTTGCAGTAACCTTCCATTGTCGGCTGGAAAAGGATTTTGGGCGGGTAGCTGATCGAGTCAGGCGGCGACTTGATGCTGGTGACGAAGATCCATACCAGCGGGACCATCGACACCAGCGCGTACAGCACCACGAGCGTGCCGGCGATGCGCCTCGCACCTGGGCCAGGTTCGACTACCGAATGGGCGACGGTGCTCATCGCTGCTTCACCCGGTTGAGCGCCTTCACGTAGATACTCGCCAGCCCGAAGATCGTTACGAAGAGGATGACGGCGAAGGCGGATGAGTAGCCAGTGCGCCACTTCTCGAACGCCTCGCGTTTCAGGGTAATGGAGGCGAGTTCGGTGGTTGAGCCCGGGCCGCCGTTGGTGAGCAGGTTCACCATGTCGAACATCTTGAAGTTCTCGATGCCGCGGAACAGCACGGCGAGCATGATGAACGGCAGGGCCATCGGCAGCGTAATGGTCCAGAACTGGCGCCATGCCGAGGCGCGATCGACCTCCGCGGCTTCATAGATGTAGCCGGGGATCGAGCGCAAGCCTGCAAGACAGATCAGCATGACGTACGGCGTCCACATCCAGACGTCGACAATGACGATCGACCACGGGGCGAGGGCGACGTCGCCGATCATCTGGAAGGAGGATGGCGGGATGCCGGTGAACAGCGAGACCACGTAGTTGAACAGTCCGGTCTGCGGCTGATAGAGGAATGTCCAGAAGTTCCCGACCACGGCGGGTGACAGCATCATCGGGATGAGGATCACAGTGGTCCAGAAACCGTGGCCGCGGAACTTGCGGTCGATCAGGTAGGCGAGCAGGAAGCCGAGGCACGTCTCGATCGTGATGGTGGCGACGACGAACCGTGCGGTGACCTGCATCGCGGCCCAGACGTCGGGGTCATGCAGAATGTCGTAGTACTGGTCGAGACCGAGCCAATGGAGCGGTGCATTGGGGCGGTTCGCGCGATATCCGGTGAAAGACAGGCGGATTGTCCAGATCAACGGGAAGACGTTGATCGCCAGCAGAACGAGAATCGTCGGGGTGATGAACAGCCATGCCACGGCGCGGTCCGACAGCCCGCGTAACGGCCTGGCGATGGCAAAAGGGGTGGCGCTCGCCAGGCGGCCGGTCAGCGAAGTCTCGGTGATGTCGTCCATCGCTGTACGCTTTCAGACGCCGCTCCGATGTCCCCGCGCGGTCTAATCGATCTTGCCTTCTTCCTTGAAGACCTTGGTCCAGTCTACGACGAGCAGATCGAGGGCGTCCTTCGCCGAACCCTTGCCGGCGACAACGTAGTCGTGGACGCGCTTCTGCATGTCGAGCAGAAGTTCCGCGTAGGCTGGCTCTGCCCAGAAATCGACAACGATGGACATCGATTCGAGGAAGTCCGGGGCGAACGGCGCGCTGGTCTTGAATCCGGGAGCGTTCACGACAGACTTGGCCGCGGAGTAGCCGCCAAGCTCCCACCATTTCTGCTGGACGGCACGCTGTGCGAACCACTTGATGTACTGTAACGCGTCGTCACGCTTGGTGGAATAAGACACGACGGAGATACCCTGTCCGCCAAGCTGGGTCGCGTGATACTTCTCCGCGGGATTGGCGAAGAAGCCGATCTTGTCGCCGCCGACGTTGGGGTCCTTGTACAGGCCAGGGAAGAAGGCGAACCAGTTCATCTGCATCGCCACCTGGCCGGACTTGAAGGCGTCAAGACCTTCCTGCATATAAGCATTGGTCATGCCCGGTGCGGTGCAGCATTTGTAGAGTTCCTTGTAGAACTCAAGACCTTTTACGGCTTCGGGCGAATTGACGAAACCCTGCATGGCGTATGGCTTCTTCGGGTCCTCGTACTTGAATCCCCAGTCATACAGAACGTTGGTGACACCCATCGTGATGCCCTCGGAGCCACGTTCGGTAAAGATGTAGGCCCCGTAGACCTTTTTGCCGTCGATCTCGCGGCCCTGGAAGAACAGCGCGATGTCATGCAGTTCGTCGTAGGTCTTTGGCGGTGCCAGGTCGCGGCTGTACTTCTTCCTGAATTCGGCCTGCAGATCGGGCCTGGCGAACCAGTCCTTGCGGTAGGTCCAGCCGACCGCGTCGGCCATGGCGGGGAGTGCCCAGTAATTCGGGGTGTTCTTCGGCCATTCAGAATAACCGAGAACCGTCGCCGGCATGAAGTCGTCCATGCTGATGCCTTCCTTGGCGAAGAAGTCATTCAGCTTGACGTACTGGCCGTTTTCCGCGGCGCCGCCGATCCACTGGCTGTCGCCGATGATCAGATCGCACAACTGGCTTTTCGAGTTGAGTTCGTTCAGGAACCGGTCCGCGTAGCTGGTCCAGGGGACGAATTCATACTTCATTTCGATCCCGGACTCGGCGGTAAAGTCCTTGCTCAGTTCTACGAGTGCGTTTGCCGGGTCCCATGCCGCCCAGCACAGCGTCAGTGATTTACCTTGTGCGAGCGCTGGCGCTGATGGCGCGGCGATCGTGCCGATGACCGTCGCGGCGGCCACAACAGCAGTGGAAATGCGACCTAACATTGTTCCATCCCTCCCTTGCGGCCCGGCTTTGCGGACCGGCATTTTGCCTGTGTATAGTCGGGACGCCGCAGCCGGATGCTATCGCAGGAAAGACCACGACCTGTTTAGTGGAACATGGTCCACTAAGCGTGTCAACTAAACATCCGACGTGCTTCTGTCTTCCGAGCGGCTGGTGGCGATCGCCGGGCACATGCCGACGTCAGCCGTCGCCATGACCTGGAAGCGACGCCCAAGAGCCACTTTCGATGCAGTCAGCTCCGGCTGAGCAGCAGCGCGAGCGCGTTCATGTCGACCTTCATCTTTTCCACGTCGGCTATCGCCAGGACTGTTTCGGCGACCGCGGTGCGTATCTGCTCCGGCATGTGCAATGACGAGAGGAAGAAGCGCAACCGCGCGGAGCGTTCGGCAACGGCGGGATGAAGAATCGGCTGGACGTTGATACCACGCCGGAACAACAGGTCGGCGACCCGTGCCGCTCGGATCGAACTCCCCAGGATAATCGGCACGATCGCGGCACCAACGGAATTGCCGGTGTTCAATCCGGCTGCCTGCGCCTCCTGCAGGAAAAGACGCGCATTGGCATTGAGCTTTTGCACGCGCCACGGTTCCTCGCGCATCACCTCCAGTGAGGCCAGCGAGGCGGCGGCGAGCGGCGGCGCCAGGCCGACGGAATAGACAAAGCCGGGCGCCGAATAGCGCAAATACTCCACGAGATCATGCGACGCAGCGATATAGCCGCCACAACCGGACAGCGTCTTGCTTAGCGTCCCCATCCAGATGTCCACGCCAGCCGGATTGACCCCGCAATGTTCGGCGAGACCGCGCCCAGTGGCGCCCAGCACGCCGACGGAATGGGCTTCGTCCACCATCAGATAGGCGTCGTTCTGGCGCACCGTCTCGATCATCGCCGCCAGATCGGGCACGTCGCCGTCCATACTGTAGTGACCTTCGATCGCGACCAGAACGCGCTTGACGCGTCCCCGGACCGAACGGAGTGCCCGTTGCAGCAGCCCGACATCGTTGTGCGCGAACTGGACACGCTGCGCGCCCGACAGCTTCGCACCCTGGACGATGCTGTTATGTGAAAGCTGGTCATGGATGATCGCGTCGCCGGGTCCCACCAGATGACCGATCACGGTGACGTTCGTCGCATGGCCGCTGACCATGACCAGGCAGTCCTCGGTCCCGTGCAGCGCCGCCAGCGCGGCTTCCAGTGCTCTGTGGACCGGCCGGTCGCCGGAAACGATCCGGCTGGCCGAGACCGAGGTGCCGTATTGATCGATCGCCTGCTTGGCGGCGGCGGCGACGCGCGGGTGCCCGTTCAGTCCCAGGTAGTTGTAGGAGACGAGATTGAGCAGCCGGCGGCCTTCGATGGTGGTTTCGGCCGCGGCGATGCCGTCGTGGGAGCGGAAGAACGGGTTCTCGATCGCCAGGATCGCCCCGGCTTTGCGAACCCGGTGCAGTTCCTCGCGCTCCTGCGGATCGCCCAGCGGCGGCCTAGCCGGCCGGACAGGCTTCGCATCGGCCGCCGGCGGCTGCGTCCCACGCCGGTTCACCAGCCGTTCCAGAAGCTGAGACTTCGCCTCCTGCGAGAGGCCGAAGGCTTTGCCGCGCAGACTCATACCTGGGTCAGCGGAACGGCCAGCGGAACGGAGAGCACGGCAGCTTCCTGGGGCTCGGCGGCCTCGTGGCGCATGATGGAGGCAGCCACCCCGTCGTCGATTTCAGGCGTCTTGTGCCGGTCCATGGTTTTCAACAGCCTCGCGGCGATGACACTCAGGGTGGTCGCGCCGGTCATGACCATCAGCGGGATCTGCATCCCAAGCCGAACCTCAAGCGCCCGTTGCAGTTCGACCGCCATGAGCGAATCGACACCGAACTCCTGCAATGGCTGGTTGACGCTGATGGTGCCGACGGGCTGCTGGAGTATCCGGGCGATCTCCTCAACAAGCACATCCTGCGCTGCCGTGACCGCTTCGGCCGGTGTCATGTGCGCGAGGCGCGTGCTCAGCGACTGGCCGGCAGAGCTGTCGCGATCGCGTACCGGCATTTCGGCCCAGAAGGAACCGGCAAGCCCGGGCAGCCGCCCGCGCAATTCGCCCCAGGCGACATCGGCCAGGCCGACAACGGGCCGGCCGGCGGCGAGCAACGCCGGCAGCGCCTCCAGGGCGAGATCCGAGCGCAGGTGGGGCGAGCCAAGCATCGCGGCGAGCATCTCGCTCACCCGCGTTTCGCGGGCCAGATAGCCGGCGTCACCGATCGGCCCCCATTGCACTGCCAGGGCTGGCAGACCCGCCGCATGCCGGCGTTCGGCCAGTGCCTCCAGCATCCGGTTGGCGGCGACGTAGCTTGCCTGACCAGGCGTCCCGATAACCGTGGT
>JBEKLE010000133.1:0-19089 GCA_050010355.1 Rhodopila sp. | reverse complement strand
TCAGCGGCGGCTCCCTCCACCAGCAGACTGGCGAATTCACCGGCCTCAGGTGGCGGTTTCGACCGGCCTCAGGTGGCGATTACAATCGGCCTCGAGTGGCGATTACCTCCGGCCCGTGCACTTTGCTAAAGCCGATCATAGAGACGGTGGATCGGCGTGGCTTGAGGAAGCGTTTTCTAGGTAAGCACAGAATTTTCGTCGATCGCTTCTACAAGCGCCTCGATAGTGAATTTAGCTCCGGCGAAGCCGCGAGAAAAATTGTGGAGCGGTTGCGGAAGAACCGTGATTCCTTGTTCACATTTTTGAATTTTGATGATGTGCCGTGGAACAATAATAACGCTGAACATGCCGTTAAGGCATTTGCGATGCTTCGTCAAGTCATAGATGGGACAACCACAGAGGACGGCCTTCGTGACTATCTAGTTTTGTTGAGCATTTGCGAGACCTGCAAGTACAAGAATCTTGATTTCCTGGATTTCCTACGTTCTGGTTCAAAGAGTATTGATGCTTTCGCGAACCGCCGCCGGACTGGAGCGTCCGACCGCGAATCCTCCGTCGCCGTGATCGCGTCGAGACCAGACCTCACCAACCCTCGACCCATCCTCCCATCGATTGAAAGCCAGCTTTCGGCACCATCCCGACAGCCTCCATAATTATAAGACCTAATATAGAGCACTCGATGGCTATCCAGTCATTTGCATGCCGCGACACCCAGCAGCTCTTCGAGACGGGCGGCAACAGGCGGTTCCGCAACATCGCTGCCGTCGCGATGCGGAAGCCGGATTACCTCGACGCGGCCGCGGCGTTTGAGTGGCCTTCGCCCCCCCCCGCCGGGCAACAGGCTGGAGGCTCTGAGACACGACCGGGCAGGGCAGAATAGCATCCGGATCGATGACAAATGGCGAATATCCTTTGTATTGACCCCGGCCGGGCCGGCCGAAGTGGAAATCTGCCTTTCGATACTCAGGCGCCGGCACGTCGTGGGTGGCCGGGCCAAGGCCGGCCATGACACCCGGGGGGCATGTTGCGGTGGGCGATCTCAGCCGACTCGCTTGTTTTTGGGCGTCGCCTAACCCCGACAGGCGCGACGATGACCCGCATCACCACTCACCCAGGCAAAATCCTCCGCGAGGACTTCATGGTTCCGTATGGCATGAGCGCCAGCGCGTTGGCGCGTGCCCTCGATGTGCCCGTCAACCGGATCACGGAAATCATTGCCGCCGTGAAACCACGGGCTGTCACCCCGGATACGGCGCTGCGGCTGTCCCGCTATTTCGGCACCACGCCGCAGCTCTGGCTGAACTTGCAGCGGGCATACGACGTGTCAACGGCGATCGTTCACTATGGCGAGCACATCAACAGGGTCGTCCAGCCCAAGGCGACCTGAGGGCACCCCCTGTCACTCCACCGCCGCCCGCAACCCGGCCCCGGCCGCGAGCGGGCACAGCGGCAGCGCCGCCGCCAGCATTGCGCCCAGCAGCAGCAGATGCGGCCGCGGGGAGAAGCCGCCCGCCGCCGCGTCCGCCGCGGCCGCGCCGAAGATCAGCACCGGCGTGACTAGCGGCAGCACCAGCAGCGGCAGCAGCACCCCGCCGCGTCGAGCGCCGAGCACGATCGAGGCGCCCATGGTGCCGAACAGGGACAGGAGGAAGCTTCCCAGCAGCAGGCCCAGCAGCAGGGCCGGTATCCCGTCCTCGGGCATCCGTAGCATCACCGCGACCGGTCCGGCGGCCAGCAGCAGCGGCACTCCGGTCACCAGCCAATGGGAAAAAGCCTTCGCCGCGGCGATGCCGAACGCGGGCAGCCCGGACAGCAGCAGCAGATCGAGCGACCCGTCCTCCAGATCCGCGCCGAACAGGCGGTCGAGCGGGAGCAGGGCGGCCAGCAGCGCGCACACCCAGACGATCCCTGGCGCGATCCGGCCCAGTGTGTCCGGGGCCGGGCCGATGGCCAGCGGGAACAGCGACGCCGTGACCAGGAAGAACAGCAGTGCCGCGAGTGTGTCCGCGCCGTGCCGCAGGGAAAGTCGCAGGTCGCGCGACAATACGGCCCAGAACAGCGATATCGGCCCACGCACCGGCATCAGCCCAGCCGCAGTTCGGCTGCATCCGGCAGCGGCAGCGGCACGTGCGTCGCCGCGACGACCATCCCGCCGGCGTTTCGATGGGCCGCCAGCAAGCCGCCGAACCGCTCGATCGATCCGGTATCCAGCCCGAGCGTCGGTTCGTCCAGCAGCCAGAGCGGTGCGGCTGAAAGCACCAGCCGGGACAGCGCCAGTCGCCGTTTCTGGCCCGCCGACAGCATCCGGGCCGGCAGGTCGGCCAGCGCCTCCAGCCCCACCGCGGCCAGGGCCGCCGCGATAGGACGGCCGGACACGGCAGCGGCGAAACGCAGGTTCTCGGTCACGGTCAGACCCGGTTTCACCGCATCCTGGTGCCCGACATAGGTGACCCGCCGCCCGTGGCCGGCGATGTCGGAGAACGCGTCCTCGCCATCCCACAGCACGCGTCCCGCGACGGGCCGGACCAGCCCCGCGAGCAGGCGCAGCAGCGTGGATTTGCCGGACCCGTTCGGCCCCGCGAGCACCAGCGCGCCGCCAACCGCGAGCCGAAACCCGAGGTCGCGGAAGACGAGCCTCTCGCCGCGGAACACAGCCACGTTCTCTGCCGCCAGCACGTTGTTCCCCTGCGTCGCGCCCGATGGACGTTCACCGGCCAGTGTGGTTAAAGCCCGGCGTCGTGAATATTTCATCCGCGGCGTGCACTCCATCCCCACGCCGCCTTAACGGAAGGCACCCCGCGAACCGGGGCGAATGGGCGCATGACCGCAGTTGGACACGATACCCTGAAAACCCGCCGGACCCTCACGGTCGAGGGCAAGTCATACGATTATTTCTCGCTGCCGGAAGCGGCCAAGACCCTGGGTGACATTTCCCGGCTGCCGGTCAGCCTCAAGGTCCTGCTGGAGAACGCGCTGCGGTTCGAGGACGGCCGAAGCTACAAGACCGATGATGCGAAGGCCATTGTCGGCTGGCTGGAGAAGGCTTCGTCGTCCAAGGAAGTGCCGTTCAAGCCGGCCCGCATCCTGATGCAGGATTTTACGGGGGTTCCCGGTGTGGTTGATCTGGCGGCGATGCGCGATGGCATTACCCGGCTGGGCGGCAATCCGGCCAAGGTCAATCCGCTGATCCCGGTCGACCTGGTCATCGACCACTCCGTTATGGTTGACGCGTTCGGTTCGGCTGACGCCTTGCAGAAGAATGTCGACTTAGAATTCGAGCGGAACGGTGAGCGTTACAAATTCCTTCGCTGGGGGCAGGACGCGTTCGACAACTTCCGAGTGGTGCCGCCCGGCACCGGCATCTGCCATCAGGTGAACCTGGAATATCTGGGTCAGTGCGTCTGGACGTCCGCCAATGGCGGGACGACGTTCGCTTATCCCGACACGCTTTATGGCACCGACAGCCACACCACGATGGTCAATGGGCTCGGCATCCTCGGCTGGGGCGTCGGCGGCATCGAGGCCGAGGCCGCGATGCTTGGGCAGCCGATCGCCATGCTCATCCCGGACGTGATCGGCTTCCGCCTGACCGGCAAGACGCCCGAGGGCGTGACCGCCACCGACCTGGTGCTGACGGTGACGCAGATGCTGCGCAAGAAGGGCGTGGTGGGCAAATTCGTTGAATTTTTTGGGCCTGGGCTCGACTCTCTCGGGCTGCCGGACCGCGCGACGATCGGCAACATGGCGCCCGAATACGGGGCCACCTGCGGGTTCTTCCCGGTGGACAAGGTCGCGCTGGACTATCTGCGCCTGTCCGGTCGGGACACCCATCGCATTGCCCTGGTCGAGGCGTATCTGAAGGCTCAGGGCATGTTCAACGAGCCCGGGCGGCCCGACCCGATCTTTACCGACACGCTGGAACTGGATCTGTCGACGGTCCAGCCGAGCATGGCGGGACCGAAGCGGCCGCAGGATCGCGTGCTCCTGAAGGATATTTCGTCGAGCTTCAAGGCCGACCTGACCAAGGGCCTCGGCGTGCCGCCCACTGATGTCGGAAAATCGGTCAAGGTCGCGGGCAAGAACTACGAACTGACCCACGGCGACGTGGTGATTGCCGCGATCACGTCCTGCACCAATACCTCCAACCCGTCGGTTCTGGTCGCGGCCGGCCTGGTTGCGCGCAAGGCGCACGCCAAGGGGCTGAAGCCGAAGCCGTGGGTGAAGACCTCGCTGGCGCCGGGATCGCAGGTGGTTACGGAATATCTGGATAAGTCCGGGCTGACCGCAGATCTGGACGCGATCGGGTTCGAGACGGTGGGCTATGGGTGCACGACCTGCATCGGCAACTCCGGCCCGCTGGATGACGCGATCGTAGATGCCATTGAGGACAACAAGCTTGTGGGCGCGGCCGTGATCTCCGGCAACCGCAATTTCGAGGGCCGCGTCCACGCCAATGTGCGCGCCAACTATCTGGCGTCGCCGCCGCTGGTCGTCGCCTACGCCCTGCTTGGCAAGGTCACGAACAAGGAGATTGCCGACGTTATTGCCACGAGCCTGTCCCGCGATCAGTTCCTGAAGCGGTATGGCGAGGTGTTCAAGGGTCCGAAGCAGTGGCAGGCGATCGAGGTCGAGGGCGACAATGCGACCTACCGGTGGTCGGATGGATCCACTTACGTCAAGAACCCGCCTTACTTCGAGGGTATCACCATGGACCCGGCACCGGTGGGCGACATCACCGGCGCGCGGGTGCTGGCCGAACTCGGTGACAGCATCACCACCGACCATATCAGCCCGGCGGGATCGATCCGGAAGACCTCGCCGGCGGGCGACTATCTGCTGGAGCGGCAGGTGACGCAGGCCAACTTCAACAGCTACGGCGCGCGGCGCGGCAATCATGAGATCATGATGCGGGGCACCTTCGCCAACATCCGCATCCGCAACGAGATGCTGAAGAACGTCGAAGGCGGTATGACGAAGCATCTGCCGGACGGCAAGGAGATGCCGATTTACGATGCCGCCATGCTCTACAAGAAGGAAGGCGTGCCGCTGGTGATCTTTGGCGGCAAGGAATACGGCACCGGGTCGTCGCGCGACTGGGCGGCGAAGGGCACCATGCTGCTGGGCGTCAAGGCGGTGATCGTCGAGAGCTTTGAGCGCATCCACCGCTCGAACCTCGTCGGCATGGGTGTCTTGCCGCTGGTGTTCAAGGAAGGCACCGACCGCAAGTCGCTGGGCATCGTCGGGGACGAGATTATCGACATCACCGGGCTGGACACGATCACGCCGCGGATGGAGCTGTCACTGGTCATCCATCGCGCCAACGCCAAGGTCGATACGGTGCCAGTGATTTGCCGGATCGATACGGTGGACGAGGTCGCCTACTACCAGCACGGCGGGATCCTGCAATACGTGCTGCGCGGGATGGCCAAGGCGGCCTGACGGCGTCTAGCCGAGAGGAAGGGGTGAGCGGGATGACCGCTTGCCCCTTGTTATACCAACCGGCCGAAAGACCGACTCTTCACTCGACGGCCGGCCGGTTGGTACCTTATTGAGTTTGCGCGCAGCCGCATGCCGCCTCCCCTTGGCAACCCTGCGCGCTTACCAGTCAGCGTAAACGCCTATGGGATGCTCACATCTCATTGCGCCTGCGGATTGGCGCCAAAATTCGCTTGCCCGGCTCGGCGGCTCTGCGATTCGTTGCCTCGCGGTATAAGCGTTCACGCCGACTGGTATTATTTGCCCGTGCAACGGGAGTTCGTTTCGGATAAACCCCGGTCATGGCTCGCTCGTCCTGAGACCGGAACGGTTGGTCTGGGCAACGCCTGAGGGGCGTCAGCTTGCAAACGCTTCAATCGTTCATCCCGGCAGGTTGCTGACCCCGATATGATAGTCCGCCCGAGACTTGCCATCGCGGTGCTCTTGTTTGTCGCCGCCATTTTGCTGTCTGTGCTTTTCTGGAACGAGCCCGCGTTCCTGATTTCGTCGGATTCGCTGTTGCCTGCCGCCTTCGTGTGGGATGTGCTGCACCACAGCTATGCATGGTCGAATTTTCAACAGGCGCGCCTTCCCAGCTTCGTTCCCGATCTAGTGATCTACGCACCTGTTCAGATCCTTACGGGAAGCTGGCGCCTCGCGCTGACGGTTTGGATCTTCGTGGTGGCCGGCTGGCTGCTGGCGATCGGCACCTGGGTCACAGTTCGCCTCGCACGGGCAACGTTCGAGGTGGCCGCGCTGTCGTTTCTGCTGCCGTGCCTGGTGTTCATGGTGGGGGCCGCGGCTGGATTCCCGCGGTTCGCAACGGCGATGGATAACAAAGGCTACTTGTTTCCGTATCTTCTGATTCTCCTTCCCTTCACGCATGGAGGTTCGTTTCTGCTCGCGCTGACCGCGGCCTCGGTGCCTGGCCGGAACGTCGAACAGGCGGTAACGCCGAAAGCGCTTGCACTCTGGATTTTCTGCTGCGCGGCGGCGGTTTCAGATCCGATCTGTCTGGCCGGCCTGCTGGTTCCTCTGACCGCGGCCATTCTTGCCAATCTTTCGGTTGGTGTCGTGGGGCGAAACACGTCCCGCCAGCTTCTGGCCGGTGCCTGGGGCGGCGCGGCTGTGGGCTGGCTGTTGGCACAACGGCTGTTCCGTGAGGCCATGCCGTGGCCCTCGCTGGCTTCGATACCAGAACATCTGGGCAGCCTCGCCGGTGGATCAGTGGGTCATCCCGGTATCACCATTGTCGTTCTTGGACTTGTGCTGCTGCTGGGCTGCGACATCCGGCAGCGTGGCTTGCGCGGCTGGCTTGGAAGTTTCTGGTAGGTGTTCGGCGCGACCAGCGTTCTCGGCTGCCTCGCAGTCACGATCATCTATTATCAGGACGTTTGGTCCTACCGATACGCGCTTCCGTTGTTCTGGTGGACCGTCATTCTGACCGCGGCGGTGCTAACGAGGTTCGGCGAACGATCCCCTTCCTTGCTGCATCTGCCGGTGGCCGGGATCATCGCCGGCCTTGCACTGTGGGATCTTGCACAGGGCTTGCACGCGCCGAAGCTGTTCGTCTGGGAATCGCCGGTCGCTTCTTGCCTGCAAAAATCCGGCCTGCGGGCCGGTCTGGCTGACTACTGGGGCGCCCGCACGATCAGCGCAGCGAGCAACTGGGAGGTTCAGGTCGAGCAGATTACCAAAGCCGGCGCCGCCTATGTGTGGGGCAACGACATGCTTTGGTTCAACCATGATATCCACGACGGATCACGGCGGCCCGCTTATCGGTTCATCGTGGTGGATGACCTCTCGCCGGATCAGATCGCTTTGGTCTATGGACGGCCGGATAATGTGATGATCTGCGGCCCGGCGACCGTCTGGCTCTACAACGATCCTGATCAGCTATACCAGAATCTGGCCCGCGTTTCGCCGTTCCTGGCTGAGCTGAAGGCGCTGCCGGCCGATTGAGGCATCATCGCAGCGCGGCCCAGTTGCGTGATGCAGGCGCCGCCGGCAAGACCGGCATCAGGACGATCGGCCTGTTATCAGGCGGTTTCGCGGAACACGGCCCGTGGGACGCCGGCTGTGTTGCCATTCAAAACTATACGGCCGATCTGCTCACGAACTACGGCACCTCACCGCTGTCGGAGGTTGGGTCGTCTGCGCTGTCAGGTGCGGGCTCGATCAGATCGTCTGACGTCTTGCCGCCCGGCCTGAAGGCGACGAGTATGCGTAGCCGCCCATGCTCCGCGTGCTGATACGCAAGCCGGCACGCGCGGTCGACATCGTGGGCCTGGATCGCGTCGATCATCGCTTCGTGCTCGTGGATCATCTCATCGATCTTGATCAGTTGATGGTAGTGATGACTAAAGCGCACCAGGCGATCGAACTCCTCGGCCAAAGCGTGCTCGACAGCGGCCATACGGGCGTTGCCCGACATGTCGGCCACGGCGCCGTGGAACGCTCGGTTATAGTCGATATAATTGTTTTTTGTGCTTCCGTCGTCAACGTAGCCGCGGAAGCGGTCAAGTGCACCGACGGTGACATCATCACGGCGCGCCGCGCGCGCGGCACAGGCTGGTTGGATGAGCATGCGAAAGCCTAAGATGTCCTCGGCATCGGAGAGCGAGATCGGATTGACCCGGTACCCCTGCCGAGGCAGCACCGTCACCAGGTTTTCCTGTTCCAGACGAAGCAAGGAGTCCCGGATCGGAGATCGACTGACACGATATCGCTCGGCCAGTAACTGTTCTCGCAGTTCCTGGCCGGGGCGGAACTCACACGTCAGGATCGAACTTCGAATGGCCTGGTAGACGCTGTCGCGCAGCAGCACCACTTTGCTTCCCCCTCCCCGTGCAGATGTAGCTGCATCTTACAAACAAGTCACGTGTGCTTGACACGTGCGATTGTAGGAGGTTCAATCATGAAGGCAAGTCAATTATTGCCAACAGACAAAAACAGCGAAACCGGAGTGATCAGCGGCGCACCACTTGTGCTGCCACAAGTCCTTCTTGGTCTGACACAATCGGTCACTGGCCGGTCGTGACTTAAGCACCGGCCATCCTGCCCGTCTTGTCCGGCTTCGGTCCGCCGGCCAGCGGTTACTTCCGTCGCAGCAACGTATTGCTTGGCAATGTCTTGTCGATGACCTTGCGTGCCTGCTCGGCGCCGACCACCGGCAGGCCCGTCGGATCCAGCAGCCCGATCTGCACCAGGACGGACGCCTGGTCCCAGTAAATGTGCTCATGCACCAGCTTGTCGCCCTGGAACTGCACGATCGCTATCATCGGGATTTCGACCCGCCGCCCGGTCGGCGCAACGCCGGGCAACATCCAGTCGATTTCCGTCGTGTGGGTGAAACGCAGGACGAACTCGTCGACAACGCGGTCGGTTCCGACCGTGCGGCTCACCGGGCTCATGGCGAAGTCCGGCGGGTTCGCGCCGATGAAATGGTTGGCGTAGAACCGCTTGAGCGCATCGTGGCCGACGCCCCCCGTCATCGTGGGGATATGGTTGACATAGGGCTCCGCGACCATCGTTGCCATTGTGGCATCGACATCCCGCGTCTCGAACTCGTAGCGGCAATGAGCCTCCCACAGGGTCACCAGGTCAGGATCAGCCATTGAAAATCCTCCTGGCACGAACGTTATCGAGGCTGGCCGGACGGCGCCAGCCCCCCTGGCCAACCCCTCGGCCCAGGGCGCGGACCACAAGTTCGGGCGCGTCCGTCCGACCCGATGACCAAAAATCCTGCCGCTGGCTCCGTGAGTAACGTAATTATTTCGTAACGACTTCTGAAAAGGCATGGAGGATGGCTGTCGCGGAAGCGTCCGGAGGCAAAGCATCTGCTCCGGAAGCGGGATCCCCGGCGCGTTGTTCGAGATCGGGGTCTATTGCGGCAAATATCTCTGATGCGCCATGCGGCCAGAACGGGGTCGATCGCGTTCGGCATCGACACGTTCCAGATGGTCGGCTTCGAAAATGTCATCGAGCATCTGAAACCGGTTCGCGGCATGCCGTCCGAGCCGCACACCACGTTAAGTCAAGCAAGGCCAGGCTCTGCCCTGGACCCGCCAAGGGCATTGCCCTTGGAACCGGACTTTTGAAGGAACAACTAATGACCGGTTGACAGAAAATCTCACAGGAGCCCGGCCATGACAGGTAGGGCATATTGCGGCGCGATTTACGCCGGCTCGATTGCTTGTCGGCATGACTTCGTCGCGGTTACGCCTCATGCGCCAGAGGCAACCCGGGACCGTCCCACGCCATCGAAACGAGTTGGCCGGTTCCGGACAGCGTGATGTAGGCGGTGCGAAGATCCGGGCCGCCGAAGCAGATATTGGTGCAGAACATGTCCGGCATCGCAATCTGCCGCAGCAGCCCGCCTGCGGGCGCCACCACGCTGACCGACCCGTTCACCAGCGTCGCCACACAGACATTTCCGGCGCCATCCACCGCCAGGCTGTCGAAGCGCTGGAATCCGCCCAGTCCGACCATCAGCCGCCCGCCATGCGGCGAGGGGAACGGCGCTTTTCCCAGGACGCCCGGCGCCAGCACGTCCCACGCCCACAGCCGGGCAGTCTCGGTTTCGGCGACGTACAGGGTCTTGCCATCCGGCGACAGGCCAATCCCGTTTGGCGTGAGAACGGGATGCACGATTTCCGTGATATGCGATCCGTCTGCCAGCGCGTAATATACCCCGCCCCAGTCGCGATCGCGCGCCCGCGCCTTGCCCAGATCGGTGAAATAGAATCCGCCCAGCCCGTCGAACACGATATCGTTCGGTCCGAGCAGCTTATGCGACCCGCATCGGTCGTAAAGCACGGTCACCTTGCGGGAGACCGGATCGATCCGCTCGATCCGTCCGCCGGTGTAATCCGTAGCCGGACCCGCCGGGCGCAGCATGTTCATTTCGGTCCGCCACTGGAACCCGCCGTTGTTGCAGACGTAGAATGCGCCGTCCGGACCCACTGCCAACCCGTTCGGACCGCCGCCGGTATGGGCGACAACCTCCGTCCGGCCGTCGGACAAGACGCGGGTGACGGTCTTCCGCTCGATTTCCACCAGCACGACCGAGCCGTCTTTCATGGCGACAGGGCCTTCGGGAAAGCGCAGGCCGGTGGCGACGACGCGTATCTCGCTCATGGGTTCTTCCTCCGTTTGTTCCTGCCAGCATAGGGCAGGTTCACGCCAGGGGGAAACCCGAGCGGTGGCTGCGGCGGTCGGAGCAGACTTCCGGGGTCACCGGGTGCATGCGCCATGTGCCGCGATGAAGCCCAGCGTGTCTTTGCGCGCCGGCGACAGGAAGGATAGCGGCGCCGCGATGCTCTCGATCAGCGCGGTGTGGGTCAGGCCATCATACAGGCCAACATCGACTGCGTCCCCGACCGATCGTAATCTGGACACCATCCTGGCGGTGTTGCCCGGGTCGACCAGACTGTCCCAGGTGCCGGCCAACAGCAGTGCCGGCGGCGCGCCCGGCGCGACGGAGTTGATCGGCTGGGTGCGCGACAGGTCCGCTGCCTGCCCGAAGATGGCTTTCATGGTCTCGGTAGCGAGCGGCAGAAAGTCGTAAGGCCCTGCCATGCCAATGACACCGCACACATCATGCGGCGACAGGCCGACGGCCTGCAGGTAGCCGGCGTCGAAGGCCAGCAGGGTTGCGATCTGCGCGCCGGCCGAGTGGCCCATCAGGAACAGCCGGTGCGGATCGCCGCCAAACCGTGCCGCGTTCGCCCGTGCCCATGCCACGGCTTGGGCTGCATCCTCCATGAACGCCGGGAACCGGACCTCCGGATACAGGCGGTAATCGGGGATCACGGCCAGAATGCCGTGCGTGACCAGGCCCTGTCCGACGAAGCGGTACCAGTCCTTCTGTCCCATTTGCCAGCCGCCGCCGTAGAAGAAAACCACCACCGGGGCGGCGGCGGCGAGCGGGCGCGGCACATACAGGTCGAGCCTGTGGCGGGGGCCGGCGGCATAGACGATGTCGTGCGTTTCGGTGGTCCCGCCGAATGAGGGCAAGACATTCAGTGCTGGCATCGGTGAGCAGTAGTGCAGCAGGACCACCACAGGAACGATCAGGACGGTTTGGACGATGTTCATGGGCGCGATGCTTATGGTTCGGAACGCTTTGCACCTTACAGGTCGGTGCTTCACAGTACCAAGAACTGCCGGCGCGGGAGGGCGGCCGAACGAGCGAAACGAGGGGGCGAACCTCGGCGGAACAGCTATTCAACGTTTGTGGGCAGAGGCCCTCCGTTCAAGCGTTTTGGGCGCACAAGACTAAGGCGTGGACGGGCGTTACGTCGGGTCGAAGGGGATGGCCGGAGCGCGGGTTGGTTATCAGCGTGGAACCTGCACTGACTTAGCGCAGGCCATCAACCATTTGTTCATCTTTCCTGGGCATACCGGGGCGGCATGCGCGCGATCCTCGATCACCCCGATACCTCGATCCTTGCCGCTGCCGCCGCGCTGCTGGCGGCGACGCTCGCGTGCGGGCTGGTTGCCCCGCCTGTGTTCGGGCTGCTGCTGGCGGCGGCCGTGGTCGGCGGGATCGCCTTCCTCGCGCTGCGTTTTCCCGTCCCGTTCTGCGTGGTCTGGCTGACGGTCGCTGGCATGAGCCTGGAAATGGCGCTCGGTGACGTCCTCGGCGGAGATGCCTATCAGCCTATCATCGCCGTGGTGAAAGGCAGCGAGATCGGCCTTGCCCTGCTATGTGCCGTCCGATACGGCCCGAAGCTCGATCTGCTCTGCCCGGCCTGGGCGTTTCTGGCCATGCTGGCGGCAGGCTTCGTGCATGGCCTGTATCCCGGCCTGACCACCTGGGAAAGCCTGCGTTCGGCGATCGGATCGATAACCCCGTTCGCCTTCTGCTTCTGCCGCGTTCCGCGCTCCTGGCCTGATGCGATCATCCGGGCGACGAAATGGATTCCGGTGGTTGCCGTGTTGGCCTGCCTGCCGCTGACCGCCGCTGGTATCAGGCCGCTTTTCGTCGAAAGCGGGGGTGCGCGTCTTGCCGGGCTTGGTCACCCGGCCTTCCTGGGCAATGTCTGCCTGCCGGCGATCTACGCCTGTCTGATCCAGCTCTATCGAGAGGGTAGGCGCGGCGACCTGATGCTGCTGGTCGCCAACGGCCTGATCCTGCTGCTCACGGGCGCCCGCACGCCGGTGTTCTTTGCTGTTGCGGTGAGCGCGCTCTGTCTGGTCTCCGTCCGGTCGACCGCCTTCGCCGTGCGTGACAGACTTGTGCTGGTGCTGGCGGTGCTGGCGCTGCTGCCGGTGCTGGCGCTCCTTGCCGGGGTTCTGGGGGATGTCCGGCTGTTCAAGGTCGTCGCCACCGAGGCCACCAACCTGAGTGGCCGCGGACGGCTGTGGCCGAAGTTCGAGGAGGCCGCTTCGCTGTCACCCTGGTTCGGCTGGGGCATCGGTTCGGCAAATTCAGTGATCCCGCGTCAAAGCGATATCGTCCAACTGATGCACACCTGGGCCGCTCATAACGAGTACCTTCGGATCGGCGTCGAAGGCGGCATGTGCGGCTCGGCACTTCTCGTTGGGCTGTTCGCCGGCTGGGTTTTCGTCCATACGCGCCCGTTATGTCCGTCAGACCGCCGGATCATGCGGCTCGTGTTCGTTGCGTACGCCGGCCTGGCCACCACCGACAATGTGCTGATTTCGACCCCCGCCTGCGTGATGTTCGCCTTTGCCACCGCCGTGTTTGCGCGCGGCGAGCGGGACGCGCACTGGGGCCAACCCTGGGGCCGCCCCTGGGGCCAACCGCGAATAGCCTTGCCCGGTTCGAGGCTTGTGGCGTAGGGAACGGCGCCAGTCAGCCGGAGTAAGTTTGGCCATGCGGCGCGTTTTCCTTTGGTTTTTCTGCGCACTGTCGATGATCAGCCTAGCCGGGATCAGCCCAGCCTGGATCAGCCCAGCCAGGGCCGGCGGCATCGCGTTCATCGTCAATTCCCGCGGCCCATCGATCAGCGTGATTGACATGGGCACGCAGAAAGAGGTCGGGCGCATCCCGACGTTGCGGGAGCCGCACCATCTGATCCTCAGTCCTGACGGCCAAAGCCTGCTTGTGGGCGACACGGCGGGGAACCAGATGATGTTCCTCGATCCCAGTAACGGAGCGGTGCAGAAGCGGATTCCCATCGCCGATCCCTACCAGTTCCAGTTCAGCCCGGACGGCAAGCTGCTGACCGTGAACGGCCTGCTGCGCAACCAGGTGGATGTCTATGACGCCGCCAGCATGAAACTGCTCAAGCGCTTCCCGGTGGTCGCGACACCGAGCCATCTGGCGTATTCGCCGGATTCTTCGACGGTGTTCGTGAGTTTGCAGGACAGCGACAAGCTGGTGGCGTTCGACCTGCGCACGCTGACCGAGAAATGGACGGTCCCGGTGGGCAAGACCCCCGCCGGCGTGCTGTGGCTGAACGGCACGGTGCTGGTGGCCGATATGGGAACCGACCATCTGGCGCAGGTCGATCCGGCGACGGGCAAAGTCGTGGCGGAAATCGTGACGGGGAAGGGCGCGCACAATCTTTTCCTGTCGCCCGACCACAAGATCCTGTGGGTTAACAACCGGGAAGGCGGCACCACCGTGTCGCTGGACGCGGCGACGCTGAAATTGATCCGCAGCTACGCGATCCCGGGCGGGCCGGACGACATGGATTTCGCCCCCAACGGCAAGATCTGGATCACCAGGCGCTTCGCGGAGAAGGTCGCGGTTCTGGACCCCGCCACGGGCACGTTTGATACCATCAACGTTGGCCGTTCGCCGCACGGGCTGTACCTCAACCCGAAGGCGCCGTCGCCGGCGGTCCTGTCGAGCCGCTGATGGGCGATCCGTTCGACCTCGCAGCCGGATGGCTGGAGGAGCATCTGCTGATCCCGGTGCTCTATCAGTTCGGCCTGATGAACTGGGAGGACGTGGCCTATAGCTGGGCGCTGGTCGCACTTTACGGGGTGGCTCAGGTCGCGGTGACGTTCGCGGTATGCCTGCCGCTGGAGCGCTGGCGCCCGGTCGAGCGCTGGCCCGACAATCATGCCGTCTGGGTCGATGTGGCCTACACGGTGCTGTCCCGGGTCGGTATCCTGCCGCTGTTCACCTATGTGCTGTTTTACAGAGCGCAGGTGGTTGTCAGCGGATGGATGACCGACCAAGGCTGGGTCCCTCCGACCCTGGAAGGCCTGTTCCCGGTGCTGCTCGGTCAGCAGGTGCTGACGTTCGTGCTTTACGCGATCATTCTGGATTTTGGCGACTACTGGCGGCATCTTCTGTCTCACCGGTTCCGCTGGTGGTGGGCGCTGCACTCGCTGCACCACGCGCAGCGGCAGATGACGTTCTGGTCCGATGACCGGAACCATCTGCTCGACGACCTGATCGCGTTTGCTTGGTTCGGCCTGATAGCGCTGCTGATCGGCGTGCCGCCGATGCAGTTCCCCGTGCTGGTGCTGGTGCTGCGGTTCCTTGAGTCGCTGTCGCACGCCAATGTGCGGCTGTCGTTCGGCTGGCTGGGGGAGCGGCTACTGATCTCGCCGCGGTTCCATCGTGCGCATCATGGCATCCGCGCCGCGGGGGACCGAAGCTGCAACTACGGCGCAGTGCTGCCGTGGTGGGACATGCTGTTCGGTACGGCGGATTTCAGCCGCGATTACGTCCGGACCGGTGATCCGTCGGGCGAGGAGGCTCTGGCGACCGGGACGTACTGGCAGCAGCAGATGGCCGGCTTGCGGCGGTTTGTTCGCACGTTCGCGCGGCGGACGGTGCGGCATGGGATGTGACCGGGGGCGCCGCATTCTTGGTTATGAGCCGCTGTTCATGGTATAGGGCGGCTTCGGTGAGCGGAGTAGGTCGTGAGCGACGCGCCTGACAACATTATTCTAGTCTATCTGCGTAGGATGGACGGCAAGCTGGACCGACTGGTGGAGAACATTGCCGACCTTGGCCGCCGCGTGACCTCATTGGAAACCAAAGTGGCCTTGCTGCACGGCGATTTCGCAGCGCAATCCGAGAGGATTGACCGGGTGGAACTTCGTCTGGAACGGATCGAGCGCCGGCTGGACATCGTGCACGCCTGATCCCAAGCGGGTTTCCGTCCTCCGCCCGGCATGGCAGCATGCCGGCAGGAGGACCCCGGCCATGAACGATATGTCCGCGACGGAAACCCTGGACGGCAAGCCAATTGCCGATCTGGGGGAACAGCTGAATCAGTTATTGCGCCTGCGTACGTTCCCGATCGGCATGAAGCTGTTCGCCGACGTCGCGGAGATGGAGGCCGTCCCCGGTCTGCGCCGGCCCGCCAAGGGCAAGACCTACTCCACCTGCCAGCTTGTCACGCAGTCGCGGATGGCCGGCTTCACGCTGGGGATCACCACGGAAAACGTTCCGCCGCTCTCAAGCTGCAGCAGCGTCATCGGGCTGGATGCGCCGGGAGAAATCTACACCTCCGGACGCAAGATGGAGGGCGTGTGGTTCGAGAACCGTGAAGCCGCCGCCGCGCATCAGGCGCAGATGCCCCGCGTGACGCCAGGGACGTATCACGGCCTGGCGATTTCCCCGCTGCGGACCGGCCGGCTCAGCCCGCCGGATGTGTGCCTGTTCTACGGCAACCCGGCGCAGATGATCCTGTTCATCAACGGGCTGCAATGGCGCAACTATCAGCGGTACGACTTTAGCATCACCGGTGAGAGCGCCTGCGCCGACAGTTGGGGCAGCGCCTTGAAGAACAGGAAAGTCAGCCTGTCGATCCCGTGCTACGCGGAGCGCCGTTACGGGGGCGTTGCGGATGACGAGATGCTGATGGCCTGCCCGCCGGCCGACCTGCAACGCGCGGTGACCGGCTTGCAGGGCCTGTCAAAGGCCGGCCTGCGTTATCCGATCATGCCGTTCGGACCCCAGGCCGAACCGGGCGAGGGGATGGCGAAAAGCTACGCCGGAAAGAGTTGATGCGGCATCAGCCGGACGGGATCACCTGATCCGAAGGCCGCCAGTCGATCACGAACCGGCAGCACGCATCGCCGCGCGCCTCGCACGCCGTTTCGACCACCGTCGTGCTGGGTGACACCAGCACGGCGAACAACTGCTGAAACACGGCGGCATGCCAGGCGCACACCGGGGCCGACGTGCGTTCGCCGTGGCACAGCGGATTGCCCTCGATCTCTAAAATTATTGGCGAACCCATCTTCGCCCTGAACCGTCCGGTCCCGGCGAACGTCCAGGCGTGGGCGCGGATCGCCAACACCAGGATGCGGGCCGCGAGCCACGCTGGCAACCGCTTCATCACGATCTGGACCAGCCAGGGGATCCGGTTGACCAGCAGGTAGTCCGCGGTCAGCATTCCTGCCTCCGTCATCACCGCATCGGCGTCCGGCCGCGGCAACACCGCCCGCACCGCCTGATGCAGACCGGCGACACGGCGCTCGTCCACCATCACCGACGGTGGATCGGTCAGCCACGCCCCCTCGCCGGCCGCCTGGAAGATCGGTGCGGCAAGCCGATCGAGACCGGCAAGCTTCAACGCACCGATGAGCTGCGTGACCGCGTTGGGACCGATGGTTCCCACAGCGCGGTCACCGGCGGCAGTCTTCGCCATCGGTCTCCACCATCTGCTGCGTGCCGCCGCCGCAGGCCAGCACCGAGATGCGTTCCTTTGCCTTGCGGGTCCGGTCGGCCGCGGCCTCCCAGTCGGCCGTCTGCGCCGGCGCCATGGTCCGACTGTTGTCGAAATGGAAGTCCACCTTCTTCTTCGACTGCGGCCCCCAGTAACCGACCTTCCCAAGATCATAGAATTTCCGCTCGAAGCCCGACTTGAGGAAGGCTTTGAGGCATCCGAGCAGGTAGCGCCTCCGCTGCCCGGTGCCCGACCAGGGATACGAGAACAAGGCCTTGCGCATGTAGAACCGCCGGTAATTGTTCATCACCCGGTCGAGCAGTTCGCCACGCTCCATCGCCTCCGGTTTCAGGATGGGGGTGACGAAATTGTACTTCTCGAAGTCGAACACCTCGACCTTGTCACTGAGTTCCTTGAACAGGGCGGTGAACGGCCACGGCGTGTACATCGACCAGTTGGCGAGGTCCGGCTTCCAGTCCAGCGCCATGCGGTAGGTTTCCTCCAGTGTCTCCGCCGTTTCGTTCTCCAGGCCGACGATGAACTGCGCTTCGACGACGATCCCCGCCTCCCGCAGCAGTCTAATGGCTTTCTTGTTGTCGGCGACCTTGGTTTCCTTGTTGAAGCGATCCAGCTTCAACTGCGCCGCCGCTTCCGTCCCCAGCGACACATGGATCAACCCTGCTCGGCGGTACAGCGGCAAGTATTCCTCATCACGGAGGATGTCGGTGACGCGTGTGTTGATGCCCCAGTGGACGTAGTCCGGCAGGCCGCGGGCAATCAGTTCCTCACAGAACTGGATGAATTTCTTGCGGTTGATCGTCGGTTCCTCATCGGCGAGGATGAAGAACCGGACATCGTACTGAGTGAACAGGTTCGCGATCTCGTCAACGACTTTCTTCGGATCGCGGATGCGGTAGTCGCGCCAGAATTTCCACTGTGAGCAGAACGAACAGGTGAATGGACATCCCCGAGCCATGTTGGGGATGGCGACGCGGGCGTTGAGGGGGATGTATTTGTATTTGTTCCACTCCAGAATGCCCCAGTCAGGCGTGATCGCGTCGAGGTTCTTGACGGTCGGCGCTGCCGCGGTCGCAACGATCTTGCCGTCATCGGTGAAGGCCAGGCCCTTGATGGCGTGCCGATCGGATGGCCAACGCCCTTCGTTGATTGCACGCACCAGTTCCAGCAGGATTTCCTCGCCTTCCCCGCGCACGACGGCGTCGATCCAGGGTGCCTCGGTCAGCACATCTGCAGCGCCCGCTCAGCCTTGTAGATCGATGGGGTGATCGCGGTGGCGCCGATCACATCGGGCGCCGCCTCGGCCAGGAGGGCGCGCAGATCGTTGTCCGACAGGTTGTTGGTCATCGCGTCGATGAAGCGCACGTCGGTGAAGCCCGCCGCCTTCAGCGACCCGGTGAGGTACGCTGCCCAGGCCGGCGGCCAGTTCCCGGCGATTTCGGCGCCACCGGAATGGTAGTTTGGATGGATGAGAACGATGCGCACCATTGGGTCTCCCGGTTTGTCAACATGAGTTGACACTCAGGCGTCGCGTCGCATTGACACAGATCAAATTGTCATCGGGCTTGACAGGCGGTCGGTGAAACACGACGCTTTCATCATGCTATTCTAGCGCCGGGAGAAAACAGTCCATGCCGGAACCCAAAGTCGCCCTGGTCATCGGCGCCGGAGATTCCACCGGCGGCGCCGTCGCCCGCCGCTTCGCGCGCGAGGGCTACGTCACCTGCGTGACCCGTCGCCACGGCGACAAACTGGCCGATCTTGTGACACGGATTGAACAATCCGGTGGCCAGGCCCGAGCCTTTGGCAGCGATGCGCGGCGGGAGGAAGAGGTTGTTGCGCTCTTTGAAACGATCGAGCGGGACATCGGCCCGATCGAGGTCGTTTCGTTCAACGTCGGCGGCAACGTGCGCTTTCCGATCCGCGAAACCACTACCCGCGTCTACACCAAGGTCTGGGAACAGTCCGCCCTGGCCGGCTTCTTCGC
>JBEKLE010000132.1:0-14270 GCA_050010355.1 Rhodopila sp. | reverse complement strand
TCGCTCAGGCCCTCAGCCGCCGCCCGGACACGCGCCGCCGTCAGTTGTTCCTGCGACAGGGTGATGCCCGTCACGCTGGCACCGAACTCGCGCGCCAGCGTCAGCGCCATCCCGCCCCAGCCGCAGCCGATATCCAACACGCGCAGGCCCGGCCGGTCCAGGCACAGCTTTGCCGCGATGTGACGCTTTTTTGCCGTCTGCGCCTCCTCCAGGGTCTCATCGCCGCGGGGAAAATAGGCGCAGGAATACTGGCGGTCGCGGTCGAGGAACAGGCTGTACAGACGGAAGTTCAGGTCATAATTGTGCGCCAAATGGCGGCGCCGTCGCCTGACGGGATTGCTCCCGGCCACACGGCGGCCGATGGAGGTCAGTGTCTCACGCAGCCGCAGCAACGGGTGGCTGTCGGGTTTGCCCTGCAGGTTCAGCAGAACCGTGTCCAGCAGGTCGTATACAACGCCGCTCTCCACCACCACATCGCCGGACGTGTAGGCCTCACCGAGGGCCAGAGCGGGATGCAGCACGAGACGGCGGACTGTGCGCTGATCGCGGATTCGTAGCGCCGCGCTTGGGCCGGCTTGGCCGGCGTAAACCGTGCAGGAACCATCCGGCCAGACGACTGTCAGCTGGCCAATCGTGATCAACCGTTTAAGAATAGCGTCAAGAACCGCGCGCATTGCTCTCCAATCCACCCCCGGCAAGGCCGGAGCCTAGTCAAGAATGGATCAGCAAAGCCCACCCCGTCAAAGCGTCAGAGGCAAGAGCAGCTTCAATACGCCGTGGCAAGACAACTCAGCGTTCCTTCAAGATCCCGCGAAGGGACTGGCCCGCGAAGGGACTGGCCCGCGAAGAACTGGCTCGCGAAGGAATGGCTCGCGAAGGAATGGGCAGCCACTGGTATCAGTTGGGCTGCGGCGTATCGCCTTCAAAGATGTTCTCGGCGGTGGGGATTTGTTGTTCGTCGTCCGCGTCGCGGGTTGCCCGCTCGCCACGCACCTGCCGTTCGGCTTCTTCCGGGCTGCGGGCAACGTTGACGGTCACCGGGATCGAAACTTCCGGATGCAGCGACACGCGAACGTGGGACAAGCCGAGTGTCTTGATCGGATGCTCGAGGACGACCTGGGACCGGTTGATGGTCAGCCCGGCCGCAGTCGCGCCGTCGGCGATGTCGCGTGCCGACACCGAACCATACAGGCTGCCCGACTCGCCCGCCTGACGGATGATGACGACGGAAAGGCCGCCCACGCGTTCGGCCACCCGTTCGGCTTCCTCGCGGCGCTTGATGTTCTGCGCTTCGAGCTGGGCGCGCTGCTGCTCAAAGCGGGCGCGGTTGTCCTTGTTGGCGCGAAGCGCCTTCTTCTGCGGCAGGAGGAAGTTTCGGGCGTAGCCCGGCTTCACCTTCACCACATCTCCCATCTGTCCCAGCTTGTCGACGCGCTGGAGCAGGATCAGTTCAACAGCGGGCATGCAACCGGCTCCTCAGAGCGTGAGAATTAATCGAACTTGATAAAGAATGTCCTCCATTATCATTGACGACTTTTCGCCGGCAACGGGGCAGGAGGGCATCCATTTTCACACTCTCATGCGACGATGTAGGGCAGCAGCGCCAGGAAACGGGCGCGCTTGATGGCGACGGCCAGTTCACGCTGCTTCTTGGCCGAGACCGCCGTGATGCGGCTGGGGACGATCTTGCCGCGCTCCGACAGGAAGCGCGACAGCAGGCGCACGTCCTTGTAGTCGATCTTCGGCGCGTTGGGGCCGGAGAACGGGCAGGACTTGCGGCGGCGATAGAACGGCCGGCGGGCGCCGACGGCGGTGCGCCGTGCGGCTGGATTGACTTCTGTGTCAGACATTTTCGGCTACTCCTCGAGGCCGGGGCGGAATTCGTCGCCGCCGAAGCCGTCACGGGCGCGGAATTCCTCGCGATCGTCGAAGCCACGGCGCCGGCCGCTTTCGAAACGTCCGGCAGGCTTGGGTCCGCGGAAGCCGCGTTCACGGTCGTCGGACTTGCGGGACAGGATGGCGGACGGGGCTTCGTCGATTTCCTCGAGGCGGATCGTCATGAAGCGCAGAACGTCTTCGTTGAGGCCGAGTTTGCGTTCCATTTCGGTGACGAAGGCTGGCTTGGCGTCGAGGCCGAGCAGCATGTAGTGGCCCTTGCGGTTCTTCTTCACCCGGTAGGCCAGGCCGCGAAGGCCCCAGTATTCGCGCTTCTTGACGGCGCCGCCGTCGGCTTCGAGGTCGGTGCCGATTTCGTCGGCGATCGCCTCGACCTGCTGCTGCGTGACGTCGTTCCGCGCGATGAGCACGGTTTCGTATAGCGGCATGGATGAACCCCCTATGGCTTGTCTCTGCCCCCGACCGTCAGTGGTCTCATTTCCGTAAGGAAATGCAGGCATAGCCGGGTGCGATGCCGTCGCACCCGGCAGGGAAGGCGCGGCTTGAAGCACGGATGGCGGAGGAATGCAACGCCGGAGTTGGCGGGGTTGGGGGTGCCGGCTGGTCGTACGGTGCGCCGGGTTGCTTGACGACCGATCCACGCACGTTACAGGTTGGTCAACCTGGTCACGGAGTGTCATGACCCAGTTTGTTAGCCTGTATGATGCGAAAACCCAACTCTCCGCGCTGGTGGAACGGGCACCCGCCGGCGAGGAGATCGTCATCGCGAAGAACGGCGTTCCCCGCGCGCGGCTGATGCCAATCGAACAACGCGGTGAGCGACGCAAGCCGGCCAACGCCATGCGCATCGAATATGTCGCCGCCGACTTCGATGCTCCCGATCCGCGCATCGAGCAGACGTTCGGCGGCGACGCCACGTGAACCTGCTGCTGGACACCCGCGTCTTCCTTTGGTGGGACCGGCAGGACTCCGAACTGAACGCCGATGCCCGCGACGCCATCGCGGATCCCCTCAACACCCTGTTCATCAGCGCCGCATCGATTTGGGAGATCGCGATCAAGCGCCGTTTGGGCAAGTTGGCCTTTCAGGGTTCGGCCCGCTCCGCGATCGGCGCCAATGGCTTCCATGAACTGCCGATCGTGCCGGTCGATGCCGAGGCTGCGGGCAACCTGGCATGGCACCACAACGATCCGTTCGACCGGCTTCTGGTGGCCCAGGCGGTCCGCCTCGGTTTTATTCTGCTGACGGCGGATCACTCGATCCGGTCCTTCGGCGGTGTGGCCCAACTTGCGGCCGGATGACAGGGCGCTACGGGCCTAAAGAGTGTGGATTGGCCGAACGCGTGGCGAATTGAGGCATTGCTCGCGGGCGGAATCTGGCACGAGCGAGCAAGATCCCAGTCCCATAATGCCAGGCTATGTGGGCCGACCGTAAAACCGCATAATTGAAGTCAGCGGGCGGCCAGCGTGGCGCGAACCTCGCCCAAGGGTCACCCTGCTGTCGATTCCTTTGGTGCGTTCGGCTGTGGGCACTTGTCAGCGGGCTCGACTCGGCCAGACGGCCCCGGTTCCTCGCTGGGCGCCGGCCAGCATAAGGCGTCATGGCTTATGAGTTGCTCCATTCTAGCCTGGCACTTGCTCAGAAGCCGCTCCTTTCGGCATTTTTCGTCCTCAAGATGAAGCGAAACCATTCTGTCGGACAATGTATCAAGGGTCTTGGTGGTCGCGCTGTTAAAGCTGCCCGCAAGCCGGACATTGCGCATCAGTTTTTCGGCCGCGAAATACAGAGAATACCATCCCTGATGCTGACGGGTGATCAGTTCGAGACGCTTTGCGGGAGCAAGGATCGGCTTCAGTATCGAGATCAAAGTGGCAAAGCCAGATATGATGGCCCACAGGATTACTCCGATCCCGTCCTTCCACAGCGCCCACGCCGCAACACTGCTACCAGTTGCCCCCAATGCGATCGTAATTTCAAATGAAAGGTACCAAAAGTTGGCCCACCAGAGGCGCTGCTCATAGTAAAACGAATTGATGCAGGCCGTACGCAAGATGTTGCAACTCTGCGTCCATAGCTTGTAATCAGTGTCGAATTGATCTGCCACCTTTAGCAGGGCTGCTTGCATCCGAGCGGAGGCGGCGGCAGCGCTCTTGGCGGCAGATGATAGCGATCCCCGAGCCGAGCCCTGTCGTCGTGGTCATATTTGCCACTATAGGTCCCCTGCGGAGTACGTTCATATTGGTAGCCGTTCTGATGATCGTCACCTGTAGTAGGCGGCCCAGGGGTTTCAGGAGCTTTCATTCCTTGTGGTGACTCAACCCTGGCGGGATTTGCTGCCTGTGCAAAGAAGGTCCTGTGGTCGATCAAAGTAGAAGAGGGTTCGCGGTGTGCCATCAGAGACACCGATAGTAAGCCCACCGCTATTACGTTCATCAAGTTCTCCCCACCATGAATGGGCTCAGACGAATGACGGACGCCATTTCTTAACCGGTTAGCCCGGCTTTGGCTAGACCATGTGGCCCTCCCTGGTAGCTGGGGTCGTAGCTGAATTCAAAAAGTCGAGCAAACTTCACCTGAATTGGGATGGCTGCGCTACCTGCAATCGCTGATTGCTGATTAAGGCCTTTGGCGGGCATGATGGACGCGGACGAGAACCGCCCCGCGGGCGAACCAACACGAAGGGTTGATTCCCCTCGGCTCATCTCATGCCAACTGATCGGCAGGCCGTCCGCGGCGCTTTTCGCTCCAGCAGCTGAAGGATGGCCCCATGACCCCGTTTGGCGGCCCAGTGCGACGGCAGGAATGACAAGCGATCGGTGATATGGCGCGATCACTTGGGCAGGATGCGCGCCAGCTCACGCGATGCAGACGATGCCGACCGAGCATCGAGGCGGACTTTTATTCACAGGAAAGGCGGCTTCGTTCAGTCGGTCCCGATTTGCATGAGCACACCCTTGTGAGACGTCCGGGAAGGGGACCGGAACGCATGACCACACTTTCGACCATCACCATTGTGGCTGGGGCGTTTTTCGGTGGCTTCGTAAATGGCCTCGCCGGCTTCGGCACCGCGCTGGTTGCGATGGGGATTTGGCTCCATGCGGTCCCACCTGCCGTAGCGGCCTCACTCGTCATCATCTGTTCCGTGATCGCGCAGTGTCAAACCATTCCGACAATCTGGCACGCCATCGACTTCCGTCGACTCTGGCCGATGCTTGCCGCCGGGGTGCTGGGTGTTCCGATCGGCACGAATTTGCTGGCTCACGTCAATGCGGACGCTTTTCGTCTTGGGATCGGCATATTGTTGGTCGTGTTCTCGGCAACGATGCTCATCGGCCGTGCACGGACCGCAATCCGCTGGGGTGGTCGCACGGCTGACACGGTGATCGGCCTTGGCGGCGGTGTGCTCGGCGGGTTGGCCGGGCTTTCCGGCCCGCTGCCGACCATGTGGGCCACGCTTCGCGGGTGGGGCAAGGATCAGCGTCGAGGCGTGTTCCAGGCTTATAATCTGACCGTCCTCGGCGCGGCGCTTGCTGCCCATGCCGCGGACGGCCTCCTGACACGCGAGATCGGCATGCTCCTGCTGTGGGCCCTACCCGGAACCCTCCTGGGAACCTGGCTTGGGTCGCTGGCCTACCGTCGTCTGAGCGATCATCATTTTCATCAGCTTGTGCTCAGCCTGCTCGGCTTTTCAGGTTCGACGCTCGTTTGGTCCGGTATCTTCGGCCAATAGCCCCATGCTTCGATTGCGTGAGCGTTGCGCAGCACCAACACATAAAATCCAGACCTCGTGTCGAAAACCTCCGCGCTTGAACGTCACTGATCCAGCGGCGCATCGTGCTGCCGCCAAGCCAAGGGGAACCCACCATGAAGTATCTGTTGCTGATCTACGGGAACGAAGCCGCGATGGCGTCGGCGTCCGAGGCCGACAAGGGCCGGATGACCGCGGCATACGACGCCTACACCGAGGCGATGATCCAGGCCGGCGTCCTGGTCGGCGGCGATCGTCTGCGTCCGTCGTCGTCTGCCACCACGGTTCGGTCGCTCGACGGGAAGACCCAGGTGCTGGACGGTCCCTACGCCGAGACCAAGGAGCAGCTTGGCGGCTATTACCTCATTGAGGCGCCTGACCTGGACGCGGCGCTCTCGTGGGCGGAGCGGTGTCCGGGTGCGACCTGCGGGGCGCTCGAGGTGCGTCCGGTCTGGCCAATGTGACCGACGCCGACCAAATCACGGAGGCGGTGGCGCGGGCCAGCTACGGCAGGCTGCTGGCCCTCATCGCCGCTCGCACCGGGGACGTCGCGGGGGCCGAGAACGCATTGTCCGAAGCCTTCGCGGCGGCCCTCGCCGGCTGGCCGGCAACCGGGGTGCCCGACAACCCGCAGGCGTGGCTGCTGACCGTGGCCCGCCGCAAATTGATCGACGCGGTTCGGCGGCACCGGACCAGCCAGGAGGCGGGCGTCCACCTTCAGCTACTCGCCGAGGAGACCGCGCAAGCGACCGCGGCCGACCTTCCGGACGAACGGCTGGCACTGATGTTCGTCTGCGCCCATCGTGCCATCGAACCGGCGGTCCGCGCACCGTTGATGCTGCAGACCGTGCTGGGACTGGACGCCGCGGCCATCGCCTCCGCCTTCCTGGTGGCCCCCGCCGCGATGGGCCAACGCCTGGCTCGGGCGAAGGCTCGCATCAGGCTGGCCGCCATCCCGTTCCGCCTGCCGGAGCGCGCGGATCTGCCCGAGCGGCTGCAGGCGGTGCTGGATGCCATTTACGCCGCTTTCTCTTCCGGTTGGACCGATCCTGGCGGAACCGAGATCCGCCGGCGTGGCCTGGCACAGGAAGCGATCTGGCTGTGCCGTTTGGTCGTGTCGCTGCTGCCGGGGGAACCGGAAGCGCTCGGTCTGTTGGCGCTCATGCTCTACGCCGAGGCCCGCCGGGCGACGCGCCGAACCTCTGCGGGCGACTACGTGCCTTTGGATGAACAGGACGTCAGGGCGTGGGATGCGCGCCTCATTGAGCAGGCTGAGGCACTGCTGCTGCGTGCCAGCGCCTTTGGTGTCGTCGGCCGGTTCCAGCTTGAAGCCGCGGTGCAGTCGGCCCACGTGGTGCGCCGGCGAACCGGCCGATCAGACTGGGCAGCGATCGTGCGGCTGTACGATGTGCTGGAAACACTGACCGGGTCGCCAGTGGTGGCGATTAACCGTGCGGTGGCGCTGGCGGAAGCAACGGGGGCGGAAGCGGGACTGATCCAGTTGGATTTGCTGGCCGGTGATCCCCGGATGTCCGACTACCAGCCCTATTGGGCCGCGCGTGCCGGGCTGCTGGCCCGCGCAGGTGCGGCCGACCGAGCCGAAGCGGCCTATCAGCGCGCGATCGGGTTGGAGGCAGATCCCGCTGTGCGGCGCTTTCTGCAGGGTCGCCTGTCCGCGCTGCGGTGACGGAGCCTGATCGAACCGCAATCCCTGACGGCAGGGATGCGCCGGGACGTGACGGCTCGGACGTCAGTGATGCCCGAGCATGTGGCGGCCGATTTCCTGTGGGTCGGCGCCCTCGGCGGGCATTTCGTGGGCGACCTTGCCGTCGTGCATCACCACGATCCGATCCGCGAGTTCCAGGATTTCGTCCAGATCCTCCGAGATCAGCAGCACGGCCGTCCCCGCGTTGCGGGCCGCCATGATCCGCGCCCTGGTCTCCGCCACAGCCTTCACGTCCAGGCCGAAGCACGGATTAGCAACGATCAGCAGCCGTACGTCGCCGTCCAGTTCACGTGCGAGCACGCAGCGCTGCACGTTGCCGCCGGAAAGCACACCGATCGGCGCCTGTGGCGAGGGGGTGCGGATGCCGTAAGCCGCGATCATCTCCTGCGCCCGCGTGGCCATGCCGGCGCGATCCAGCCACGATCGGCGGGTTTTGCCAGGCCCCAGGTCGAAACTGCGGAGATTGAGGTTGTCCACCACGCTCATCGGCGGCACGCAGCCGTTGCGCAACGGTTCCTCCGGCAGGACGCGCACGTCGAGCGCCTGGGACTGCACGCGGCTGGCGTCGTAGGGCGCACCGTCCACCGTGACCGACCCGGATTCCATGTGCCGCTGGCCGCCCAGAACCTCCACCAGGTCCTTCTGCCCGTTGCCCGACACGCCCGCGATGCCGACGATCTCGTGGGCGTGAACGTTTATTGACTCAATTGACAGGCCCTTGCGGCCGCTGTCCTCGGCGGTGCGAAGCGCCGACACCGCCAGTCTGGTCTCATTGGATGGCGCTCCCTTGCGCTCCGGGTTCTTTGGAGCGTGCGGTTCGCCGATCATCATCGCGGTCAGGTCGGCCGGCCCCAGATCCTTCACGGCACCGGTGCCAGCCATGCGGCCGCGGCGCAGCACGGTGACCTCATCGACGAAGGCGGCGACCTCTTTCAGCTTGTGTGTAATGATCACGATGGTCAGCGCACCGGAATGCGCCAGATCGCGCACGAGCCCCAGCATCTCGGTCGCTTCCTGCGGGGTCAGCACGGAGGTCGGTTCGTCCAGCACCAGGAACTTTCGTTCGAGATAAAGCTGTTTGACGATCTCGGTCTTTTGCCGTTCACCGGCGGCGAGACTGCCGACCTCGACCTCCAGCGGCACCTTGAACGGCATGCGCTCCATGAACTGCTTCAGGCCGGCGATTTCCGCACGCCAGTTGATGACGCCGGGGACGTCCTGCCGCGACATCACCAGGTTTTCGGCCACGGTCATCGACGGGACCAGCGTGAAGTGCTGGTAGACCATGCCCAGGCCGAGCGCATCGGCGTCGGCCGGACGCTCGATCGAGGCTTCCCTGCCATTGACGATGAAACTGCCCTCGTCGGCCCGGTAGTAGCCAAGCAGGCATTTTACCAAAGTGGATTTGCCGGCGCCGTTTTCGCCGAGCAAGCCATGCACGCTACCGGGCGCGACTTTAAGAGAAACGTCCGACAAGGCGTGGAAGCTGCCGAAGTGCTTGCCAATGCCGACCGCCTCGACGCCGATCGCCTCGGTCATGGCAGGCCGGCCAGGAAGGTTGCGCTGTCGCTGACGGCGCCGAATACTCCGCCCTGCATCTTGATCATGTGCAGCGCCGCGGCATGGTTGGCGGGATCGGTGGCGCCGCAGCAGTCGGACAGCAGCAGGCATTCGAAGCCACGATCGTTGGCGTCCCGCATCGTGGTGTGGACGCAGACGTCGGTGGTGATCCCGGACAGAATGATGTTCGTGATGCCGCGCGTGCGCAGGATCAGTTCCAGGTCGGTGGCGTAGAAACTGCCCTTTCCGGGTTTGTCGATCACGATCTCGCCCGGCAGAGGTGCCAGGTCCGGAATGATCTCCCAGCCCGGTTCACCTCGGGTGAGGATTCGGCCGCACGGCCCGGGGTCGCCGATTCCGGCGCCGATCTGCCGGGACCGCCAGCGCTTGTTGGCGGGCAGGTCCGACAGGTCCGGACGATGACCCTCGCGGGTGTGGATGATCGAGTAGCCCTTGGGGCGCAGCGCCGCCAAAACCATCGATATGGGGCCGATCGGCGCTCGGGTCAGCGACAGATCGTAGCCCATCTTGTCGACGTATCCGCCGACGCCGCAGAAATCAGTCTGCATATCGATGACGATAAGCGCCGTATTTTCTGGCCGGAGCGATCCGTCGAATGGCCAGGGATAGGGAGTGGAAGCGATTGTTGCCATGTTCACCGTCCGATCGACAATTGCCCGGGCATGCCGCGCAAGGACCGGCCGCCGCGAGCGGTGATGATCAACACAATCAAGGTCACGATGTAGGGCGCCGCGTAGAACAGATAGTAGCCCCAGGTGATTCCCACCGTCTGCAAGGATGGTCCCAGGGCCCCGGCGGCGCCGAACAAGAGCGATGCGTAGATGCAGTTGATCGGGTTCCAGCGCGAGAAAACCACGAGTGCCACCGCCATCAGACCCTGGCCGGAAGACAGTCCTTCGTTCCAGCTTCCGGGGTAATACAGCGACAGGAAGGCACCGCCGATCCCGGCCAGCGAACTGCCACAGGCGGTCGCGAGGAAGCGGGTCCGGTCGATCGGCAGGCCGAGCGCGAGCGCCGCGTCCTGGCTGTCGCCCACGATCCGGACGCGGAGTCCGACGCGGGTGGCGTTGAAGCACCAGTGGAGGGCGATCGCCGCGACGATGCCGAGCAGGAAAAGCGGGCACACCAGCAGCGCGTTTTGCACCTGTGGGCTGGGGGACCAGAACCCGAACGGGATGCCCGGCAGCAGCGGGGCGCTTGGCTGGACGTAGGGTTTGCCGAAGAAGAAAGCGATCCCGGTGCCGGCCAGCATGATCGCGATGCCCATCGCCACGTCGTTGACCCGCGCGAGCGAACAGACCGCTCCGTGCAGTCCGCCTAACAGCAGCCCCGCGACGGCCGCAGCGGCAACGCCTGCCCACGGACTGCCTGTTTCATAGGACGTTGCGTACGCAACCATAGCACCGAGGACGAGCACGCCCTCGTTGCCCAGGTTGATGCGGCCGGACTTTTCGGTCAGGCATTCCCCGAGGCTGACGAACAGGAACGGCGTGCTGACCCGCAGGCTGCCCGCGAGCATGGCTAGCAAAACCATGCCGATGGACTGCATCATCAGGCGGTTCCTCCCATTAGCCGGCCCCCTTGGGCTGGAACCAGCGGAACCGTCCATACAGGGTGTCACTGGCCAGGATCGAAACGAAAATCAGCCCTTGGAGCACCTGGATGGTTGCATCCGGAAGGTCCATGCGGCGCTGTAACAGCCCGCCGGCTGCACCGAGCCCACCCAGAAGAATTGCCATCGGCATGATTGCGACCGGATTGAACCGGGCCAGAAACGCGATCAGAATTCCGGCGTAACCATATCCCGCGTTCAATGACGCGTTGGCCCGACCGTATTCCGCGGCGACCTCGATAGCGCCGGCCAACCCCGCGCAGCCGCCGCCGATCGCGCAGGCGAGCATGATCAGTCTTGTCACCGGCAACCCCTGCAACTGTGCTGCCCTGATATTGCCGCCGGTGACGCGGGAAGCGAATCCGATACTTGTTCGGTAGATCAGCACCCAGCACAGAACACAGGCGATGATCCCGACAGGCAGGCCCGGATGGACATCCAGCCAGGGCACGTTGGGGAGCATATTGGCATCGCCGATGCCGTAGGTTGATGGTTTATTCAGGCTGGCCGGATCGCGCAGGATGCCCTCGACGAAATGATTGAACAGGGCGAGGCCGATGTAGGACAGCACGAGACTGGCGATCACCTCGTTGACGTTCAGCTTCGCGCGCAGCCATCCGCTGATACCGATCCAGAACGCGCCCATCGCTGTTCCGGCGACCGCCATCACCGCCCACACAAGAACCGGGCTGGTGTTGATGAGCGGGAGCGCCGCGACTGTTGCCGCGAGGCCGCCGAGCACGACGGCGGCCTCACCGCCGATGATGACCAGTCCAAGCTGGCCGGGAAGTGCGACACACAGCGCGGTCAACAGCAAGGGGGATGCCCGCTGGACGGTGTTCTGGATGGAAAACCAGCTCCCGAAGGCGCCGCGCCAGACCAGATCGAGGAAGTCGAGCGGCGACTGTCCCAGGCAGACCAGGAATACCGAAAACATCATCGCCGCGCCGATCAGGGCGACCAGGGGCGCGAGTACGGCCTCGGCCGAACGGCGCAGCGGGTACCAGGTGTCGGTGGCCCGCGCCGGCGCGGTGGCCGACGCCAAGGTCGCAGTGCTCATGCGATAGCGCCGTTGACCCCCTCGACCAGATAGTTGAGCGATTCGAGTTGGACCGCGGTTTCCGGGAACGATGTTCCGGCCGGAATGACAACATTGCCCTTGTTGTCTTTCATTGGACCCTTGAACACCGCGAAGCCGCCTTTCAGGATTTCGGCCTTCACCTCGTCGACGTTCTTTCGCCCGGCGGCGGACAGTCCGGGTCCGTACGGCGACATCTTGACGAAGCCTTCCTTCAGGCCGCCGCGAACGAAGTTGGGCAGCGGCTTGCCGGCCTGTTCGTCGCCGAGGAACTCCTTGTAGACGGTGATCCAGTTCCACTCGGCCCCGGTGAGGTAGCCCTTGGGCGCAAGCTTCGCCTGGTTGACATGGTAGCCGCAGGCGAAGATGCCGCGGCGGTCAGCGGTTTCCATGATGACCTTGGGACTGTCGACATGGCAGGTCAGAACATCGGCACCCTGGTCGGCCATGCTGTTGGCGGCTTCTGCCTCCTTCACCGGCATCGACCACTCGCCGGTGAAGATCACTGACGTGGTGATGGTCGGATCGACCGAGCGGGCGCCGAGGGCGAAACTGTTGACGTTGATCAGCACCTGCGGGATCGGTTTTGCGGCGATGAAACCGAGCTTCTTGCTTTTTGTCGCATGTGCGGCGGCGATGCCGTTCAGGTACTGGCACATACCGATATAACCGAAGTACGATCCGGTATTCATCGGGTCCTTGTCGGTCCAAAGCCCGCCGCAGTGGCGAAACTGAATGTCTTTATACTTTACGGCCATCCTCAGCATGTACGGGTCAAAGTAGCCGAAGCTGGTGGGGAACAGCAGGGTCGCGTCATCCAGCTTGATCATGCTCTCCATCGTTTTGGAGACGTCGTCGGTTTCGGGTACCTTTTCTTCTTCGACGATCTTCACGCCGGGCATTTTCTTCAGCATTGCCGCGGCTTCGGCATGTGCCTGGTTGTAGCCATAATCGTCTTTCGGCCCGACGTAGATGAAGCCGACGACAAGCTCCTTCGCGGCTTTTGCCTGGTGCCCTGGAAGGCCAACCGCGGCGAGTCCCGCGGCCCCGGCCGTGCCTTGCAGCAGGCGGCGGCGTGAGAAGGCTGACGAAACGGGCGTCGTGTCGGGCATGGTTTCCCCCTTTGAAATCAATCAGTCCGCGCGCGGGCGCGGCCGGTCAGGCTCGCGTGCTGCTCCGGACCCGGGATCGGGCAACGCAAGGGCCATGCCATGGGCCAGACGCTCGCGCTGCATGGAAAAAATTGCTTCGGTTCGTCGTTTCCTGCACATGAAAACGGCAGTGTGGCGGAAAATGAGCGACCTTCGCTCCGAATGTTAACGAAGCCTGTCGGTCATCAGCGGTTCCGACATACCCTGTTATGCGCCGTTTGAGTCCTGTGATGCGGCCTGGCCGGGAATGACCTTTCGGTAAGCTCTGCCGGGAGACGAACTGTTGCATAAGTACATCACTGCGTCTGAACCATCGGCGGGGGCACCCCGTTACGATCCCGTTGGCACATTGATTGCTGACTATAACCGTTGCGGGATGCAATCATGCTCAAGTCGTCGGTCGCCGGCGGCAGTGACTAACCGCGGCTGAACCAGAAGGACAGAAGATGAAGCTAAGACATCTAATATTCGCGGCCGCCGCACTTGTGGCGACTGCCACGCAGGCCTGGGCGCAGGGCTTCAGCGATACGTCGATGGGTGTTCGTGACGGACCGTGGATCTCCAACCCGGGCGGCGGAAAGGGATCGCGGGAGGTGAACAAGATCATCGTGAACGTTGGGCACTTCGACGTCTGGGACTACGGCCAGAACTTCTTCAACGTTGACATCCTGTTCTCCAACGCCAACGAACCGGCAAATAATTCGGCCGGCGGTTCGACCGAGTTGTATGGCGTCTATCGAGGACAGCTCAGTCCCGACAAGATTTTCGGCATCAACACCAAGATCGGACCGTTCGACGCCATCAACTTCGAATTCGGCGGCGACGCCGAAACGGAGAACACTGCGTTCGCGCCAGACAAGAAACTGCTGGTCGTCGGACCAAACTTCCATGTCTCGGTGCCGGCCGGGTTCCTCGATATCGGCGTCCACGTGTCGAAGGAGTGGAACAATAACGGCATCGCCGGTGGGCTCGCCGCCGAGGGTGTGCCCGGGCCCTTCCACACGCCGGTGAACTTCCACGCCACGCAGGAGTTCGAGTTCGTGTGGCTCTACCCGCTGGCGTTCACCGGCCTGCCGCTGGACATCCGGGGGTTCATGAACGTTGTCGGACCGAAGGGCAAGGACGGGTTTGGCAATCAAACCGCGTGGGAAGTCCTTGCCCGTCCGCAGCTTCAGTTGGACGTCGGCAAGCTGCTGGGCGGCAGGTCGCACAAGCCTGACATGTATCTCGCGGTCGAGTTCTGGAAGAACAAGTTCGGCGACAAAAGCTCCACGACGCCTGGCGGCACCGAAGAGGTCACACCGGAGATTGGTATCGAATACCACTTCTGATAACGTCTACAGCGGCGGTCCCTGCGGCCGCCGCACTGCTTTGTCTGACCGGCCAGGAACACACTCGGATGATCGATATAGCGCTCGACTGGGTCAGCCTGCTGGTCCGCTGGACGCATGTCATCGCCGGGATCGCCTGGATCGGCT
>JBEKLE010000131.1:0-14388 GCA_050010355.1 Rhodopila sp. | reverse complement strand
AGGGTCGACAGCGTCGACAGCCTGCGCCACGGCGATGATGCCGAGGTGCTGAAGCTGCCGCGCGTGCCGATGGAGGTCCGCGGGCTGTTCGATGGACTGGTCCGCGACGGCGGCCACGGCTTCCTGCTGCAACTGCGCCCGGACGTCTGTCCCGCGCTTGATACCACCAGGCATCGCGCCTGCTTTGTCCGTGCCATCCTCGGCGCATTGCCGTCAACCAACGTCTTCAACCGCGTGGAACCATGATGCTACTCGAAGAAACCAAAAAACGCATCCTGATCGTCGACGACAGCTTTATCATGCGTAAGCTGATCCGCGAGATCGTCGAGAGCGATGAGCTTCTCGTCGTCGCCGACGTCGCGGAGAACGGTCAGATCGCCTTGCAGAAAGTCCGTGAGGTGAAGCCGGATCTGGTGTTGCTCGACATCGAGATGCCGGAGATGTCCGGACTGGAAACGCTGCGCCGGCTCGGGCTGCGCAGCAAGAGCAAGGTCGTCATTCTTTCATCCCTGGGCGGCGAGGGAACCGCCGAGACAGCCGAGGCGCTGCGCCTGGGGGCGGCGGCCGTGCTGGAAAAGCCGTCTGGTTCCGTCAGCCTGGACGTGGTGGCACGCAAGGGTTCCCGGATCCTCAGCACCATCCGCGATGTTCTTGGCCTGCCGCCGCTGCAGGTCGAGTCTGCCGCGATCTCCGCCGTCGTGGGCATCACCGAAGCGGTTAGTTCGACAGACGATACGTTGTTCCGCGATGTCCTGCTGGACGCGCTTGGCTCCGGCGTCCTGGTGTTCGACGCGGCGACGCGGCTGACTACCGGCAACGCCGCGGCGGCACGGCTGCTCGGCCGCTCCGCATTGTCCCCCGGCAGCTTGACCCTGGACGATTTGTTCGACGAGTACAACGAGGGCCTCGGCGCCGATCTCCGCGGCGTTCTGGCCAGCGGCGAGGATCTGGCGCCGTTCGCGACAGACTACGGGCTGCCCGACGGCGGATGGCAGCCGATCCGACTGGCGGCAAAGCCATGGGCGCGGGCAAACGGCGACAGGGGCCTGCTGGTCCTGTTGGATGACATGAGCCGGGAGCAGGAGATCAAGCGGCTGCTCAGCAACACCATGTCGTCGGACGTCGCCACCAAGCTTCTGGAAGGCGGCAAGCTCAGCCTGGGCGGGACGCTGGAACAGGCTTCGATTCTGTTCTCCGACATACGCGGCTTCACCAACCTGTCAGAGGAACTCGGGGCGGCCGGCATCGTCAAGCTGCTGAACGAATATTTCTCCTACATGGAGGATATCCTGAAAAGCGAAGGCGGCGTCATCGACAAATATATCGGCGACGCGATCATGGCGCTGTTCGGCGTGCCGGCGCGCCTTGGCAACGACGCCGATCGCGCCGTGCGAGGCGGCCTCGGCATGCTGGCGGCACTGGACGTGCTCAACCGGGACCGCGAGATGCAAGGTCAGTCGCCAATCAAGATCGGTATTGGCATCGGCACCGGTAAGGTCGTCGCCGGCACCATCGGCTCGCCGTCGCGGATGAACTACACGGTGATCGGCGATCCGGTGAATCTGGCCGCGCGGATCGAGTCTCTGACCAAGCAATACGGCGCCGAACTGATGATCTGTGATGCGACGATGCAGGCGCTGGAACAGCCGGTCGCCTCGCGCAAGCTGGATCTGGTGCGGGTCAAGGGGCAGACCTCCGCCACGATGCTGCATGAGGTGCTACGTCCGGCGAACCATGCCGACCCCGCGTGGCTGGACACGTATGCCAGAGGCTTTGAGGCCTATACCGCCGGGCATTGGTCCGACGCCGCTGGCCATCTGCGGCAGGCGATTGTGCTCAACCCCAAGGACAAGGCGGCGAGGCTGATCCTGGAACGCTGCCGGACCTTGCTGGCCACGCCGCCAGCCGGCTGGGACGGCGTCTGGACCCACCACGAAAAGTAGGACCGGTGGCGCCTGCGCCTGACGGGGCACCGGGTCGTCCTGCGGCGGCGCGCAAGATCAAGGCGTGCGGGGGCGCGCAAAATCAGAAGGACCCCAACGGCGCGGTGACCCGATCCGGGTCGACAACGGGCGCTGTCGGTGCAAGCCGAGGCGCGTCGGTCAGGGCAAACCACTCGTTCAGCCGACAGGCAATCGCAGCTGGCTGGGCGATTTCACGCACCGCGCCGGCGGCTATGGCGGCCGCCGGCATGCCGGGAACGGCGCAACTCGAGGGCGTCTGCGCCAGCACCGAGCAGCCGCGTGCCGCCAGCACCACGGCGCCCTTACAACCATCGTTGCCCATTCCGGTCAGCACGACACCCACGACCGCACGGTCGAGCTGTGCACCGCTGCTCAACAGAATGTCGCCGTTCGGATGGAACACCGAGCCTCCCGCCGGCGCCCGCCGCAACCAGAGTGAACCGTTACGGACACAAACCAGATGGTCCATCCCGCCCTGCAACAGCACAACGCCCCGGGCCGGCAGCGGGCCGGCTTCGCCCACCGTTACCTCGTGGCCCGTCACGGCTGCCAGATGCCGGGCCAGGCCAGAACAATGCTCCGCCGGAATGTGCAAGGCGATGACGATGGGGCATATGGGACGTTGGAGCGCGCCCAGCATCTCCTGCAACGCTTCCGGCCCACCGGTGGAAGCAGCGACGAGGATCAGTTCCGGCCGCCGCATGCGCCCGGTCCTGGGGGGCGCAGCGACAGCCGGTTCGCCGTTGGGTTCCGGCTGGCCTGCGCGGCGGGGTTGTGTCGCCAGCGGTCGCATCGCCTGCTCCAGCCGGGTCGCGAGCAATGACAGGTCGCGCGCCGCCGTCGCGGTGCCCATTGGAACCTGAATGACGTCAGGCGGGATAATCAGAGCCGGCCGCGCAACGCTGTCGCCATCCCCGATCAGCACGATCCGGCCCGGGAAACGCCGGCACAGAGCCGTAAAGCCTGGCGGGTCGGCGGCGCAGGGCGTCACATCGGCGATCAATGCATCGACCCGCGGCAATGCGATGGCTTCGCCCGGGCTTGCCGCGTCCCCAACCAGCTCCACACCCGCCATGCGACGCAACAACTGCCGCAGCACCAGGCGGAGGAACTCGGTATCGACGACAATTCCAACCTGCAGCGTCATCAGCGCGGCCAGTGCAGGATCTGTGGATGCGAAGGCGTCATCGGCTGGAAGACGTCGGTATAGCGCAGCCGTTCCGCCGGACCCAGCATTAGCACGGTACCCGGCCGAGCCGCCGCGACGAACATGGCCTCGACCTGCCGCAGACCGGATGGCCCGAAGTAGATCAGCGTGTTCCGACACGAAATCAAATCCGCCGAGAACCCGGGCGGATGCGGGGTCATCAGGTTGCGGACGGCAAAATCCACCGTCCGGCGTGCGGCCGGTGCGATGCTCCAGGATCCGGGTTCAGCGGCTTCGAAATGCCGCCAGGCGTCACCCGGCATCGACCGGAAACTGTTCAGTCCGGGCCCTTGCCGATAGATGCCCGCCCGCGCCGTCGCCACAGACTCGGCGCTGAGATCGGTGGCGAGAATTCGCGCCGGGCAGCGCGCGTCCCGCAGCAGGAATGCCAGCGTGTAGGCTTCCTCGCCGGTCGAGCACCCGGCGCACCAGACCTGCGTCGGACGGCCATCGTCACGCCGGCGGCTCGCCAGTTCCGGAATGATCTCCCGCGAGAACACCGCGAGCTGATCGGGATGGCGATAGAAATATGTTTCATGGACAAGCATCGCCTCGATCAGGGTCTGCCACACCGGGTCCTGCTCCTCGGCCCCGGTCAGCCTGTCGGCCAGCGTCGCCTGCTCCCATGCCGGCCGATCGGCCAGGAAGGCGGAGAGGCGATCATACTGGACCGCCTGGCCGAAGCCGCAGCGTGCTTCAAGCAACGCCGCGATCCGCTCATACGCGTCGGTCACGGAGGTCTAGTTCGTCTTGAACGTCGACAGCTTCTGGCGTTGCTCATCCGCGAGCTGTGAGAGCTGGATCATCGTCGCAGTGATTTCCTCCGCGGCGACGGCGTTGCCGGCGGCGATACCGCGCAGATCGCCGACATTGCCCTCGATCTGCGTCACCATGGCCTGTTGTTCCTCCATCGCGACGGCAATCGAGCGGATCATCTGGCTGGTCTGCGACACGTCGCCGGCGATCGAGTCCATCGTCTGCTTCACCGCCAGCGATGCGGTCCGGCCCTCCGCGGCGTCGGCGGTTGCCTGCTCGACGATGTCGGTGATCTGCTGCGCGTTCTGTGCGGCGCTTTCGGCCAGCTTGCCGACCTCCTGCGCCACCACGACGAAGCCCTTGCCGTGTTCGCCGGCGCGGGCCGCCTCGATCGCGGCGTTCAGCGACAAAATGTGGGTGCGGTTGGCGATCCCGGCGATGACCTGCGTGATCTGGCTGATCTTGCGGCTGTTCTGCGCGATGGTCTCCACAATGCGCGCCAGTTGTTCGGCCGAGACCTGGCCGCGTTCGACCAGTTGCGCGGCCATGACACCCTTTTCGCTGGCCGCGTTGGCGCTGGTCGAGACCATCCGGATCGCCTTCGCGGACTCTGTCAGGGCCTGGGTCACCTGACCAACCGCGGCGTTCTGCGCACGCGCGCCGCTGGAAACCTGTCCGACCGCCACACTCGCCTCGGAAACCGCTGTGGCGACGTGCCGGGTGGTGAGATTGATGTCGCGCAGCGTGGCGTTGCTGCCCTCCAGCAGCGTGTTGATGGCGGCGCCGATGTTGCGCAGGAAACCAGTCTTGTTGGACAGATCGACCCGCACCGTCAGATCATTTTCCGAAGCGGCGGTGATGGTTTCGCCGATCTCCAGGGTGACGGCCTCGGCACTCATCATCGCAACGATCTTGTCGGCGTTCTGGCGGAACACATCGAGTGCCCTGGCCATGGCCCCGATCTCGTCGCTGCGCTCGCGGCCGCTGACGGTGATCGAGGCATCGCCGGCCGACAGGCGCTCCATCGCCCCGGTCATCGCCTTCAGCGGCCGGGTGATGCCGCGGGCTACCACGAAGCAGATGACGAGCCCGATCAGCGCGCCGGCGACGGAGGCGATGAGCATCCTCATTTGCGTCGCCACCGACGCATCAGCAGCGGCTTCGGCCAAATCCGCGGCGAATTTCTCCTGCCTGGTAATGAAGACCGCCAGCGATCCCTCGATCTTCGTCGCGATGACGGCCAAGTTGCCGGAGATCGACTGCCGCAGGCGATCGTTCGCCTCGGCCAGCCGTGTCCCGCGATCAAGAACGGTCTGTGCGGCCGCTTTCAGGTGGAGTGTCGCCTCGGAACCATCGTCCGCACGCATGGCCGCGGTGACGGTCGGCTGCCAATCCTGAAAGCCCTTGTAGACGGCGGGCGCCATGGATACCGTGAGCAACGTGCCGCGGAAGCGCAGCACCTGCACCGCCGAGCGCAGCGCGGAAGCCTCAGCGGTTTCGTTGTCGCGCGGGGCGCCCAGACCGGCGAACGACTCCTGAAACGCCGTCGCGGCCTGATCGAGATCCTTGCGCAAGGCGATCAGCTCAGCAGTGGCTTTCGCGAAGCCCCGGAACTGTTCGGCGATGTCCTGGATCATGATTTTCCGGTCTTCGACGACGATGCGCTCATCGGCCGCCGCAATCGCGTCCATCGCCATCTTGTTGTGGTCGTTAAGGAACTTTATTTCTTCATCCGATTCGTTCTCGGCGAAGATCGCCACATGACGGCGTACGCGGGTGAACTCGTAGCCGACGTTGACCGCCGCCTTCGTTGCCTCCGACACCCTGATATATTGCTTCAGCGACTGGCCCTGCCCGGACAGGCCAAGATATCCCAGTGTCGCCACCCCAACGGTAATCAGGATCAATCCCAGACATAGGGCGTAAATACGGCCGCCCACCGACAGGCCGAATGACCGGCGCAGAGGCGGGGAAATGTTCTGGATCACGGGAGTAACGGCGGCGATTGCGGCGCTAGACATGGGACGCGATTACTCCTGAGACAGATCCAAGCGACGATGGTCAGCGATCCGGCCTCGCCGATTTTATTCAGCGGCGCTGCCGTGTTTTGATGTGCACCGCAGAATGGAAGGTGTTGGTTAAGAATCTGATAATTTTCCGCCTCGGACGCGATTTTCGCGCCGATGCCGTGGCGTCGTCCGGTCAGGCTTTTGCCGCCAGCCGTTCCACATAGCTCTGTGTCATCGTTCGCAGGATCGGCGGCATGGTTGCTATCGCCGAATCGAAGTCGATCTTGCTGATCAGCTCGCAGGTCACGGCGGTGGCTGCGACCGCTGTCGCGGCTCTGGGCTCATTGCGCAGCATCGCGAGCTCGCCAAAGATCCGGCCCGGGCCCAGGACCACCAGCTCCTTCTCATTCTTGCGAATACTGACCGAGCCGCCCTGGATCAGGTAGGCAATATCGCCTCGGTCGCCCTCTCGGAAGAATACGAAATCGCTACGGAACACCCGCCGGTCGAGCACGCCTTGGCTCGACGGTCCGGAACGAATGTCCGGCACATTCGCCTCCGTCCGGACCGGCGCCGGCAGCCCGTAGGCGCCACGGATCGCATTGACCAGACCCCTGAGCAAATATGCGGCGAGGGGTTTGCTCTGTTGCATCATCCGTTCGAGGTCCGCACGCGTCACCTCGACGGTCTCGACATCCGTCATGCAGCGCACACTGGCCGAGCGTGGACCGGGATCGATCAGCGCCATTTCGCCAACAAGCGCGCCGGGGCCGAGCACGCTCAGCCGCTGAACTTCTCCATTGTCCGGCTGCACCCGCATGACCTGCAGCTTACCGCTTTGGATCAACCATGCGCGGTCGCCATGGTCATCCTGGCGGATCAGAATGGATCCCGCGGTATAGCTTCTCCGTTCCAGATCAACCTCCTTATACCAGCCGGCCGAAAGACCGACTTTTCATTCAACGGTCGGCCGGCTGGTATCTCATTGATTCTGCGCGCAGCCGCATGCTGTCTCCCTCTGGCAACCCTGCGCGCATACCAGTCAGCGTAAGCGCCGACTGGTATTCAATCACGGCGTTATTCAACGCCAAGTCCCCAGATGCGCCATTTGGTTCTCTTATAGTCGCCAGCCGGGTCGTAGTAGGGCACATCGAGTGCGAGCGTACGCGCTGTCAATCCGCCGACTGAAAGAAGAACAGCATAATCTGCAAGTGTTCTGTTGCGACTTGCCGAGAACAGCGATACCTCAGCGGTAAGCCGGCTGGAATATCCGTCCAACGCCTCGAACACGGTAATCTCACCCGCAGCGACTTCCTGGCGATACTGTTCGACCAGTTGTGCGGCGATGCGGAGCGTATCCTGATACTGATGCACCTGGCCGGTTGCGTCACTCCGCGCTTCCCATGCCTGTTCCGCTGAAGACACGGCATCCAGGCTGGAGGCGTCACGGTCCTTGTCGCGGGCCAAGGCGGTTTTCTTGGCGATGCGCACAGCGGCGTACTCAGACCCGCCCTGATAAATCGGCACCGAGAGCTGCAGGCCAAAATAGGTGTTGCTGTATGACCCGTTCAGATACTTGGTATCACTGGGCCAGTTCTGCCGGTAGCGCTCGTCCGACACGACAAATGACAAGGTCGGCAGCAGCGTCGAGATTGCCTGATCCACGCTGTCGCGGGCGGAGAGCGCAGTATAGATGCTGGCCTGGACTGTCGGATTTCCTGCCAACACGAGCCGGCGGGTATCGGCCAAGGTGGGTGGCAGCATCGCGAGCGGTACCGGATCCGCCAACCCAGCCGGTGCGACGCCCGCGGCCTGGAAGTAGCGCGATTCGGCCTGTACGACCTGACTGCGTCCGTCGATCAGCGTTGCCTCTGCGTCGGACACACGCAGGCGCGTCAGCGTCTCCTCGGGGATGGTGCGTTCGCCGGCCTGCACCTGCTGCGTGACGGTCGCGAGCATCTGGCGCAGCGCGTTCAGGTTTTCGGTTTCCGCCTTGACGATGGCTCGATCGGTCAGCACGTCGACATACGCGGTCACCGCCGCATACAGGACGGTCTGCTCGGTCGACAGCAACGAGGCGCGGGTTGCGAGAATATTGTGTTCAGCACCATGCAGGCGGGCATACTCGCCGCCCCCCTGGGTGATCGGCAGCGTCAACAAGGTCGTACCGGTGAGCTGATTGTAGCGCGAGCCGGGGCCAAGCAGGCTCGGTTGGGTGGTTCGGTTCGGGTAGGCGGTGCCGGTCACGGTCACGGTGGGCAACCAGCCAGACAACGCCTGCGGTCGCTGCTCGTTGACTGCATCCAGCGTATAGCGGGCTGATTTCAGCGTGGGACTGAACAGATAGGCCGAACCGAGCATCTGGTTCAGGGTTTCGGCATTGGCCGCAACCGGCAGCAATATCGCGGTTGCGGCGGCGGCGATACGCAGTCGGCCGCGCGTGGTGCGTGGGTTGGGCATCTGGGCGGTCATGCGATGGTTCCCGTGGCGCCGTTCAGTCAGAGCCGTTTTCCGTCAACAGCCTTCACCAGTCGATCGAAACGGTCGCCCGCGATCGCGATGGTATCGAGCAGTTTCTCATCGATCTCGTCGACGCCGACCTCATCGTCGGACAGGCTCGATACTGCGCCGTCAGGCTTGCGCGGCTTTTGTGCGTTGCGCAGACGGTCGGCGAGAAACAAAGCCAGAGCCTTGTAGAACCGATAGCCGAACAGCGGGTCGTCAGTGATGCGCGCCTCGATGTCTTCCTTGCAGATGGCGAGAAGGATCGAATTCGCCAGCACCGACACGCTGGCCGACGGCGGCGCGCTGTCGACAAAACTCATTTCGCCAATGATCTCACCAGCCTGCAGCCGGGCAACCGAACCGATGCCGGCGACGCTGACATCCAGCAAGCCGTCTATCACGATGTACAGATCCGGCGTCGGCTCACCCTGCCGGATCAGCGTGCTGCCTGGCGCCAGCACCTGCCGGCGGCCCTGCCTCGCCAGCCAGTCAATGTCGGTGTCGTCAAACTGGCCGAGGATATAAAGGACTTTGCGCATTACGGCGGACTCCGAAAGAAATGAAGGTCAGCTCAATTGCCGCTGCGCAAGGTCGCGGAACAACCCGGGCGCTTCCATCAGCGCCGCGAATGACCCGTCCTGCACGACCTGCCCTTGATCGAGCACGATCACACGGTCGACGCTGGTGATGGTGGAAAGCCGGTGGGCAATGGTGATGCGTGTCAGATTCAGCCGGCTCACCGACTCGGTCACGATCGCCTGCGTCTTGTTGTCGAGCGCACTGGTCGCTTCATCCATCAGCAGGATGCGCGGCTTGCCCGCCAGCGCGCGGGCGATCATCAGGCGTTGCCGCTGGCCGCCGGACAATGAGGTTCCGCCATCGTTCATCGCGGTGTGCATGCCCATCGGCATGGCCTTGATGTCATCCTCCATCCCCGCCTTGCGCACGGCGTCCCACGCCTCGTCGAGCGAAACCGGACGCCCGCTGGCGATGTTGTCCAGGATCGGCACCGGCTGCACCCGGCCGTTCTGCAACACCACCCCGAGCTGGCGGCGAAGCCCGACGATATCGAGCCCGGACAGTGGCTTGCCGTCGTACAGGACTTCTCCCTGTTCCGGCGTCTCGAAGCCCAGCAGCAGCCGCAGTATCGTGGACTTGCCGCTGCCCGAGGGGCCGACAAAGGCGACGAACTCGCCGGGCTTGATGCTGAATGACAGATCCCGCAGCACCGGCGTTTCCGTGTTGGGATAGCGGAACGTGATCCCGCTGAGCTCGATGGAACCGGACAGGACACCGGGATACAGCTTGTTGGCGGCACTTTCCGTCGGCGTGGTCAGCAGCGGCTTGGCCCGCTCATAGGTCGGCAGCGCCCGCAGCGTGCTGCTCATGGCGCCCACCAGGCCGGAGACACCGCCCAACAGCTGGCCGTACGCGGAACTGAAGCCAAGGAACGCACCAACCCCAAGGGCGACAGGAATTGCCGCGCCTGCTTCGATCCCAGGCGGCGGGCTCATTGCGCTGGCTGCGAAATAATACAGCGCGACCATGCTCAGGGGGGTGAATGCCCCCTGGAAGATGCCCTGCAGGTTGTTCGTCCGCTGCGCATCGACGAAATGGTCGCGCTGGCGGGCATAGGTGATGGCCCACAGCGCCCGCGCGCGACCCACAGCGGCGGCGGCCTTCAGCTTGGCGATGCCGGTAATCAGTTGCAGCACGATGCTGGCCGCCCGGCCGCGGGATGCGGCCAGCACACGTTCCTGGCGCAACTGCACGACCACCAGCAGGCCGCTCACGCCAAGCGAGATCACCGCTGCGATCAGCCCGATCAGTGCCAGCTTGCCGCCGTATGTGAACATCATGACGACGTTCATGACCGACATCAGCCCGCTGATTGCGCTCGACAGGGTGGCGCCGGTCAGCGTCTGGCGGATCGTCTGCAAGCCCAGCACCCGATCCACCAGGTCGCCGACAGTGAAAGACTTGAGAAACGCGACGGGCAGGCGAAGCATCCGGTCGAACAGTGCGGACTGAGCCGCCAGATCGACCTGTTGCTCCATCTGCTGCATCACCAGGCTGCGGACGACGCCGACGCTGGCGCTGCTGAGCGCGGCGATCACCAGGCCAACGGACAGAACAGCCAAGTCGGGAATCGCGGAGTGCGGGATCACCTTGTCGACAAGCATGACGGTGACCCAGGGCACGAACAGCCCGAGCACCCCGCCGAGCAGGGCCAGCGCTATCAGCCAGACCAGCCGCCGGAAATTGCGTTGCAGACTGAAAGCGAGCAGCCCGGCCATGGTAATCGGCGCGTCGCTGAAGCGGCGATACAGCATGACCGCCTGCGGCCGCACCCGAAGACCCAGCTTGCCATCGACGCGCAGCCGCTGTCCCGTGGCAGGGTTCCACAGCGTGTAGCCGCCCTTTTCCGGCAGCAGCGCCACAGCTTCGTTGGTGTCCTGCAGCGAAGCCAGAAGTGGACCGTTGTTGCCAAGCCACCAGTCGGCGCCGAGGATAACGATGCGCGACCGCAGGCCGCAGGCTTCCGCCAGCCCCTGGATCCCGCGGCCTTCCAACCCGAGTTCCCCCAGGTTGGCCGGCAGAATCACCTGCTGTCCGAGCGCCGCGGCAACCGCGACCAGTGCGCGCCAGGCCGGCTTGGCGCCCGGAGCGATGGCAGCTTCTGGCCGCCCGCGTCCGACGCCCGCGAGACTGGCCATGCCCTCGGCTTCCCGCGTGCGGGTGGCTTCCTCGCTGCGCCGGCCAAATTCAATGCGTTCGGCATTTCGGGCCGCGATCAGCCGGTCCAGCGCCGGGAACACCCGCGCATGGTAATCGTGCAGCGCCGGTCCCAGGCGGCCATCTCCCAGGATGGTCTGCGTGGTATCGATCGACAGTTGGCTCGCCGTGGCAGCCACCAGCGGCGACATGCTGGTGACCGCGATCGGATGCGCCCCCACACCGAGGGCAACACCTTCCGCGGTCAGCAGAGACCCGACCTGGACCGTGGCCCACAGCACCTTGCCCACCGGAGCGATCAGTTTGCCGTCAGCTTCAAGCCTGGCCTCGCCGGCACTGGCGAAGCTGTCCGCCCACGCATCGCGGGCGTCGCGGCAGACACGGTCGAGCCCGCTGATCCAGAAATCGATCGTGGCACTTTGCAGCACCGGATCGGTCACCGCCTGGATCTCCGACCCGAGCCCGCCGACAGCCATCAGTGCGATGGCACCGTCCGGCTCGGGCGCGGCACCCAGGCCAATCGGCATGCCCGCGAACCCATTGCCGGGCAGCATACGGATCAGGAATTCCCGCCTGCCGGTGGCGCGTCCAGCCACCAGTCGCACGGCGAAGATATCGACTGCGCCTTCGGTCACCTGCCACAGACCCGGCAAATCACGTAGCAGCACGGGTCGGTCGCCACTGAGTGCCATGGCGTGCTGGTCGGCAAAATAGTCCATGCCTCAGACCTCCGCCTTGATCAAGCTGGCGTAGATGTTGTTTGCCACCAATAATGAGTCATGGTTGCCGCGCTCAACGATACGGCCGCGGCGCAGGACGATGATCTCATCCGCGTCACGGATGGCGGACAGCCGGTGAGCGATGATGATGCAGGTGCAGCCCCGTCGCCGGACCGCCTGATCGATCTTCTGCTCGGTGATCGGATCGAGTGCCGCGGTCGCCTCATCGAGGATCAGCACCGAAGGATTGGGCACCAGAGCCCTGGCGATTTCCAGCCGCTGACGCTGCCCCCCCGAGAAGTTCAGGCCGCCTTCGCTGACATGGGCTTCGTGCCCACCCTGCCGGGAGACCACCTCGTGGTGGATCTCCGCATCCTTGAGGGCATCGACGATGTTCGCTTCGGGCACCGTCGTGTCCCACAGCGTCAGGTTGTCGCGGATCGTGCCCTCGAACAGGAACACGTCCTGGTCCACGTAGGAAACCGAGGAGGCAAAGCTGCGCGGCGGCACCGCCTGCCTAGGCATGCCGTCGAACAGGATCTCGCCGGACCAGGGCTCCAGCAGTCCGGCGATCATCCGCCCTACCGTGGATTTGCCACTGCCGGAGCCGCCCACCAGCGCGACCCGCATGCCCGGTTCCAGCGTGAGGGAAAAATTGTTGATCAGCGGCGCATCCGTTCGGCTGTAGCCAAACGACAGGTTGCGCAGCTCGACGCGGCCGGTCAGCAGGATGGGGACAGTGGCAACCGCCACCGGTGCAGCCGTTGCCGTACCGGCGGCCGCCGCCAGGATCTCTGTTTCGGGTTTCGCCATCAGATCGGCCAGCCGGTTCAGATCCCCCTGGGCGTGCTGGATCTGCTCGAACAGGCCCATCACACCGTTCAGCGGGCCGATGAAGCTGCCCAGCAGGGTCTGGATCGCGAGCAGGGAGCCCAGCGACAACTGGCCCTCGATCACGCGCAACCCGCCGATGCCGAGCACCGCCGCCGTCCCGATCGCACTGAGCAGGCCGGGCACCGCACCGACGATACTGTTCTGCACGCTCAAGGACTGGATGGAACCAAGCGTGCGGGCGTGCTGTCCGGCCCATTGCGCGAAGGCGTCGCCCTCGGCACCGGAAACCTTGATGGTCTCGATCCCGCTCAACACGGCTGCGGTGCGGCCCGTCAGCTTGCCATGATCAAGTGCGACGCGCCGGTTAAGGTCCTGCATCCGCTTGCGCAGCGCCCGCATCATCGTCACGTTCACCAGCGGCACGAGGAACGCGACCGCCGCGACCATCGGGTCGAACATCAGCATCGCCCCGCCGTAGATCAACACGGCGATTAGGTTGAATCCCGTGGTGGCGACCTGACCCGAAAGCAGCTGGGCGATGCCGTCCGCGGCCCCGACACGCCCGGCCAGTTCACCGGCGAAGCGTTGTCCGAGGAAGGCCAGCGACTGATCCATCAGGCGCGATATCACCCGGCTTGACATCACCACGGCGAGTTTCGCCTCGATCCGCAGCAGATAGTACTGCTGGAGGTAGGTGACCATCGCTTGAAAAGAGGTGGCGAACAGCAGGCCTGCACACAGCGGAAGGACCCAGCTATGGAAGCCCTGCAGCATCACCTTGTCGATGAACAGCTTTGACAGGCCCGGAACCGCCAAACCCGGAATCACCAGCATCAGGCTGAACGACGCCACGAGCAGCGCCGCCACGCGGGAGGAGTGCAACTGTTCCAGGAGCTGGCCGACTGGACGAGGACGCGGGCCACCACGGGTAAACTCCGGTCCGGGCTCCAGCGCCAGCACCACGCCGGTGAAACACTCGTTGAAGTCGGACAACGGGATGGTGACCCGTCCACGCGCCGGATCGGCGATCGAGACAGTATTGCCCTTGATCCCTTCCAGTACAAGGAAGTGGTTGAAGTTCCAGTGAATAATGGCGGGGACCGCAATGTCACCCAACTGGTTCGGCTCCTTGCGGAAGCCCTTGCCGTTCATGCCGAATGACCGGGCCGCCTTGAGGATATTGGTCGCCTTGCTGCCGTCGCGGCTGACTCCGCAGGCCAGACGCATCTGTTCCAGCGGCACCCACCGCCCGTAGCGGGCAAGCACCATTGCCAGCGAGGCGGCACCGCATTCCGCTGCATCCATCTGCAGGATAAGCGGCACCGGCGCGACCCGGCCAATGGCGCCGGTGGGCCGGCTGAACCAGCCTTTCACGCGACGGAGTGACCGGGCGAACCAAGTAGGCGCCGGGGGAACCGGTGCGGCGCCGACTGCCGCTGCGGCTGGTGTGCCGGTGGGTGGTGTGCCGGTGGGTGGTGTGCCAGTGGGTGGTGTGCCAGTGGCTGGTGGGCCGCTCACTGCCGTGCCGGTCACCGGTGTTGTATCGCTCACCGGTGGGGCTCGAACAGGAACTTCAGGAACGGCAGCAACAGCACCACAGGCGGGTCGGACTGAATGGAGATGTAGGATTTCAGCGGCGTTCCGCTGGTCAGGTCGGT
>JBEKLE010000130.1:0-15171 GCA_050010355.1 Rhodopila sp. | reverse complement strand
TTACCGACGTGCCCGGTTGCAGACGGAGAAGCCCTCGTCTTCCTTAAACCAAACCCGCCCCCGACAGCCCGCCGAACACCCCCAGGGCGCAGGTCACGGCGGCGACGGCCACCACCACCCACAGATAGGCCCCGCGCAGCCGGTGCGCCCGAGACAGCGCCTTCACCGCCAGGGCGATCAGGAAGCCCAGCACGATCGGCAGCATGAACGCGTTCATTACCTGCACCGCCACGTTCAGCGACACGAGGTCCGGCCAGACCGCCACCACCAGCGCGCCAGCCACGACGCAAAGTGCATAAACCCCGTAGAACCAGTGCGCCTCCAGGGGGTGCATTTCCAGCGACCGTCGGTAGCCCGTCACCTCGCCCAGTCCCCAGGCGAACGCCAGCGAGGCCACGATCGCAGCCACCATGCCGGCCCCCAGCACGCCCAGACCGAACACCAGATTGCCCATCGTCGTGCCCAGGAACGGAGTCAGCGCCTGCGCCATCCCGCCAACGGTGGACAGCGTCGCATCCGGGCTGCCGCGGCCCAGCGTGGCGGCACAAGCAATCAGCACCGCCGCCATGATCAACTGCGTCAGCAACGCGCCGACCGCGGTATCCCATCGCGCCGCCACCAGATGCTCGGGGCGAAGCCGTTTATCGGCCACTGCCGACTGCTGGTAGAATATCATCCAGGGCATGATGACCGCGCCGATGTTAGCCGCGGCCAGATACAGGTAGTCGGGGTTGCGATACGGAATATCGACCGCACCAGCCAGCAGCGCGGCGCCATCGGGCTCGAACAGGCCAACAGCGATGGCGAACCGCTCCACCCGCCGGTAGGACCCGGTGAGCACCACGGCCAGCAGCGCAACAGCTGCGATTGGGAGCGACGCGTAGCGCGGCAGCCCGTACAGCTCTCCCACGCCGGCCACGCCCGAAAACTCCGTTAGCAACGCCCCGACAGTGGCGACGCCCAGACCAACGGCGGACACCCACGCCCAGATCGGACCAAACGTGTCGCGGATCAACTCGCCGTGGCCCCGACCGGTGAAGATCGCCAGGCGCACCGTCAACTCCTGGACCATATACAGGATCGGCACCAGGATCAGTTGCAGCAGCAGCAGGCGGTAGCCCCACTGCACGCCGCTCTGCCCGGCCGTGATCACGCTGCCGACGTCGGTATCAGCCAGCATCACGACAAGCCCGGGTCCGAAAACAGCCAGAAAGCGGCGCAGGCGAGACGCCGTACGAATGGCCGCCTCAGGGGTCAGGATTGCTCCGGGCATTTGCGAATGATTCTCAAAGGGACAACCGTGGCTAACGGCCCTTCGCGCCCGTGTCAATCGCGTTGCGTTCACCGCCGTATTCGCGGACAAAGCGGGCGCCGCGAATGGACCGAACGATGCCCGAACTTTACCTGCATAACAGCCTGACCCGCCGCAAGGAGCGGTTCGAACCAGCCGATCCGGCGCATGTCCGCATGTATGTCTGCGGCCCGACGGTCTACGACCTCGTCCATCTCGGCAACGCCCGCGCCGTCGTGGTCTACGACGTTGTCGCCAGGCTGCTCCGCCTGCTTTATCCGCGTGTGACCTACGTCCGGAACATCACGGACGTCGACGACAAGATAAACGCCCGCGCCCAGGAGAGCGGGGAGCCGATCAGCGCCGTCACCGCCCGTACCACCGCCGATTTCCACGCCGACATGGCAGCACTCGGAGCCTTGCCGCCGGACGAGGAGCCCCGCGCCACCGGCCACATCCCCGAGATGATCTTCATTATCCAGCGCCTGATCGCCTCGGGCCACGCCTACGCAGCGGAGGGCCATGTCCTCTTCGCCGTCGCCTCCGACGCGGACTACGGCAAACTGTCCGGCCGCAGCCATGACGAACTCCTCGCCGGCGCCCGCATCGACGTCGCCCCCTACAAGCGCGACCCCGGCGATTTCGTGCTGTGGAAGCCGTCGACAGGCGAGCTGCCCGGCTGGGACTCCCCCTGGGGCCGCGGCCGTCCCGGCTGGCACATCGAATGCTCCGCCATGGCCTGGAAGTATCTGGGCGAAACCTTCGACATCCACGGCGGCGGCAGCGACCTGATCTTCCCGCACCACGAGAACGAGATGGCGCAGAGCCTGTGCGCCTTCCCGGGCAGCCGTTTCGCCCGCTACTGGCTGCACAACGGCATGCTGCAACTGAACGGCGAGAAGATGGCCAAAAGTGCTGGCAACTTCTTCACCCTCCGCGAGGTCCTGGCCAAGGCCCCCGCCGAGGCAATCCGTCTGCTGTTGCTGCGCACGCATTACCGGTCGGAGCTGGATTTTTCGGACCAGGGCCTGGCCGAAACGAAACGAGAGCTGGATCGTTTCTACCGCGCACTGGAACAGACGCCCGGCACAGCCACCGCTGACGTCCCGGCGCCGGTGCTCGAAGCGCTGTGCGACGACCTGAACACGCCGCTTGCGATCTCGGCGATGCACACGCTGGCGGACGCGGCGATGGCCGGCGACCGGGACGCCGCTTCAGGCCTGCGCGCCGCCGGTGCCGTGCTGGGCCTGTTGCAGCAGGCGCCTGATCTTTGGTTCCGCGGCGGCACCGACGATGCCGCGGGCATCGAAGCTGCCATCGCCGAGCGCCTCGCCGCGCGGAAGTCAAAAGATTTCTCACGCGCCGACGCAATCCGAGCGGATCTGGCCGCCCGGGGAATCGTGCTGGAAGACGGTCCGAAAGGCACCACATGGCGGCGCGCCAACAGATGACCGGACGAGCCCCGTGACTGGACGAGCCCCGTGACTGGACGAGATGGCGGCGCCGATATCCACCCGATCGGCAACAGCCCGGTGGTGATCCTAGTGCGGCCCCAGCTCGCCGACAATGTCGGTGCCTGTGCCCGCGCAATGGCCAACGGCGGCCTGTTCCACCTCCGCCTCGTCGCGCCGAGGGACGGCTGGCCGCAGGAGAAAGCCTGGCGCACAGCCTCCGGCGCCGACCGCATCCTGGATGCCGCAACAGTCCACGGCTCGGTCGCCGAAGCCGTTGCCGATATGCACCATGTGTTCGCCACCTGCCCCCGCCCCCGCCACATTGTCAAACCCGTCCTGACCGCCCGCGGCGCCGCCGCTGAGCTGCGCGAAATTACCACCCGCGCCCTGCGCGCCGGCCTGCTGTTCGGCCCCGAACGCGCTGGCCTCGACAACGACGACATGGCCGCCGCCGACGCGCTGGTGCGCTATCCGCTCAACCCCGCCTTCATGTCGCTGAACCTGTCGCAGGCAGTGATGGTGATGGCGTACGAGTGGTGGACCGCCGTCGACGAAACGCCGCCCCGGACGCTGATGACCAACGAAACGCAGGTCGCGACCAAAGGCCTGCTCGAGAACTTCCTGTCGCATCTGGTCGATCAGCTCGACGCCTGCGGCTTCCTGCGCAACCTGCCCAAGCGGCCAGGAATGGTGCGGAACCTCCGGCACTTTTTCCAGCGTGGCGAAGTGACCGAGCAGGAGCTTCGCACGCTGCACGGCGTGGTGACGGAACTGGCGATCGGGCGGCGGCAGCGGGGGCGCCTCGAGGACGATTTCGGCTACCCTGTCACCGAGACCGTTCGCCACACCGGTTCCACACAGAAATGAAGGCTCTCGTGCCACCTGCTGTTGACGCTCGACTATCCGGCAGCCACGCCGCTGAAGTCGGAGGATGAATCAGATAGAACGGCCAGCGAACGCCGTTGCGGAATGCCAAAGTAACGTTGTGTGCCTTGGGGCGTCTTAGGCGACGAACAGCGAATTTGGGGTCACAATCAACACGCAAATCGATACGACCATCCCGATGCTCCGTGCCCCTCCGTGCATCCTCCCTTCTTCTTCGTGTTAAAAATGCTTCTTGCGATAGATCGGGCCCACGCGAACCGTGCTCGCCGTCCCGGTCAGTCATCGGGCCACAACGAACTTGTCTCCTCCTCCTCAATAAATACTGCCGGTCCCGCGCCCGAGCGCTAGCCACGTGGCGCAGCACTCAGCGCCGCTGAACTCCGGCTACCCCGCTGCTGAAAAAGGCAGGCACACGTGGTTCGCAACCAACGGCCGGCAGCGTCCTGGTGGTAGCGCGCATGCCAGTGCTGCTTCACCGTGAACGAGGGGATCCCGACCGGACACGGCAGCACGCGCAGTCCGTTCGCCTCGGCTAACGTTTCACCCGTATGCCGAGGCAGTGTGGCGACCAGGTCGGTGGTCAGGATGATAGCAGCCAGTCCCAGGAAGCCCGGCAACTCAAGCACCACCCGCCGTTCTAAATTCTTCTCTGAAATAGCACCTTCCAGCAACGAATGCCCGGTCCCCGAAACGATACCGACATGGGCCTCATCCTGATAGGCTGCTAGTGTAAGCCCCTCCGCGATCCGCGGGTGGCGAGGGTTCACCAGACAGACCCAGTCCTGCGCATACAACGTCTGCTGGTAAAACCCGGCCTCAAGTTCCGGAATCAAACCGACCGCCAGGTCGGCCTCCCCCGATCGCAGAGCCGGACCGGTGTTCGCGTCGATCTGCAGCACCTCGATTCGAATGGCGGGGCCGGCGTCACGGATACGCGCCAGCAACCGAGGCAGCAGCGTGACATGGCTCGCATCCGTCATGCAGATTCGGAATCGCCGCTGATCCGTTGCTGGATCGAAGTCGCGCTCCCGCTCCGTCAGTTGCTGCAGCGTTTCGATCGCCAGTCGTGCGGTTTCGATCAGCGCGTCCGCCCGAGGCGTCGGCTCCATCCCGGCCGGCGTTCGCACGAACAAAGGATCGCGCAGTTCGCGCCGCAACCGGCTGAGCCAGATGCTGACCGTCGGCTGTGCCTGCCCGAGTTGTTCAGCCGAACGCGTCACGCTGCGAGTGCTGTAGAGCAGGTCGAACAGCCTCAGCAGTCTCACGTCCAGCAGCGCCGGCCTTCTCTCCGCGGCATTCATCCCGACGCCCTCGCCATTGCCTGACGCAATAGGGAGCATTGTGCCTATCGCATAGTCAAGGCTACCGCCAGGCGCGTATCCCTTCTGCCAACAGACCACGGTCACAGGAGGAATGGATGAAAATCTGCTTTATGGGCGCGGGAGCGCTTGGTTCGACGATCGGCGGCGTGCTGACCGACGGCGGCAACGAAGTCTGGCTGATCGACAGCTACCAGGCGCACGTCGATGCCATGAACAGGCACGGCCTGCGCATGCTCGACGGCGACACCGAGCGGACCGTGGAGGTCAACGCGCGCACAAGCTGCGAGGGGATCGGTCCAGCCGACCTCGTCATCGTGCTGGTGAAATCCTTCCACACCCGCCAGGCGATCGAAAGCGCCGCGCCGGTTATCGGTTCGGGCACGATGGTGATGTCGATCCAGAACGGCCTCGGTCACGAGGACATCATCGCCGACGTCGTCGGACGCCACCACGTCCTTGCCGGCAAGACCTATGTCGGCGGCGTGCTGCTCGGCCCCGGCCATGTGCGGATCGGCACACGCGGCAAGGAGACCATCATCGGCGAGTTGGACGGCCGGATCACCGACCGGGTCAAAGCCGTTGCCGAAGCGTTCAAACACTCCGAACTGCCCGCCGAGGTCAGCCCGAACATCATGGGCGTGATGTGGGACAAGCTGCTGATCAACGTCGCCGGCGGCGCGCTGACCGCGATCACCAAACTCACATACGGCGGCCTCTACAGCCTTCCGGCCATGGAGGAATGCTCGCTCGCAGCAATCTCCGAAGCGATGGCGGTCGCCCGCGCGAGCGGCGTGACACTGTCGATCACCGATCCGCGCGAGGCCTGGGTAAAAGCCTCCGCCGGCCTGCCGCCCGAATTCAAGACCTCCATGCTGCAAAGCCTGCAGAACGGCTCGGTCACCGAAGTGGATTTCATCCACGGCTCGGTCGTTCGCTGGGGCGAACGATGCGGTGTGCCGACCCCGGTCAACAGCACGCTGGTCGCCTGCGTCAAAGGCATCGAATACGCAATGACCGATTATCCCGGCAAAGCATAAACAGGGAGGGCAAAAACATGTCGTATCAAACGCAAGCATATGTCGAGCATATCGCCATCCGGGTGAAAGACATCGACTGGCACATCCGCTTCTTCCGCGAAGTGCTGGGCATGACCATTCGCGACGCAACGGAAAACCCGCGGCAGGTATGGACCATCGGCGGCGTCCAACTCATCGCTGATCCCGATTTTCAGGGGCCGGAGGGCCGCCTCGCACATTTCGGGATCATGGCCGAGGACCAGGAAGCGGTACTGCGCGCGGCCGAAGCGTGGGGCGTGAAACAACTGCCGCAAGGACCGAACTGGCTGGCGCTGCCGGACGGTCTGAATGTCGAAATTCTGCAGGCCACGAGCGGCACGGTTGCCGCGGCGCTGGCCGTCAATCCACGCGTATAACAGGGAAAACGAAGATGTCAAAAGAACTCTACTGGGATGAAGCCAAGGTTGGTGACGAGTGCGTCAGCCCAACGGTGACCGTAACGGAAGCGATGGTCAACGCCTACGCGGAACTGACCGGCGACTTCACGCCCGTCCACGTCGACGAGGAGTATGCAAAGACGACCCCTTTCGGCACCCGTGTGGCGCATGGTCTGTTTGGCCTGTCGCTCGCCGACGGCCTCAAGACCCGGTCGGATTATCGTTTTGTCCCCGGCATGTCACTCGGTTGGACCTGGGACTTCAAGCTGCCGATCAAGCTCAATGACACGGTGCATGTGAAATTCCGTGTCGGCAGCGCGCGCCCGACGAAGCGGCCGGGCTGGGGCATCGTGGTTCTGCCGTCCGAACTGATCAACCAGAATGGCGACGTGGTCCAATTGGGCGAGCACCGGCTGATGATTCCCCTCCGCCCCGCGAAGGAGGCGAACTGACCATGGCAACGCAACCTTTGCCCCTGACGGGCATCCGCGTCATCGACTACAGTCATTTCCTCGCCGGACCATTCATGTCGCGCGCCCTCGCCGCGCTCGGTGCCGAGGTCATCAAGGTGGAGCGCCCAAAAGCCGGCGATGCAGGCCGGGCCCACGCCATGATCAAGGACGGCCAGAGCGGTTACTTCGCCCAGCAGAACATGGGCAAGCAAGGGTTGTGCATCGACCTGAAGGACAAGCGCGGTCTCGCCCTGCTCCACAAACTGGTCGAAACCGCCGACGTCTTCGTCGAGAACTACCGCCCCGGCGCGCTCAACAAGCTCGGCCTCGGATACGAAACGTTGTCCCGCCTCAATCCCCGCCTGGTCTACTGTTCGGTCTCCGCCTACGGCCACACCGGACCCGACTCCGCCCGCCCCGGCTTCGGCCTGATCGCCGAAGCCAAAAGCGGCGCGATGGCGCAACTCGGTGTGCCCGGCGAGCCGCCGCCGCTGTTCCGGATGCCGATCGCCGACATGTACACCGGGGTCTACGGCGTGGCGTCGGTGTGTGCAGCCCTGGTGGGCCGGGCGACATCCGACAAGGGCCAGCACATCGATATGGCGTTGTATGACTGCATGATCTCGATGCACGACTACGCGGTGCAGCGCTACACATTGAGCGACGGACAGGACATTCCGGTGCAGACCGGACACGACCAGCCGGAATCCACCATCTACGGCGTGTTCACCGCCAAAGACGGCTACCTCGTGATCGCCGCCCAGGTCGATGACGCATGGAAACGACTTGCCTATCTGATCGGTGGCGATGAACTGGCTTCGGATCAGCGCTTCCTCGATCCCACAAGCCGCAACGCCAACCGGCTGGAGGCACTGGCCTATGTGCGTGAATGGACCATTGCGCAGCCATCGCGCGCGGCATGCATCGCGGCACTGGATGCGGCAGCGGTGCCGAGCGCCGCGGTGCAGCGGATCGATGAGGTGCTGGCCGAACCGCAAACCCTGGCCCGCGGCATGGTCGTTGAGCAGGACCACCCGGTTCTGGGGCGCATCAAACTCCCCAACCTCCCGTTCCGTTTCTCCGACTGCGACACCTCGCCGCGCAGTCCCGCCCCGCTGATGGGTCAGCACAATCGCCAAATCGCTGAAAGCCTCGGCTACACACCGGACCAAGTGGAGACAATGGCCCGCGACGGGGTCCTGTACGCGGAGCCGGCTGTCAGCAATCTGCGGCGTGTCTAAACGGGGACCGGGATCCTTTGCGGACATCGGCAATCCGATCGGCCACACCAAGCGCGGCCGCTGATCAGCAGACTGACCACTCCGCTCACCTGAGAGACGCGAGCCGCCGGGCGCGGATTCAACGCTTCTCCGTTTCCCAGTAGCCCTCGATCTGCTGCACGAGCGGCGAGGGCAAAGGCAAGTATGCTTGCGCGCTCGCCATGTCCCGCCCGCTTTCGAGCACCCATCGCAGGAAACCCAGCATGTCCCGGGCATGCCCCGGGTCCTTGGGATATTTACGAATCAGCGCGAAGGACGTTGCCATGATCGGATAGGCGTTCGTCGCCGGGGCATCGGTCAGCAAAATGTTGAAGTCCCGCTCCTTCATCCAATCGACATCAGCGGTTGCCGCCTCGAAACTGGCCGTAGCAGGTGTAACGAAGTTTCCTGCCCGGTTCTGGACAAGCACATAAGCAAGTTTCCCACGCGCCGCATAGGCGTAATCGATATACCCGATAGATCCCGGCACACGCGCGACTTTCTCCGCGACGCCGCCGTTGCCCTTGCCGCCAAAACCAGTTGGCCAGGCAACCGTGGTGTTCTCACCGACCTTGGCCATCCAGTCATTGCTGACCTTGGAGAGGTAATCGGCCCAGACGAACGTGGTGCCCGAGCCGTCGGAACGGTGGACGACGGAAATGGCAAGGCCCGGCAGTTTCAGCCCCGGGTTCATCGCCGCAATGGCTGGATCATTCCATTTCGTTATCTTGCCCAGATAGATGTCGGCCAGAAGCTGGCCTGTGACCCGAAGTTGACCGGCTGCAACCCCATCGACATTCACAACCGGCACGATGGCACCGATTACCAATGGAAACTGTGCGAGCCCGTCTCGAAGCAATTGCGCATCATCCAACGGCGCCTCGGAGACGGCGAAATCCACAATCTCATGACGGATTTCCGTGATCCCGCCGGCTGAGCCGATCGGCTGGTACACGATATGAGCGCCACTGACTTTCTCGTAAGCGTCGACCCATTTCATCATAACCGGGTAACAGAACGTGGAGCCGGAGCCCAGGATCTCCTGCGCAGCGGCCGAAGTCGTGATTACCCAGACAAGCGCCATCGCAAAGAGGATATACCGCATGCCTGCGCCCTTTTTCCGGACTCCCGCGCATCCACGGAAGCCACGTTTCAACCCAGCAAATGCTTACGAGCAGCCCGAGCCGGCTGCAACAATCTTGTCGTATTTGATATTTCTTCGAAACGTCAGAGCAAGGAGCCCGCTCGGCTTACCCCGCGCAACGTCAGAGGACGACGCAGATCACACCGAGCCGAGCCCAAACTAGTCAACGCCCCGATCCCCACGTCGGCATCCGGATTCGCGCCTCACTCACAGGTGCCCGCCGTCCACCCCACCGGCGCCTTGAACCCGAACCCGCCCGTCACCAGTCAACTGCGCAAGGCGCAAGGCAGGACCCACCATGGCAGCGACGCACGACCACTACGACCTGATCGTCATCGGCAGCGGACCGGGCGGCGGCTCCCTGGCACACCGCCTGGCCGCCACCGGCAAACGCATCCTGATGCTGGAGCGCGGCGACTACTTGCCACGCTCCCGAGACAACTGGGACTCAAAAACCGTCTTCGTCGACGGCAAGTATCAAGCGCCGGAGACGTGGTTTGGCGCCGACGGCAGCACCTTCCATCCCGGCCTGCACTATTTCGTCGGCGGCAACTCCAAGGTCTACGGCGCCGCCCTCCTTCGTCTGCGTGAACGGGACTTCCAGACGTTGCAGCACAAGGACGGCGTCTCGCCCGCCTGGCCCCTCGGCTACGACGTGTTCGAGCCGTACTACACCCAGGCCGAAGCCCTGTTCCACGTCCACGGGCAGCGCGGCGAAGACCCCACCGAACCCTGGTCGAGCGCGCCGTATGCCTATCCCCCCGTCATCCATGAACCGCGCATCCAGCAACTGAACGACATTTTGCTGCGCGAGGGGCTGCACCCGTTTCACCTCCCGCTGGGCATCAAGCTGGACCAGAACCCGGACGGCAGCGCCACCACCTACAGCCCCTGCATCCGCTGCGACGCGTTCGATGGCTTCCCCTGCGCGATCAACGCCAAGGCCGACGCCCAGGTGATCTGCGTCGACCCCTCCCGAACCGCGTACCCCAACTTCACCCTGCTGACGAACGCCTACGCCACCCGCCTGGAGACCGATGCCTCCGGCCGAAGCGTCAGCCGGGTCCACGTGATCCGCAACAATCAGCCCGAACAGTATTCCGCCGACATCGTCGTCGTGGCCTGCGGCGCCCTGAGTTCCGCCCTGCTGCTGCTCCGCTCCGCCTCCGACCGCCATCCGAACGGCCTCGCCAACCGATCAGACCAAGTCGGCCGCAACTACATCCGCCACAACATGTCGGTCGTCATGGCGCTGCTGAAGGAGCCCAACCACACGGTCTTCCAGAAAACCCTCGCCCTGAGCGACTTCTACTTCGGCGCCGATGACTGGGAGTACCCGCTCGGCCTGATCCAGATGTGCGCGACCTCCCACGGCGAGCAGATCCGCGGCGAGGCCGTGCCCGGCTTCCTGTCCTGGCTGCCCGACATGCCGTTCGAGAAAATGGCAGAACACTCCATCGATTTTTGGCTACAGAGCGAAGATCTGCCACGCCCCGAAAACCGCATCCGTTACGACGGCGACCGCGTCGTGCTGGAAATCCAGGAAGGCAATCAAGAAGCCGCAGCCCGCCTGCGCGCCAAGCTGGAGAACCTGCTGGTGCCCCTCGGCGGCTGGCCGCATCTGATCGACCGGCGGCTCTATCTCGGGAAGAACATCCCGATCGGCGGCACCGCCCACCAGGCTGGCACCTGCCGCTTCGGAACGGATCCAGAAAGCTCAGTCCTGGACCTCGACTGCAAGGCGCACGATCTCGACAATCTCTACGTCACCGACGCAAGCTTCTTCCCCTCGATCGGCGCCGTGAACCCGACGCTGACAATCATCGCCAACGCCCTCCGGGTAGCCGACCGCATCAAGGAACGGCTGGGCGCATGAAGATCCTGCGGCCGGCCCTGCTCCTGGCCGCCGCCGGCCTGTTCCTGATAGCGACCAAGCCCCGCCGCTCCAAGCTTCAGGCACAACGCATCCTGCGGTTCAGCCGCGTCGTGGCCGACCTGGACCGAGCCGAGGCGTTCTATCGCGATGCCCTGGGTTTCCGCACCATCCTGCGCGGCCGCTGCGACCCGTTGCCGTTCGCTCCACAAGACGCCCAGGAGATCGTGATTCGCCTGGGCCACGAAACCATCGCCCTGGTGCGGTTCGCCACACCGGGCCGACCCTGCCCGCCGGACAGCCGCAGCAACGACCTGTGGTTCCAGCACCTGGCGATCGTCGTAACCGACATGGATGCCGCGCACGCCCACCTGCTTCGCCACCAAGGCTGGCAACCAATCACCGATGGCGGCCCGCAACTTCTGCCGCCATCAAACGGCGCGGTAAGGGCGTTCAAGTTTCGCGATCCGGACGGCCATCCGCTGGAGTTGCTCTGGTTCCCGCCCGGCCAGGGCCGCGGCATCTGGCAAGCCCGCCCTGCCGACACGCTCTTCCTCGGCGTTGACCACAGCGCTCTGTCCACCCGCTCTACCCCGCGCAGCCAAACCTTCTATCGCACGCTCGGTCTGCATGTCAGCGACCGGTCGCTCAACCACGGTCCCGCACAGGCAAGCCTGGACGGATTGCCAGGCGCAACGGTGCGAGTCACCGGCCTGCGCCCAGCCTCCGACAGCGGCCCGGGGATTGAATTGCTCGGTTACCATCCCCCCGGACGAGCCGCCGCCACCCCCTCGCCAAATGATCTCGTCACCGACTGGATCACGCTCCTGGTCAGCCCCCCGTCCGGCGATGTGGTGCGCATGACGCGGGACCCCGACGGCCACCTGCTGCTTCTGGTGGATCACGGCGCCGCTGCAACAGGACTGCCCGCTTGAGGCCCGACCACCTGGGTGGAGGCAAGCGGGTGCCGCACGACCTCGCTGACCGGCAAAGTCCGCGGCGCCAGCACGATCAGGCCCAGCCCGCCCACCAGACCAAAATTCTTCAGGAACTCCCAGAAATGTTCCAGACCCTCGCCTTCCCTGAACCGCCAGAACTGGTGGAACAGCACCGCGGTCACCACACAGAACCCCGCCAGGACGAAGCCCGCCAGCCGGCCATGCCATCCCGATACGATGCAGACCGGTGCGACGAACTCGACCATGATCGAGGCCACCAGCATCGCCGGCTTGAACGGGATCGTGCCGGCTTGCTTCATCGCCGAACCCCAGTTCAGGATCTTGTCGAGGCCGCTGAGCGGGAACAGCACCACCAGGCAGATGCGCAGCAGCAGCGGCGCGTAGTCGTTGATCAGCGTCATCCTGACTGGTCCCCAAAAGCCGTGCCCAGTCCTGCCGGCGCCGCGGGGGGGGGGCAACCGGCCCGTGAACCCCATCGCGTCGGAGAACAGCAATGACCGACAACACCGGACCGCGGCCAGGAGTTCCGTATTGGCATCTGTGGCGCGACAACGACGGAATCAGCCACCAGACCCGATGCACGTTGACCGAATTCGACTTGAAACGCGTCGGCGACGCCGCCCCGCAGTGGAACAACGCGCAGGCCAGGTCAGAGGCAACAGTTGTCTACACCGTGCAGCCCGTGGGATGGGTCGGCGAGTGGCACGAAAATCCCGCTCCGCAATGGATCGTCGTCCTGTCCGGCCGCTGGTGGATCGAATCGATGGATGGCACGCGCGTTGAACAAGGTCCCGGCGAATTCTCCCTGGGCGAGGATCAAGGTTGCATGCTGCGCGACGGCCGCAACGGCCACCGCTCCGGCACCATAGGCGTCGTCCCCGCGGTGCTGATGACTGTGCAGCTACACATCCCGCCGACCCCCCGGCCATGCCGCTTCAAATAGCCTGTTCCGAGCCGGAGGCATCTCGCACAAGCCGCGCCCCCTCAGCGAGACGCCGCCGTGGTCTCGCCCGTCAGCGCCCGAACCAGCGCCAGCCCCTGCTCCAACTGGAAATCCGTCGCCGGCTTGGCCGGGTCCAGCTTGGGCCAGTTCTCTGGAGGCAGCTTTGGAATATGCTGCACCACGGCAGGCAACTCGGCCGGCGGCGGCGCGGGCGCTGTCTGGTCCTCGCCCGGCACCGACAGAATATGCCGAAGATCGGCCTCGTGTTCGGGGGCGAAGTGCGGCGGCGGGTTGCGGCTTTCCTCCACCTCCACGTTTGGCGTGATCCCCACACCCTGAATCGAGCGGCCCGACGGCGTGAAATACCGCGCCGTCGTCAGCCGGATCGCGCCATTGCCTTGCAGCGGGAAGATCGTCTGCACTGACCCCTTTCCGAATGACCGCGTCCCAAGCACCAACGCCCGGTGATCATCCTGCAACGCGCCGGCGACGATCTCGGCCGCCGACGCTGTCCCGTTGTTCGTCAGCACCACAATCGGCAAACCCCCGGACACATCATCGCTCGCCTTTGCGGACCAGCTCTGGTTGTCGTCCGGATGCCGCCCGCGCGTCGAGACGATCCCGCCGGTCGACAGGAAGTCGTTCGACACTGCGATGGCCTGATCCAGCAGGCCGCCGGGATCATTGCGCAGGTCTAAAATCAGGCCGCGCAGATGCCCCCCAGCTTCGGTTCGCAACGATTTCATGGCCGCGCGCACGCCCGGATCGCTCTGCTCCGTAAATTCGCTGATGCGGATCACGCCGATGTCGCCGATCAGCCGGCTCTTCACCGTGTCGACCCGAATGACCTGGCGGGTCAGCGTCACCGTGATCGCATCGGTCACACCCTGCCGTTTGACAATCAGACGCACGGTCGTGTTCGGCGACCCGCGCATTTCGGCGACCGCGTCATTCAGACTGAGCCCCTCAACCGTCTTGCCGTCCACCGCCGTGATCAGGTCGCCCGGCAGCAACCCTGCCGCCGCCGCTGGCGTGCCGTCGATCGGGCTGATCACCTGCAGCAACCCCCCGTTGTCAGTCACCTCCAACCCGATCCCGCCGAACTTCCCCGACGTCTCGGTCTGCATGTCATCCCACTGCTGCTCGGTCATATAGGCACTGTGCGGGTCGAGCCCGGTCAGCATCCCGTTCAGCGCGTTGTCCATCAAAGTGCGATCGGAAACCGGCTCGACATAGTCGCTCCGCACGCGATCCAGCACGGTATTAAACAGCGTGAGCAACCGATAGGTCGTTTGCTGGTCGGTCCCTTCCGCCACGGCTGGGAACATCCCGCCGTTGGAGGCAACGGCACAGCCAGCCGCAAAGCTGGTTCCCACCAGCAGGGCGACCCCGATTCGCGTGATCTTCATCGAGCCACCTTAACGTACATAATGCCTGGACGAGGATATTAAATCGCGTCGCCGGCCGTAAGCACAATGACGCAAAACTTACATCGTCGACATTTGCACGCGAAAAACGTCCAGACCGACGGTCCAGTAGGCGACCGCGGTGCACCCTGATAGAACCGGGGTCACGTCAATCGGAGGAACGAGCCATGGATCTGGGACTGCAAGGCAAGAAGGCCATCGTCTGCGCCGCCAGCAAGGGGCTCGGCCGAGCCTGCGCGATCTCTCTCGCGCGTGAGGGCGTGGAACTCGTTATCACCGCCCGCACCGCCTCGACGCTGGAGGAAACCGCCGCGGAAATCCGCCAGTTGACCGGCGCCAAGGTCACCGCCGTCGCCGGCAACATCACGTCCGACCAGGGCCGCGCGGCGGCTCTCGCGGCATGTCCCGCCCCCGACATCCTGGTTAACAACAATGGCGGCCCACCGCGCGGCGATTTCCGCGACTGGGACCGCGAGATGTGGATCAAGGCGGTCGACGCCAACATGCTGGCGCCGATCTTCCTGATCAAGGCGGTGATCGACGGCATGATCGAGCGGAAGTTCGGCCGCATCGTCAACATCACCTCCGGCTCCGTGAAGTCGCCGATCGCGGAACTGGGCATGAGCAACGGTGCCCGCGCCGGCCTGACGGGCTTCGTCGCCGGCCTCGCACGGCAGGTCGCGCACCATAACGTGGTGATCAACAACAT
>JBEKLE010000129.1:0-14447 GCA_050010355.1 Rhodopila sp. | reverse complement strand
GAAGCCGCCCGCCAGATGCTCGCCGCCTATCACGCCGAAACACCCGATGAACTCAGCCTCGCCGCCGAAATCATCAGCCTCCAGTTCCACGCCCTCGAAGCCCTCAGCGACGCGGCCGACCCGGACCTGTCGTTGAACAGGAAGCTCCGCCTGCGCGGCAGCGCCGTCAGCCTCAGCCGCGAATCCCACAAGGCCCAGCGCAAGCTCGATCAGCTACAGCGAGCCCGCCGCGCCGGCACTCAACCGCAACCCGCCAACGGCCCGGCACCGAACCCACCCGTCCACAAAGCGAGTACCGTCGTCGAGACCGCCCGCGAAGCCAACAACCCCGCCCCAAAAACCGAAACCTGGTCGCAATCCCTGCAGAAGCGCATGACCTCAAATCGCCTGGCCAAAAAGGCCCAGAAGCAGCAAGCCCGCCAAGCCGCTGAATGGGCTCGGCAGGAAGCAAAAACCGCCGCCTGATCAGCCACCCGGGACCTTCCCCGGCAGCTCAATCCCGGTCAAAGCTTCCCAGACCCGGATGACGAACGAGTCGTCCTTCAGTCCCTGACCGTTCGCCGCCGCCGCCAGGAACAACTGATGAGCCGCCGAGGCCATCGGCAGCGGAAACGTCAGCGCCCGCGCCTGATCCAGCACGATACCCAGATCTTTGACAAAAATGTTGACCGCCGACAACGGCGTGTCGTCCCCCGCCAGAATATGCGGCACCCGGTTCTGCCACATCCACGAACTGCCCGCAGACTCCGAGATCACCTTGAACAGCGTCTCCGGATCAGCCCCCGCTCGGATGCCCAGTGCCAGAGCCTCCGCCGCCGTCGCGATATGCACCCCGGCCAGCAACTGATTGACCATTTTCACGGTGCTGCCGACGCCAATCTCGTCCCCCAGACGCCACGCCTTCGTCGAAATCGCCTCCAGCACCGGCGCCGCCTTCGCAAACGCCTCCTCCGACCCCGACCCCATCACCGTCATGGTCCCAGCCCGAGCCCCCGTCGATCCGCCCGAAACCGGGCTGTCGATTATCAGGAACCCGGCCTCCTCGATGCGACGCCCGAGCGCCTTGGCGGCTTCCGGCGCAACGGTGGCGCAGCACAGCACAACCGCTCCCTTCTCCATCCGCGCCAAACACCCTTTCTCCCCGAACAGCACCTGCTCGGTTTGCAAGGCATTGATAACGAACACAATAACCGCCTCGAGGTCCACCGGCAGCGCGTCCGGCGAAACCACCGCCGTGCCGCCCTCGTCCGCAAAGGCCGCGCGCGTCTCCTCCCGCAGCTCGCAACCGGTCACATCGTGACCCTTGCGTAGCAGGTTCAGCGCCGCACCCATGCCCATGTTGCCAAGCCCGATGACGCCGACCTTCATACGCCCCTCCTCCGTCAGATAAAACGAGCCGTAGGCGTGAACCCAAGGAAGTACTGGCCGCAGACCTCGATGTGCCCCGTCCGTCCCTGCACCTGCTGCGCCGAGGCGTGGATGTCGCGCATCCGCCGCTCGAACGGATGGCTGGCGAAGATCGCGGTCGACCCCGCCTCATGATAGGCGAATTCAGCAACTTCCTTGGCCCGCTGGATCGCCGTCGTCGTCGCCAGCCGCATCAGCACCTTGTTTTCCATGTCCAGATCGCCGGTGCGCCGGATGCAGTCCTCGCCGTCGCGGATCGTTTCGAGCACGAAAGCCCGGGCCGAACGAAGCTTGGCCTCGTTCTCGGCGACGAGGTGATGCATCACAGGACTGTCGCGCAGCGTGCGGGCGGTGTGCGACGGCTTCTTCGACTGCGCGAGGTTCTTCAGTTCGTCCAGCATGCCCCGCGCGATCCCCATCGACACGAACGCGAAGCCGCAGGAATAGGCGCTAGTGGTGGTAAAGCGGAAGAACGGCTCGTCGATCCGCCGTTCCTCATCGATGTCCCGACGCAACGTATAGGCATCCGGCACGAACACATTGGTCAGCGTATAGGTGTCACTGCCGGTTCCCCGCAGCCCGACCACATCCCACGTGCTCGACCACGCAAGCTGATCCTCCCGCAGCAACATGGTGCGCTCGATCAGGGCGCCGTTGCCGTCCTTCATCAGGGACCCGTCCGGCAGTTCGACATGGCAGTGCGCCCCCATCCAGCTCGCATGATGCCCGCCGCTGCCAAACCCCCACTTGCCGGTGACCCGATAGCCCCCCGGCACCACCTTGGCGCGCCCCTCAAGCTGAAAGCCCCAGGCGAGCACACCGCGCGAATCGTCACCCCATATCTCCCGCGCGATCGCCGGCTCGACGTAGGCCGCGGCCATCGAGCATCCGCTAGCCTGACCAACGCACCAAGCCGTGGAGGCATCCACCGCGGCCAGGGTTTCCATCACCTTGCCGAACGTTGCCAGTCCGGCGCCATAACCGTTCAACTGCCGGGGCAGCAGAGTGCGGTAGAGACCACGCGCATGAAGCGCATCCACCACGGTCGGCGTGAGCTGTCCCAGCGCCTCGATCCGCGGTGATTCGGCCAGCAAAGTGGGCCCGATGGCGTGCGCCTGGGCAACCGGGTCAGGCGGAAGGTCAAAGGTGGGTGCGATCTTGTCCAGGTCCAGCGCAGCGCTCATGGCCGTTTTCCCTCAGGCGATGACCTCCTTTATCAAGCCCTTGCCGCCCTGGCCACTTCGGCACTTGCTCAATCAGGCAGCGCCGCCGCCAGTTCCGCCGCCATCTGCTCCCGCATCACATACTTCTGCACTTTCCCGGTGACCGTCATCGGGAAAGCGTCGACGAACCGGACGTAACGCGGGATCTTGAAATGCGTGATCCGGTCGCGACAGAACGCTCTTATCTCGTCCTCGGTCGCGGTCGTCCCAGGCCGCAGGCGAATCCAAGCGCAGAGCTCCTCGCCGTAACGGGCATCCGGCACCCCGAAGACCTGAACGTCGGCGACTGCGGGATGTCCGAACAGGAATTCCTCGACCTCGCGCGGGTAAATGTTCTCCCCGCCGCGGATCACCATGTCCTTGCTGCGCCCGGTGATCGTGATGTAGCCCTCCGCGTCCATGGTCCCGAGGTCGCCGGAGTGCAGCCATCGCGCCGGATCGATCGTCTCGGCGGTCTGTGCCGCCCCGTTCCAGTAGCCGCGCATCACCATGTGACCGCGGAAACAGATCTCCCCTTGGATGCCGCATGGCACGGTCCGCCCCTCGGGATCGACGATCCTGACCTCCATGTGCGGCTGTACCCGCCCGATCGTCATCACCCGCCGTTCCAAGGGGTCAGTGGGCGAGGTCTGCACGCTGCCGCCGGACAGTTCCGTCATGCCGTAGACAATGATGATGTCGCTGATGTGCATCTCGTTCATGATGCGCCGGATGATGTCGGACGGGCATGGCGACCCGCCGATGAAGCCCATGCGCAAGGCCGTCAGATCATACTGGCTGAAGGCCGGATGGTTCAGGATCGCGACGAACATGGTGGGCACGCCGCCGAACGCGTCGCATCGCTCGTCCTGAATTGTCTCGAGCGCCGCCAGCGGGTCGAACGCCTCGCCCAGGTACACCAGCGTTGCGCCGCAGAGGATCCCGGCGATGCTGCCAAGCACCATGCAGCCGACATGGTACAGCGGCAGCGGAGCGCAGAACCGGTGGCCCTGCCGGATGCCCGCTTCCTCGGCGAAGAACCAGGCGTTGTTGATCAGACTATGGTGGGTCAGCGTCGCCGCCTTGGGCGAGCCTGTCGTGCCGGATGTGAACTGAATGTTGATCGGATCATCGGGCTGGCACAGTTCGGCCAGTTCGGACAGGCGCGCGTACTCCCGCGGTCCGCCAAGGGCATGGACGCCGGACAGGGTGTAAAAGCCCGCTTCATCGGTGTCCGCGATATGGATCACCGTTGTCAGATGGGGAACACGTGCCGCGCGCAAAGCGCCGGGCGCGCAGTGGTCGAGCTCCGGCGCCAGCGCCCGCAGCATCCCAATATAGTGGCTGGTCTTGAACTGGTCGGCCGTGATCAGCGCTCGGCATTCCACCTTGTTCAGTGCGTATTCCAGCTCCGCGACGCGATAGCCGGGATTGAGGTTCACCAGTATCAGTCCGGCCTTGGCCGTCGCGTACTGGCTTATGACCCAGGCGATGTTGTTGGGCGACCACAGCCCGACCCGGTCACCCGGCTGAAGACCCAGTGCGATCAGGCCGGCCGCGAGGCAGTCCACCTGCCGGCGCAGTTCGGCGAAGGTCACCCGAACGCCCTGATCGCGCACCACCACGGCCTCCTGCTCCGGCCAGCGCGCCGCGGCTTTGTCGAGACAGCCGCCCAGGGTGTCGAAAAGCAGCGGTGTCGCGGAGACGCGATGCGCGTAACTGAGGCCCGCGTAACTGAGACCGTGGTTTGTCATGTTTTATCCCCCGGTGTTTTGGGAATATTGATTCACCTCTCGGTCGGCAGAGGGCAATACTGGACGTCCAAGTGCTGGGTCACTTTTTTTGATGCGCAACGCGGGCGATTTCAGTCAGTCCCGATCGTTGCGGTTACGATCGCCCGCCCCGAAAGCGCTCGACCGCGGCGACCAGCGCGCGCCGGATGCCGGGTTCCAGCGCCGAGTGCCCCGCATCCGGCACGATCGTCATGCGTGCGTTGCGCCAGGCCCCGGCCAGGTCGAACGCGGTCACCGCCGGGCAGATCATGTCGTAGCGGCCTTGCACGATCTCCGCCGGGATATGGCTGATCCGGTCCATGTGGCCGAGCAGCCCGCCGGGAGGCAGGAACAGACCGTGGGCGAAGTAGAACGCCTCGATCCGCGCCAGGCCCAGCGCGGTGCGGTCCTGAGAGAAGCCGTTGACCGTTTCCGGGCTGGGCAGCAGGGTGCTGCATGTGCCCTCATAAACGGACCAGGCACGGGCCGCCGGCAGGTGAACCGACGGATCGGGATCGGTCAGGCGACGCAGATACGCGCCCAGCAGGTCGGCACGCTCAGCCTCCGGCAGGAACCCGGCGAACATGGCGTGCGCCTCGGGGAACACCGATTTCATGCCGTTCAGGAACCATGCGACTTCATGCGCCCGCCCAAGGAAAACGCCCCGCAACACGGCGGCCGACACCCGTTCGGGATGCGCCTGGGCATAGGCCAGCGCCAGGGTGGACCCCCACGAGCCGCCGAACAGGAGGAAACGCTCGATCGCCAGATGGCGGCGCAGCATCTCGATGTCGGCGACGAGGTCGGGCGTGCTGTTGTTGTCGAGGCCGCCGAGCGGCCGGGACCGGCCTGCTCCGCGCTGATCGAAAATGACGATCCGCCAGTAGTTGGGGTCGAAGAAGCGGCGATGCACCGCGCCGGCGCCCGCACCCGGGCCGCCATGCAGGAACAGCACCGGACGGCCGTTCGGGTTGCCGGCCTGCTCCCAGTACATCACATGACTGCCGGACAACGGCATGTAGCCGGTCTCGTATGGGCCGATCTCAGGAAACAGGTCACCGCGTGGCATGATGACGCAATGCTATAGCCACACGGGCCGCCGGGAAACAGGCTTTAACGTGGCGAGGCGATTTGCCGGCCGCGCCGCCGCGCTCATTGCGCCCCAAACGCCGCCGGGCGCTCATTACCGTTTGCGAACGCCTGCATGCGACCGGTTGCAGAGACCGCCATTGCTGCCGATAGTCGTGGCAATTCAATAGTCGTGGCAATTCAGAGGAGGAGCAAAGCCATGCCAGATGGCATCAAGGAAGCATTCGCCGCTCGCCCGGACAGCATCGGCCGGATCGATGCCGCCGCGCCGATGACCGGGGCGGAATACCTCGCCTCCCTGGACGATGGGCGCACGGTCTACATCTATGGCGAACGCGTCGCCAAGGTCACCGAGCATCCGGCGTTTCGCAACACCGCGCGGATGATCGCCCGGCTGTATGACGCGCTGCACGATCCGGCGCGGCGGGAGAAACTTCTGGTGCCCACCGACACCGGCAATGGCGGCATGACGCACGCCTATTTCAAGGCGCCGAAGACCACCGAGGATTTGCTCGCGGGGCGCGATGCGATCGCGGAATGGGCCAGGATAACCTACGGCTGGGTAGGCCGGTCGCCGGACTACAAGGCGGCGTTTCTGGCGACGCTCGGCGCCAACGCCGACTTCTACGATCCGTACCAGGAAAACGCCCGGCGCTGGTACAAATTCAGCCAGGAGCGGGTGCCGTTCATCAACCACGCGATCATCCACCCGCCGGTGGACCGCGACCGCCCGCCCGATCAGGTCAGTGACGTGTGCTGCCATGTCGTCCGCGAAACCGATGCCGGCATCGTGGTGTCCGGCGCCAAAGTGGTCGCCACCGGGTCGGTGCTGACCAACTACACGTTCGTCGCCCATCACGGGCTGATCCCGTTGCAGGACAAATCCTATGCTGCGGTGTTCATGGTCCCAAGCAACACGCCCGGCATCAAATTCATCTGCCGCACCTCATACGAAATGACCGCGACGGCGATGGGCAGCCCGTTCGACTATCCGTTGTCGAGCCGGCTCGATGAGAACGACGCCATCTTTATCATGGACGAAGTCCTGGTCCCCTGGGAAAACGTGTTCGTCTATGGCGACGTGGAGAAGGCGAACAACTTCTTCCCGCGCACCGGGTTCCTGCCGCGCGCCCTGGTGCACGGCTGCACGCGGCTGGCGGTGAAGCTGGATTTCATCTCCGGCCTGCTGCTGAAGGCGGTCGAGGCGTCGGGGACCAAGGATTACCGCGGTGTTCAGGCGAACGTCGGCGAGGTGATCGCCTGGCGGAACCTGTTCTGGGGGCTGTCGGATGCGATGGTGCGCGATCCGAAACCTTGGGTTGGCGACTATGTGCAGCCCAACCTCGACCCGGGCAGCGCGTATCAGATCTTCGCCACGGTGGCGTATTCGAAAGTGAAGTATATCATCGAACAGACGGTCGCCTCCGGCCTGATCTACCTGAACAGCCATGCACGAGACTTCGGGAATGCTGAGATACGGCCCTATCTCGACAAATATCTGCGCGGGTCCAACGGCTACAGCGCGGAGGACCGGGTGAAGCTGATGAAACTGCTGTGGGACAGCATTTCGTCGGAGTTCGGCGGGCGGCATGAGTTGTATGAGATCAACTACGCCGGTTCCACCGAGGAGATCCGGCGCTATGCGCTGTTCGGGGCGCAGGCTTCGGGCAACGCGGCGGCGTTCAGGGGATTCGCCGAACAGTGCATGGCGGAATACGACCTGAACGGCTGGACAGTGCCGGACCTGAGCGATCCGGGTGATTTGAGTTATCATTTGATGCGAGGAGGGCAGCGGTGATCGGGCGGCCAACCAGCCTCCACGCGGGCGTCTGCCGCTCGACGGACGAAACAGACGGCATCCTGCGGAATGGCTAGCCGGAACTACGGGGCGTTACTGACTCACTCTCAACCTTTGAAAATCGTTTCCCGATGATACCGCAGCCATTGTGGATGTGGCCGCAGGTCCGGTTGCGGCGGCAATATCATTCGCCGATCAGGGGCAATGAGCCTCTGCACCATGTCGGGCACTCGGCCTTTTGCGAGAAGAATATTATAATCGTCATCGAGCGAAAGGAGCCCTCTGTCGAACATCCAGTGGACCGTGCCGCAAAGTGCGACACCGTTTCGCACGGAGTCCGTCCCGGAATGGCTTACCGGACGAATATGTGCCGCCTGAACCTCGGACCGTCCACCGCCATTGATGATCTTCAAGCCAGTCATAGCGCACGTGTTCCCGTAGGCAGTTTTCACTACCGACGAGAACACCGCGTCTCGGAACGGTCTCGCGACGACCCGCTCGACGATCGGTCGTTCGATAGTCGCCTGCTCCTCGGCGAAGGAGAATGCAGTTGGCTCGCGGGCTGGCTGCTCCTCATTGATAACATGCGCGAATCCGGCACGAAGAATGATGTCGTATTCCAACTCGGATATCGGTCGAACCGAGCGACCGAAGGCGCCTTTGCTTGTTCCGCCATCATCCCGGCGCAAGCCATGTTCGTAATAAAATCTCCCCTCCTTGAAAGGCACCTGTCGGTCAAACGGAAGAAAATCTTCAACGTAGGCATAGAAATGATCAGCGAGGCGCACGTCACGCTCAATCCTGACGACGCGCGCTGCGCCGAAATAAGACTGCCGTCCACCCCGGCTACTTGATGCGCCTGAACTGCGTCGCGGCTCATAGTATGCGATCCAGTCGCCGCGGGCCGCCTCAACCGCCCGCAGGTAGGTTTTCGGGAAATGATATCGCTCTTCCGGCAGGTCGTCGTAGCTCGGATCGATTTTCGTCGCGAATACGGCTTTAGCCACAACCCCATTCTCCGACACCGCGCAAGCCAGTCATGACGGAGCGTGATTCTAAACACTTGGCGGCGGAGCCTTGCTCGACCCAAGTTCGGCAGCCAGAGAGGAGGGTCACCGAATGGGGATCTTTTTGATGAACTTCCTCTTCTCGGGGTTTGCGCCGTAGGTCTCATGACAGGTTGGGCAAAGCGGTGCAGCGTTGTCCTCGTCGTCTGGTCCGCCCTCTTGCTGCGGGGTGATATGGTGGATTTCCACATACAGTGTGTGGCAGAGGCAGCATCTGAAATCTGCTCGCTTCTTGACCGCAAGCTTTAATCGTTCAGGAAATGCCATCGGCTCCCTTTCTTGTTGATATGCGGGCAGGGCGGTCAGCCAGCGCGGCACCTTACGACGATCCGGAGGAACCACTGAAGCTGACGCTCGCTCAGTCGATGACTGTAGCGCGAAATCTGCCTGAGGAAATCGGCGCTTTTGCTGGGCAAGTCAGCCTAGCGGCCAGCAGGCGCTTGAAACGCTCGTTGAAATCATACATCGGAACGATGATGCGCGACAGATCGCGAGGCCGACATCACACTGGAGGAGATCCATCTTCACCCACCGAATGCTATAACCCGCCCCATGCAACGTATCTGGATCGGTTTAGGCTCATTGGCCGGCTTCGGTGCGGTGGCGATGGCGGCGTTCGCTGCCCACGGCATCCCCGACCCCACCGCCCTGCGCATCGTCAGCAGTGGCGTGCAAATGCAGGGCTGGCACGCGCTAGCTTTGCTCGGCACCGGCCTCTGGGCGCCACGCGGCGGCTGGCTGGCGCACGCGGCGGGTGCGGCCTTCGCTGCCGGGTTGCTGCTGTTCTGCGGCGCGGTGTATTCGCTCGGCCTGGCCGGCGTGTCCTGGGGTCTGCTGGCGCCGACCGGGGGTATACTGCTGATGGTCGGCTGGCTGCTGCTGGCGGCGTCCGCGCTGCGTGCCCGGTGATCCGGTCCGCCTACCTGGCCGCCGAGGACTTCGAGACACCGCTGGCCGAGGAACTGATCCGCCGCGGCGTCGCCATCAGCGCGTGGCATGGGCGGCTGGCGCTGTCGCCCGATCCGCCGGTGAAGGCCGCGTGGGCGCTGGATACCTGGACCGACCCGCGGGAGATCGAGGCGCCGACCGTCAAGGCGGCCGCCGACGCTCTGCGCGCGATGCAGCGCAACTGGGCGGCGTACGGTGCGGCCTGTCATCGGCGTATGGCGCTGATCGGCGAGCGGCTGCCTCCGGTGAAGGCCGCGGCGCTGCGGTTTCCGGAAGCGGCACCGCGGTCGCATCTGGGGGCGTGGACCTTGCTGGCGCCCGACCGGATGCTGGCCAGTGCGACGAAATCCAGTCCGTTCGTCAACGGCGCGTGCGTATTCGTCGAGGACCAAATCGGGCCGCCGAGCCGAGCGTATCTGAAGCTATGGGAGGCGCTGACGCGGTTCGGGCGATGGCCGGCGGCGGGCGAGCGGTGCCTGGATCTTGGGGCCTCGCCGGGCGGATGGACCTGGGTTCTGGCGAGGCTGGGCGCCCACGTTACGGCGGTGGATCGCGCGCCGCTGGCCGGGACGGTCGCGGCGATGCCCGGGGTGACCGAGCGGCTGGAAAGCGCCTTCGGGGTGGCGCCGGAGCCGGTGGACTGGCTGTTCAGCGATGTCATTGCCTATCCAGATCGGCTGCTGGCGCTGGTACGGCGCTGGATCGATGCGGGCGCCGCGCGGTTTGTTGTCTGCACGATCAAGTTCCAGGGCTCGACCGACCATGACGCGGCGGAGGCGTTCGCCGCCATTCCGGGAGGCTCGGTGATCCACCTGTCCCACAACAAGCACGAGCTGACCTTTATCTGGGCCGCTTTGGGGGGTGCTTGCTGACTGGGTCCCGGTTCGGCTAGATGCGCGCAACAAAGCTTCGGGGGCGTGAATGGCAGTCAACAAGGTATTTCCAGACGCGACGGCGGCGCTTGAGAGTGTGCTGCGCGACGGAATGACGATCATGTCGGGCGGGTTCGGCCTGTGCGGCATTCCCGCGGCACTGATCGACGCGATCCGCGACAGCGGGGTGAGGGACCTGACCATCATCTCCAACAACGCCGGCATCGACGACGTCGGCCTCGGCATTCTGCTGCACACACGGCAGGTGCGGAAGATGATCAGCTCCTACGTGGGAGAAAACGCGACGTTTGCCAAGCAGTTTCTGGCCGGGGAACTGGAGATCGAGTTCAACCCGCAAGGCACGCTAGCGGAACGAATTCGTGCGGGCGGCGCGGGCATTCCGGCGTTTTTCACCGCGACCGGGGCGGGCACGCAGATTGCCGAGGGCAAGCCGCAGCAGGAATTCGATGGCCGGATGTACGTCCAGGAGCGCGGGCTGTGGGCTGACCTGTCTATCGTTCATGCCTGGAAGGCCGATACCGAGGGTAATCTGGTTTATCGAAAGACCGCGCGGAACTTCAATCCGATCATGGCCACGGCCGGTGAAATCGTGGTCGCGGAAGTCGAGCACCTGGTTGAGCCGGGGGAGATCGACCCCGACCACATCGTCACCGCCGGCATTTTCGTCAACCGCATCGTCAAACTGGATAAGGTGGACAAACGGATCGAGCAACGCACCGTGCGCAAGCGCGCTTAACGGAAGGAGCTACACATGGCCTGGACTCGTGACCAGATGGCCGCCCGGGCGGCTCGGGAACTTGAAGACGGCTTCTACGTCAATCTGGGGATCGGGATTCCGACTCTGGTGGCGAACCACATCCCCGAGGGGATGTCGATTCAGTTGCAGTCGGAGAACGGGATGCTGGGAATGGGTGCCTTCCCGTTCGAGGGCGACGAAGACGCCGACCTGATCAATGCCGGCAAGCAGACGGTGACGGAACTGCCGACGACCAGCTTTTTCGACAGCGCCGCCAGCTTCGCGATGATACGGGGCGGGCACATCGATATTTCCATCCTCGGCGCGCTGCAGGTGGCCGAGAACGGTGATCTGGCAAACTGGATGATCCCGGGGAAGATGGTGAAGGGCATGGGGGGCGCCATGGACCTGGTGGCCGGCGTGAAACGCGTCGTGGTGCTGATGGAGCACACCGCCGGCGGCAAGTCGAAGCTGCTGAAGCGCTGCAATCTGCCGCTGACCGGGGCCGGTGTGGTCGACCTTATCATTACGGAGCTGGGGGTGTTCAAGGTCGCGGCCAAGGGCCATGACGACGGGCTGACACTGGTCGACCTAGCACCCGGCGTGTCGCTGGCGGAGCTGCACGAGAAGACCGAGGCGCCGTTCAGCATCGTGCCGCACCTGGTTGCAGCCTGAAGCCGTAGCTACGCTGCCTTGAGCCCGGCGATATACTGACCGACCTCGCTGCGTAGCTGGTCGGACTGGCGCGACAATTCCCGGGCCGAACCAAGTACCTGGTTGGCTGCGTCGTCTGTCTTGCTGGCGCCCTGGGTGACGCCGACGATGTTGGAGGTGACCTCCTGTGTGCCGGCGGCGGCTTGGTGCACGTTGCGGGCAATCTCCTGCGTGGCCGAACCTTGCTCTTCCACCGCGGCGGCGATAGCGGCGGCGATTTCACTGATTTCGTTGATCGTTGTGCCAATGCCCTGGATGGCATCCACCGCCTCCTTGGTGGCGGCCTGAATCTGGCCGATCTGTGTGGCGATATCCTGGGTTGCCTTGCTGGTCTGGGTCGCCAGGCTCTTGACCTCGGAAGCGACCACGGCAAAGCCCTTGCCGGCATCGCCTGCCCGGGCCGCCTCGATCGTCGCGTTCAGGGCCAGCAGGTTAGTCTGCCCAGCGATGCTGCTGATCAGGCCGACGACCTCGCCTATCTTCTGGGCGCCGCCGGCCAATGCCTGCACGATCCCGTCAGTGCGCCTGGCGTCGTCCTTCGCCCTGCCGGCAATGCGGGCGGACTGGGCGACCTGGCGCGAAATCTCGGCGATCGACGACGACAGTTCTTCGGCCGCGGCCGCCACCGTCTGCACACTGGTACTGGCCTGTTCCGCGGCCGCGGCGACATTGGTGGCCTGCTGTGTGCTCTGGCCGGCGGTCTGGGTCATGGACTGGGCGGTCGCCTGCAGCTCAGTGGACGCCGCGGAGACCTGACCGACCAGGTCGCCGGATTTCGCCTCGAACGCCCGCGTCAGTTCGTCGATCCGCGCCGACCGGCGCTCTCTTGCCGCCCGCTCCGTCTCCTGCGCCGCCGCCAGACGTTTGGCCTCGATGGCGTTCTGTTTAAACACGTCGACGGCGCGGGCCATGTCGCCAATCTCGTCGGTGTTGCCGCGGGCCGGGATTTCGACCGTGTGGTCGCCGTTGGCCAGCCGCGCCATGGCGGCAGTCATGCCCATCAGCGGACGCAGGATGCCGCGGGAGATAAAGAACGCGACCCCGAGGCCGAACACCAGGCCGACGACGGCAAGGATGATCTGGGTAAGTGTGGCATCCGAGACCGACTCCTGGGCCTGGTCGTCGGCCGCGGCGGAGGCCTGCAACAACCCGTCTACGGCCTTGCCGAGTTCGCTCTGCATGGTCCTGACCAGTGGGCGCAGGGTGTCGTTGAAAAGCGCGCTCTGCGCCACGATCGCCGTGCTGGCGGCCTCGAAATCCTTGCGGTATGCGGCCAGAGCGTCGCGTACCGGCCCGATTTGCGGGCGCAGGGCATCGGCGACCCGCTCGACCGCGTCGAGCGCCTGGGTCGCCTGTTCAGCTGCGCTGCGAAACTTGCCCGGCCCCGCCGTGTCGTGGGTGGCGAGAAAGCGCCAGTTATTGACCCGCACCAGCAGGACCGCGCGCTCCACCGGGGTGGCGGTTTCCGCGACATCCGCGGCGCCCGCTGCCGCCATCAATTTGTCCGTCGCGGCGGTGAGGGCGTCGCCGCCGGTGAACAGTCGGGCGCGCGCCTCGCCGGCGGTCTGGCCCAGGTCAACCAGGCGCCTGGCGCCCGCGGCCAGTTCGGTCAACTGGGCACTGGTAGTGTTATAGATCGCCAGGCGCTCGGCCGACACCGTGTTGGCGGCGGACGCGGCCAGAAGCTCTTTGATCCTGGATTCGCCCGCCTGCATGTCCTGGATCGATATCGCGCTGGCGTCCAGCATGTAACCGAGCTGGGCGCGGCGGAACGCTTCGAGTTCCGTGGTGGTGGTCAGAATCCGCTGCACATTGGCGCCGACAACCTCGAGTCGGGTGACCTGTCCGCCGAGACGGTGGACGCCCCAGGAGCCGGCCCCGGCAAGCAGGATGGCCAAAGCGATCAGCGAAACGAAACCGAGATAGAGACGGGTGCGCAGCTTCATCTGCGGCAGCAGCCCAGCCTGTGTGCGGATGGCAGCCATCTTTTGGATCCCTCGATGCGGACGCGGAAGCGCGACGCACAACCTGGGGCAAAAAGGTAAACGAGGGGTTAGCGTCGCCCCAAAAGAATGTGACGATCGGGTCTGGGCGCCGGAGGTCGTGGGCGGCCGATCCCACCCACGCTCGCCCGGGAAGGGAGGGTAAGCGGTCTGGTATCAGTTCGTGAGGTTATAGAACTTTGCCACGTTCTCGCAGGTGATCTTATGGACCTGATCTGCGGTCAGGCCGCGGAACTGTTCTTCGATGTACCTGTCCGATTCGGGCCAGATGCCGTCGGTGTGGGGGTAATCGGAGCCCCACATCAGGGTATCTTCGGTCATCAGATTGTTGGTGTTGAGCAGTTTCGGCCCGATCGGATCGAACTGGAAGGTCGCCTTGCACTGGCGCTGCCAGTATTCGGAGGGCTTCAGCTTCATCAGGTCGCGGAAGCGGTCCTCGAACTCGAAGTCCATGCGGTCGAGGGCGTAGGGGATCCAGCCGATGCCGCTTTCGCCGAAGGATACGCGCAGGCGGGGATAACGTTCGAACACGCCGGCGCCCATCATTGCGGCCAGGATATGGATCAGGCCCATCTGGAAGGCTGACACGCCGGTGAACATGGCGGCGCGGCGCACCTGTCCCGAGGCCATTTCCCGAGCGCGCGGGGGTGTGGTGGGGAAGGTGTGGAAATGCAGGGGAAGTTGGACGTCGCTGACGGCCTGCCACAACGGTTCCCAGCAGGGGTGCCACATTGGCTCCATGTCCCATGAGCAGGACAGTTCCAGTCCGCGCAGTCCCATTTTGGCGCAGCGGTAGATTTCGGCGGCGGCATGTTCGA
>JBEKLE010000128.1:0-28064 GCA_050010355.1 Rhodopila sp. | reverse complement strand
CGAGGCGCTGGGCTATGATCGGATGCTCAAGACCAATACAGCCAAGCGCCGGGTCCATTCGCTGTTCCGTCAGGCCTGCATGCTTTACGACCTGATCCCGACGATGCCGCAAACCAGGCTGCCCCCGCTGATGCAGCGTTTCTCTCAGATGCTACAGGACCGGCCGCTCTTCGTAGACGTTTTCGGACCGATCTGACAAATGAGGGGAGTCATGAGCCTCGGGCCAGGTATTTTCACTATTCGCTGAAGCAACGGAAACGTGATCCCGTGGCGTCGCGAGCAAGCGGTGGCAGCCCGGTTCGGGATCGTGCCGATGCAGTCTCGTCGCGGATTTTTGTTTCTATGTCTGGGTAAGATGGAGAGGCATCCGATGCGCCAGCGCCTCTGGGCTTGAGGGCAGGTCGCAACTCGTGCTCGTGCGTTGCGTTATCAGGGGCGGCTCAATTCGCGCGTGCTCCGACACGCGGTTCCAGGGAGAGGAAAGTATGTTTCGGGATTCAATGTTCGGTTTGGCCGCTGCCACGCTTTTGCTGATCGCTCCCGTCTGTGCGCAGGAACAAGCTGGCAGCAACGCGCCGAAAGTCGCCGTCGCATCCGTGCGACTGGAAAACGGTTATCGCGCCTCCAAAATTATTGGAGCGACCGTGTACAACGACCAGAACCAGCAAATAGGTGATATATCTGATCTGTATTTGAGCAGGCAAAACCAGGTTGCGATGGCGGTTATTTCAGTTGGCAGCTTCCTCGGCGTTGGCGGGAAACTGGTTTCGGTTCCATTCGACAAACTGCAGATCGGTGACGGGGATAAAGTGGTCATGCCGGGCGCCAGCAAGGAAGAGCTGAGTCAGATGCCGAATGTGCAGTATAACGGCTAATTGAATCGGGGCTGATGCCGCGTCGCGAGGGTCGGACTGGCGCCAAGACTTAATGCTTCATCGAGGACGTTTCGATACTCAGGCGCCTGCAAAGTCGTGTTATGGCCGGGACGAGTCCGGTCATGACACGTGAGGCACACTGCGGCGCGCCCGACAAGTCCGCGGTTATCGGCAGTGCCCATGGCCGAGGGCACTGGTGCTGCTGTGAAAGGTCCGCGGTCAGTATTTCGACGGCGCCCAGTTATAAACCCGCTGTAAAGTCCCACCCATGAGAGCGGCCCGGTCGGCTTCGGACAGGCGGCCAGTGACGCGAAATGCCTCGATGCCCTGTTCGTAGGTCAACAACTGGACCGCGCGGGTCCAGTCGGTGCCCCACATGCAGCGATCGAAGCCAAAGGCGTCGAAGATGCGGAACAGCGGGTTCCACAAATCGTTGTACGGGAAAGGTTCGTGCGAGAGCGTGCAGGCGCCGGTGATTTTCACCACGATGTTGTCGTGGGCGGCCAGCGCCAGCAGCTTTGGCAGATCGGCGAACGGTTCGGCGGGGACCGGCGGTTCGAACGGCTGTTGCAGGCCGAGGTGGTCGATGACCAACCTTGTCCCGGGGTTTCGGGCCGCCAACTGTCCGGCCTGCTCCAGGCGTCCCCAGCAGAGGAGATTGACCGGGAGCGCGTGTTTCGCGGCGGCTGCCAGAACCCGGTTGATGCCGGGATCGGCGGCGTCGGTGGACACGCCCCGTGTCATCATGATCCGGATGCCGACCGCGCCATCGGTGGAAGCCCATTCGGAGATCGTATCGACCACGCCGGGATCGGCCGTATCGACCGGTTTGATCAACCCGAACCGCTGAGGATACGCCTTGCGAACGCTGATGGCGTAGCTGGCGTCGTAGCGGTACATGGTGAACGGCGAAACCAAAATCGCGCCGTCGACACCGAAGGCGTCCATGGCAGCGACCATGTCGTCGCCCGTGACCTCGTACGGACCATGGAGAACGGCGGCCCAAGGGCGGCCGGGGTGGTTACGTTCGTAGGCGTGAACCTGGGCGTCTATTGTCAGCATTCTTTTGAACCTCCCACCCCACCGATCCCGTTCCGGAAACGACATGTCGTGTTAATTTCCAACCCAGGCGAACGCTACGCCGCGTGGTCCTGGTGTTCAAGGGCAGCGCGCCCACAGCCGCTTATCGTTTCAACAACGTGCCTCCGGCGCCGGTTGCAATCCCATACCCGAGAAAACGACGACGGGCGCTGTCGCTTCGCGTGCGTTTGGCCCTTACACCACCGCGCTTGTGATGGTCTGCGGATATGGCACCGTCGCCTGGAAGGAGGGCCGCTCCATCAGCCCGTCCATGTAGCGAGCGAGGTTCGGATGGGTGGTCCGCCACCCGAGTTCGGGGAAGCGCACGTCGAGATAGCCCAGTACGCTGCCGGCGGCGACGTCGGCGATGCCGAACATGTCGCGCACCGCATAAGGCTGATCGCCGACCACGCGGGCAATTTCTGCGATGCCGCCGCGCACCTTGCGCATCTGACGGTCGATCCAGGGTTGGCTGCGATGCGCCTCGGGGCGTCGCCATTCGAAGAAAATCAGCAGGAAGGCGTCGCAAACGCCGGTTGCCAAAGCGTCCATCCGTTTATGGGCGAGGATGCCGTCGTCGTCGGAAGGAAGCAGCGGCGGGCTGGGAAATTTGCGCTCGATCCATTCCAGGATGAAGCTGCTTTCCCAGATCGTCGATCCGTCATCGAGGATCAGGACAGGCAATTTCTCCAGGGGATTGTGCTGATGAAGAGTGGTGTCGTCGTTCCATGGCACCTCGGTCTGCAGCTTGAAGGGCAGTGATTTCTCGGCCAGCGCGATGCGGACCTTGCGCGCATAAGGGCTGGGCGTGGCGCTGATCAGCTTCATCGCAGTGTCCCTTGTTGCGCGGGTGCAGCAACCTTCGGGGCTGCACCGCCGGGGGACGAAATCCCTTGCACCAGGAACCCGACAAGATTGGCCTGCATCGAGTCGTGCGAGAATTCTTCTGTTGCCGTGCCCGAGGGATCGACCATCCCGGACGGGACAGCCAGCGCCACCATGAGACTGCCGCCCATCCAGTAATAGCGCCAAACGACCTCGTGCGGCGCGAGGTGCGGCACAGCCTCCCGCAGCGCCGCGACAAACGCCTCGCGAACCCGGGCGTAGTACCGGACCAGCATTTCGTTCACTTCCGGAATGGCGAGGACCCGGCCCAGCGAGTACTGCACAACGATTGCCCGGGCACTGGCGCTGGCCGCATCTGTCAACTGCAGCGCCGGCATGACGTAGGCCGTGACGATGTCCTGGAGCGTCGGCTTGGCGTCCGTCCCGGACAGACAGGCGGTCAGCCGCATCAGGCGTTCCTCGTTGAGCGGGACGATGCGGCGCAGGAACATTTCCTCGAACAGCTTTTCCTTGGAGCCAAAATAGTAGTTCACGGCGGCAACGTTCACGTCGGCGGCGGCGGCGATCGAACGCAATGTCACCGCGGCCGGTCCTTCCCGGGCGAAGAGTTCTTCCGCCGCGTCCAGTATGCTGGTCCGTGCCCGCTCACCGGGTGAATCCGTTGGCCGCCTGGTTCGTCTGATCTGATTCATGATGACCCCTGGAACTGAGACGCCTAGCCTTCGAGCAGACCCGGCCTATCACGGACGAATTGATAATTCAATCATACGGACGATTAAAACAGATGATTGACTTTCTGCCCGGCCTCCGATAAGCCAGGTCTCAACGCTGCCGGCGGGAACAACGCCTGCCGGGCCAGGAGAAGGGAAGAAGCCATGTCGCAAGCGGCAGAACGACCGCAGACCATCGCCGAGGTGCCGGCGCAACGTCCGAGCGAACCGGCCACGGCGGCGCAGTCCCGGGGCCGGTTCTTTAACACCGGGAATGCGTTCAACGTGCAGCTTCCGCCGGTGCCTGATCATCTGTTTACCGCGGAACCCATGGCCGCGCTCTACCCTGATGCGCCGACCGGGTTGATCGCCTGTGATCTGTCCCAGGACCTCGCCTGTAGGTTCCCGGCCACCACGCCACTTGTGCTGGCGCGTTACGCCAGGATCCGGACCGGCGAGACCCTGAGCACCGCGTTCGCGGCGAGCGGCATCATCTGCTACGTGATCCGCGGGAGTGGCAGCACCACCGGGGGCGCCGAAAGCGTGGCGTGGAACGCGGGCGATCTGGTTATTCTGCCGGGCGGTCCCGCCTATATCCATGCAGCCGATTCCGATGCCGTGCTGTGGATCGTTACAAATGAACCACAGCTCGCGTTCGAGCATCTGCGTCCGCCGGCGGACGGCGACGCCCCGACACCGATCGTGCATTTCACCGCTGACGAGATCGAGCGTCAGATCGCGTTCATCTACGAGATCGGACGAACCGAAGAGATCGCCGGATCGGCGCTGATCTTTTCGTCCGAGCAGCAAGAGGCCAGCCGCAACATACTGCCGACGCTGACCGTTGCGATGAACTCGCTGCCGGCCGGCCGGTCGCAGCGCCCTCACATCCACAACTCGGTTGCTGTCAGCCTGATCATCAAGGGCTCGCAGTGCTATTCTGTCATGAACGGCCGCCGCAAGGACTGGGCGCCGTGGGCCACCAGCATCACACCACCAACTGCCGTGCATTCGCATCATAATGGCGGTAACCAACAAGCGATGTTCCTGATCGTGCAGGACGGCGGCATATTCTACCACGCACGTGCGATGGGGTTCGAATTCGCCGAGCACCCCGAATAAGACTGGCTTTAACTGGAAACGCCAAAGAGGAAACACGTCATGTCATCAACCTTGTCTCAGTTGACAATACGCAAGCTGCATCCGGCGCTCGGCGCCGAGGTGCGTGGCGTCGACATGCGGCAGCCGCTCGATGCCGCCACGTTCAGCGAACTCCACGATGTCTGGATGGAACATCTGGTGCTGGTTTTCCCCGATCAGCACGTGACGGATGCGGAACATGTTGCCTTCACCCGCTACTTTGGTGAGCCGGAAATCTTCCACCAGAAGATCATCCGGTCGGAGCGGGTGAAGGAGATCTTCCGTGTCTCCAATGTTGACGAGGACAACAACCTGATGCCGCCCGACCATCCGGTGGCGCAGCAGGTTTCGCTGGCGCAGTTCTGGCACACCGACAGCAGCTACCGGCAGATCCCCTGCACCGGCGCGCTGCTGCACGGGCTGGAGGTCAGCCGTACCGGCGGGGAGACCCAGTTCACCAACATGTATCTGGTCTACGACTCGTTGCCGGATTCGCTGAAGCAGCAGATCGAGGGCAGGAAGGCGCGGCACAATTTCGGGCACATGCACACGCAGGCCCAGTTGAAGCCGCTGACGGAAGAGGAAAAGGCAGCGATGCCGCCGGTCTGGCAGCCGCTGGTCCGCAAGCATCCGGTCACCGGCCAGCGCGCGCTCTACATTAGCCCGATCTACAACGATGAGGTCGAGGGCATGACCCCGGAGGAGGGCCGGGCATTGATCGCAGAGCTGACGCGGTTCGCAGCTGATCCCCGCTTCGTTTACCGGCACCAATGGGAAACAGATGATGTACTGATGTGGGACAACCGCTGCACGATGCATCAGGTGACGCCATTCGATCCGCGTGAACGGCGTGTGATGCATCGCACGACGATCGTGGGCACCGATCCTGTTCTGGCCGCCTGAGCGGGGAGTAAGCTGTTCATGTCTTCTGCGAAAATTTATCACCATCCTGGTCCGAACGCAGCGTGGCTCGCCAGGCGTGTCGAGGACGCGCTAGATCCTGAACTGCCGATCGTCGATCCGCATCATCATCTTTGGGATCGGCCCGGCGACAGGTATTTCCTCGATGAGCTGCTCGTTGACACGGGCAGCGGCCACAACATCGTTGCGACAGTGTTTGTCCAGTGCGGCTGGGCATATCGCACCGACGGGCCTGAGGCGCTCCGCCCGGTCGGGGAGACGGAATTCGTTGCGGCCGTGGCGGATGAGGCCGAACGGCGGCGTCTGAAAACACGGGTCTGCGCGGCGATCGTCGGGCATGTCGATCTGCGGCTGGGCGAGGGCGTTGAGGCTGTACTGGACGCGCACCTTGAAGCGGCCGGCGGGCGGTTCCGGGGCATTCGCCAGGTCACGGCGCGCAGCGAGGATTTCGTCGCCAGCATCCTGGCGCCGCCACCGGCCGGGATGATGGCCGACGCGGCGTTCCGCGCCGGCTTCGCCCGGCTTGGGAAATTCGGTCTCAGCTTCGATGCTTGGCTCTATCATACGCAAATCAATGAGCTTACCGATCTGGCGCGGGCCTTTCCGGAAATTCCGATCGTGATCGATCATGTGGGTGGTCCGCTTGGGATTGGTCCTTACCAAGGCAAGCGCGAGGAAGTGTTCGCGTCCTGGCACGGCGCCATGCAGCAACTCGCCGGATGCAGAAATGTGAGTGTGAAGCTTGGCGGACTCGGTATGCTGGTCGCCGGTTTCGCCTTGCACGAGCAGGCGTTTCCACCCTCCTCGGAGGAACTGGCGGACCTCTGGCGCCCTTACATGGAAGCGTGTATCGAGGACTTTGGTGCTTGGCGCTGCATGTTCGAGAGTAACTTTCCCGTGGATAAAGCGATGTGCAGCTACCCGATACTGTGGAATGCTTTCAAGCGCATTGCGGCCGGCGCATCGGCGACAGAAAAAGCGCTGCTATTCCACGATGTGGCAACTAAGGTCTACCGCCTTCCGACTTAGCGCACTGAGTGCCGGGCGCCGAAGGGCCGTCCTAATCGTCCAAGGGAGTGAGGAACGTCATGATCAGGATGACACGTCGTGCCGTTATCGGCACGCTTGCCGCCGCGCCGCTGGCAACGCCGGGAATCATCAAGGCCCAGTCCAGCTCGGATCCGATCAAGATCGGTCTGCTGAGCGACGTAGGTGGCCCGTACCGTGAGGTGGGCGGTCCCGGCAGCAAGGTTGCGGCAGAAATGGCGGTCGAGGACTTCGGCGGATCCGTCCTCGGCCGGCCACTTCAGGTCATGCAGGCGGATGATCAGAACAAGGCCGATGTGGCGGGCGCTCTGGCTCGCGAATGGATCGACGACCGCGGCGTGACTGTTCTGGTCGATGGCGCCGCTTCCTCGTCTGGGCTGGCGATCCAGCAGATTACCCGAGAGAAGAAGCGCATTTTCCTGATGGCGACACCCACGACGACGGCGTTGATCGGTAAGCAGTGTTCGCCTTACGGCTTTCAGTTCGCCTGCGACACGTATGCTCTTGCCAAGGGCGTTGGCGGGGCGCTTTCGAGGGCCGGCGGCGATACCTGGTTCTTCATAACCGCGGATTATGAATTCGGCTACTCGCTGCAGAGCAACACCGAGCAATTCGTCAAGGAAGCCGGCGGCAAGGTGCTGGGCAGCGTTCGTGCCCCGCTGGGTACGGCCGATTTCTCCAGCTATCTGGTGCAGGCGGCTGCCTCGGGTGCGAAGGTGATCGGCCTCGCGAATGCCGGCACGGATTTGCAGAACTGCATCAAGCAGGCGGCCGAGTTCGGTATCGTCAAGAACGGTCAGCGGCTTGCGACGCTGCTGATGATCCTGCCTGATGTGCTCGCACTGGGTCAGGATGTTTGCCAGGGGCTGGTGCTGACCAACTCGTTCTACTGGGACCAGTCAGCCGCGACACGCGCCTGGACAGATCGTTTCGTGGCGAAGATGAGCAAGCCGCCGACTGAATATAATGCCGGCGCCTATGCGGGCGTCACGCATTGGCTGAAAGCGGTCAAGGCCACCAACACACTGGACGCCGATGCCACCGCGGCGAAGATGCGCGAGGTCCCCATCAATGATTTCTACAACAGCAACGTCCGGATCATGCCGAATGGCTGCGTGCCGCACACGATGTATGTTTGGGAGGTGAGGCCGCTGTCGGAGGCAAAGCACCGCTGGGACGTGTTCAATCTGGTGAGCACGGTGCCGACGCCGAACGCCTACGCGCCGACGGATCTGTTCGGCTGTTCGTTGAGCGCGTCCTGATGGAGCCGGCGCGATGATGAACGCACCGAGCAGCCGGACACTGGCCGATCTGTTGTTCGAGCAGGCCGACCGTTACGCGGACGCGGCAGCGGTTATTTGCGGCGATCGCGTGATCTCCTACGCGGACCTGGCGCAACGGGCGGGCCTTGTTGCCGCCGGCTTGCGCGCACGGGGCGTGCGTCGTGGCGACCGCGTCGGAGTGCTGATCAACAACCGGCTGGAGTGGCTTGAATCTTTCTTTGGCGCAACGATACTCGGGGCCGTCGTGGTCGCCTTCAGCACTTGGTCCAAGCGCGATGAACTGGCCTTTCTCCTCGGTGATTCCGACGTCAGCGTGCTGATCGCTCTGGGCCGGTTCGGCGATCAGCACTTCGCCGAAGATTTGCGTGCGTTGGAGCCGGAGGTGTCTTATCCGCGGCTCCGTCACATCGTTCTGCTGGACGACAGCGGATTTCAGCCCCATTTTTCGGGTGCCGAAACGCTTGGGCGTCTGCCGCCGGGCGAAGGACCGAGCGCCGCTGACGATGCGGTTATCATTTACACTTCGGGGTCGAGCAGCCGGCCGAAGGCAGTGCCGCTGGCGCAGTACGGCATCATCGAGAACGGGTTTAACATCGGGGAACGCCAGGGCTACCAGCCGGGCGAGCGTGTGCTGCTTGCACCGCCGCTGTTCTGGTCGTTCGGCTGTGCGAATGCGCTGTCGGCGGTGCTGACGCATGGCGCGACGCTGGTGCTGCAAGGGCGGTTCGACGCCGGCGAGGCGATCGCGCTGATCGAGCGGCATGGATGCGCGGCGCTTTACACGTTACCGTCGATCACCGCGGCGATCGTTTCGCATCCCGGTTTCAGCAAGACGCGGGTGAGAACCTTGCGCACCGGATTGACGATCGGGGCGCCGCAAGACGTCATTACGGCTGCGACGGTGCTCGGTGCCAGCGAAATCTGTAACGTGTACGGACAGACCGAGAGCTATGGCAATTGCTGCGTCACGCCGCATGACTGGCCTTTGGAGAAGCGCGCCGGCTGCCAGGGACCGCCACTGCCCGGCGTGCACATCCGCATCGTTCATCCGGAGACGGACGCGGTGTTGCCGCCTGGGCAGGACGGGCTGATCGAAGTCCGCGGCTACGTGATGCGCGGTTATCAAGGCAGCAGCGCCAGCCAGAACCGCGCAGCCCTTTGCGCGGACGGATTCTTCCGCACCGGCGACAGCGGGCATCTGACCGAGGCCGGGGAACTGGTGTTCGTCGGTCGCGTGTCCGAAATGATCAAGAAAGGCGGCATCAATATTTCGCCGGCGGAGGTGGAAGATGTGCTGATGCGCCATCCCGCTGTTGCACAGGTTGGCGTCGTCGGCATTCCCGACCGGCAGCAGGGCGAACTGCTCGCCGCCTTCGTAGTGGCAAAGCCCGGCAATACGCCAACCGTCGAAGAACTCGTGGCGCACTGCAAGGCGGTTGCGTCGCGCTACAAAGTTCCAGATTACATCGAGATCCGAGACGCGCTTCCCGTCACCGCAACCGGCAAGCTGATGCGGCGCGACTTGAAACAACTTGCTGCTGACCTGACGGTCGTCCGATGAGCAAGGAGGCATGGGGCCGTTGGGGCGCCGAGGACGAGCGCGGGGCGCTGAATTTCATCGGTCCTGAGCAGGTTCGGCGTGCCGCGGCGCTGGTGCGGAACGGGCAGGTCGTCAGTCTGTCCCAACCGCTTTCACCAAAGACTCCGGTGCCGAAACACCGAGCGGGGGTGCAGCATTTCATGGGTCGGGACGGCGGGGATTACGCGGCCGGTGCGCGGCGTCCGGGCGGGTTCCAGTTCGCCGAGGATACCGTTGTTATGCCGTTGCATATTGGCACCCATATTGACGCGCTTTGTCATGCCTGGTGCGACGATTGTCTGTACAATGGTTTTCCTGGTCAGGGCACACGCAGCACCACTGGAGCGTTGCGTTGTGGGATCGACAAGATGGGTCCGATCGTGACGCGCGGCGTGCTTTTGGACCTCGTGCGTCTGCATGGGGTGCCGCTTCATTCGAGCGCCTCGATCGGACGGGCGGATCTCGAGTCAGCCGCGTCCGTGGCTATCGAACCGGGCGATGCGGTGCTGATCCGCACCGGGTGGCTGGAGAGTCAGGCGGGTTTATCCGACGTTTCATTCGACGAGGAACCGGGCATCGATGTGGAAGCGGCACTGTGGCTCGCGCATCAAGGCGTCGCCATGGTCGGTGCGGACAATTTCGCGATCGAGGTTATCCCGTTCCCAACCGGGACCGTGTTCCCGGTGCATCAGCGGCTGATCCGGGATTACGGCATTCCTCTGCTGGAGGGCCTGGAGCTGGCGCCGCTGGCAGGGCATGAGCAGGAGGCGTTCTTGTTCGTCGCCGCGCCGCTGCCCGTGGTTGGCGGCACTGGAAGCCCGTTGGCGCCCTTCGCGGTGCTTTAAGGATGATGTGGCCCGTTGCCCTGCGACCGGAATTCAGAGAAATCAAAGCGAGGGGATGATCCAATGCCGTACAAAGTTCAACCCGGTGTGATCGGCTGCGCGATCCGGCCCGCGATTGCCGCGCAAGATCGGTCGCTCGAAGAAATAATCTATGACACCACACAGCAGGCGCTGGCCGACGCGGGCCTGACGATCGGGGACATCGACGGGATCATCGTCGGTTGCAATGATCAGCTCGACGGCCGAGCGATTTCGGTGATGATGGCGTCGGGGGCGGTCGGAGGGGTTGATCGTGATATCCTGTCCACGCCTTCGGGTTCTGAACACGCGTTCATTCTGGGTGCGTTGCGTGTGGCAACCGGTCAGTTTCAGACGCAACTTGTTGTCGCCTGGAGCCCGACCGAGGCATCGTCGATTCCCGAAGCCGAGCGGCTTGGGGCCGATCCGTATTTCCATCGGGCACTGCCGCTGGACGAACTGTCGGCGCACGCGCTGCAGGCGGCGGCGCTGGAGCAGAGGGTGCCCGGCGTGCGGGAGGTGGCGGCGAATGTGCTCGCGAAGAACCGGCGGCACGGGGCGCTTGCCTATCCCGATCCACCGTTGCATCCGAAGCCGGGGCCGGCGCGTTGGCCGCTTGCCGCCGGGACGACCACGAGCCCGGTGACTGGCTGCGTGGCGATGGTTCTGGCGACGGCAGATTTTATTGCCGAACGTGGTGTTGTTGATGTCGCCTGGATCCGTGGCATGGGGTGGGCGACGGAACCGAGCTTCCTGGGTGACCGGGATCTGAGCACAGCTCCGGCATTGGCGGCGGCGGCGCAGCAGGCTTACAAGGAAGCCGGCATTACCGATCCGATGACGCAACTTGATGTGGCGGAAGTGACGGACGCGACTCCCTATGCCGAACTGCTGGCGTATGATGCGCTGGGTCTGTGCGGCCGCGAGGACTGGGCGGCGCGGGCCGGCGATGGAACCTTTGCGCTTGGGGGCCGGTTGCCGGTCAATCTGTCCGGGGGCGTGCAGACGTTCAATCCGGTTTACTGCACTGGGCTAATCCGCGTCGCCGAGATCGCCAACCAGGTGCGCGGGCACGCAGGTGCTCACCAGCACCGGAACACGCGCAACGGTCTTGCTCAGGCCGGCAGTGGTTTCGCCATGCAGTATCAGGCTGCCATCGTGTTTGGCCGGGAGCAGGAGCAACGGGCATGAGCAACGATCGGGTTGGTATCATCGGGATTGGCCAGTCTGCCTTCACCGCTCGCCGCGACGATGCGAGCTATCCGGACCTTGTGCGCGAAGCTGTCGTGCTTGCGATGAACGACGCTGCTCTTGAGTTCGACGACATCGAGGCAGTGGTTTACTCGCTGTCGCCGGATGCGATGGTCGGGATCGGCAACGCCGAGCGGTTGGGGGTCGATGCGGTTGGGGCGCGGAACAAGCGGTTTCTGCGCATCAACACCGGCGGTGCGACCGGGATTTCAAGCGTTGCAGCAGCGTACTACCACATTGCTTCCGGCGTATGTGATGTCGTGCTGACGGCCGGGGCCGATAAGGTGGGCGAATGCGGCGATTCCCAGACGGTGCTGAACAAGATCTGGGATCCGACCTACGAGCGGCAGTTGCCGCTGGGCACGATCAATATGCTGGGCATGTCGGCAATTCGTTACATGCATGCCTACGGCCTGACCGAGGAGGACATGGCGCGGGTCACGGTGAAGAACCGTCGGCAAGCTGCGCTTAATCCCAATGCCCACCTGCGCAGGATCGTAACGGTCGACGACGTGCTGGCGTCCCGCTGCATCGCATGGCCGATCAAGCTTCTTGATAGCTGCCCGCAATCGAGCGGCGGCGGCGCGATGGTGCTGGCATCAGAACGTTTCATCAAGGAGCGCAAGCTGGACGCCGTCTGGATCACCGGGCTGGCGCATTGTTCGGAATCGTACTGGCTCGGCGACCGCATGGGCAAGAACCCCGCGGCGGACCATGCTGACGCGTTTGCGCTGGGCCGGTCGTTCCAGCGCGCTTACAAGATGGCGGGGATCACCAATCCGTATGAGCAGGTGCATGTCGCCGAACTCTACGCGCCGTTCAGCAACACCGAGTACCACTCGATTGACGCTGCGGGCTTCTGCAAGCCGGGTGAATCGATCGCGATGCTGCGGGAAGGGCAGTTCGAACTGGGCGGCCGGCTGCCGGTGAACCCGTCCGGGGGAACGCTGTGCACCAACGCGATCGCCGTCACCGCAATGATCCGGGTTGCGGAAGTTGCTTTGCAGGTCTGGGGCCGTGCCGGTGCCCATCAGGCAAAGGGCGCTCGGGTGGGCATTGCGAGCGGCAATGGCGGCGATCACCAATTCTTCGGAACAATGGTTGTTGAGGCGTAAGGAGACGGACAATGGAACTGATGACGCGCCAGGAAACCTGGAACATCACTTACAAACACGCGCTGGGCGAGACCGCGAGCTGGTTCTATGCGCAGGTTCGCGACAACGCGAAAATTTTCGGGCGCCGCTGTGCCGCGTCGGGACGCGTGCTGGTGCCACCACGCTCGTTTTCCGATCAGACGTTGCAGCCGACGACCGAGTGGGTCGAGGTGGGGCCGGGCGGACGTATCGAGACGTTCACCATCGTGTATGAGGAGTTCCAGAACCTGCCGCCACCGCCTTACGCTTTCGGCTACGTGCTGCTGGATGGGGCGGATACCGCGCTGGGTGGCTACTTCAAGGAGGTCGATCTGAAGGATTCGGCAAAGGCAGCCGAACGCCTGAAGATCGGCACGCGGATCGTCACGAAGTTCGCGGAAAAACGCACGGGTGATGTGCTCGATTTCTGGTACGAAATCGCCTGAGCGAACGCGTCATGCAATCATCCGTTACGTATTCGGGCCGGCGGCGGATCGTGGCGGCAGGTAATCACCTGACCGCGAACTCGCATGGCCGTCCGCCTTCGCCGTTCTTTCTGCCGCCGGGCGATGATCCGGCCCGAGATCAGGCCACGCGCCTGTTCAACAGACGCCATCGGCGCCTATAACGGAATGCCTTCACAGCACCCCCGGACAACGAAACCGCGCCACCAGGGATGCAAGCGCAGGGCGCCAGGCGTCGATTGAGTGGTCGGTGAGGCCATTCACGTCGTCTCCGCGGGAGGGGCCCCCCGCCGCCTTTCGGTCGGCCGCGTCCAGATACCCTTGGACCTTCGCCATAGCTGCCTTGACCTTCGGGTCGTCCTTGTCCCGCTCGCAGTCCTTCAGGAAGGCCAACATTTCGCTCTTCGGGGCGAACGGAGAGGGTATATCGATCATCCACATGACCAAGTTTCCTTAGTTGCCGCCGCCTTTCGGTCTGCCTCGTCCAGATACCCCTGGACCTTGGCGATCGCTCGCTTCACCTAACGTCGCCATCTCCTGAAGGAAAGTCCAGCAGTTCGGCTCCGGGGGCGAACGGCGATGGTGAACCGATCATCAATGCTAAATCCATGTCCAGGCCTCACCAGTTTGTTTCGCAGCGCAGCGCGGATCAGCCCGAGAACCAACCGGAAGTCGATTGGGCGGCTGGCGAAATGATTGTCATTGCGTCGAGGCCCCATGGGTCCGCCTCGTCGAGATATCCTTTGACCCGCTCCACCGCACGCTTCACATCCGAGTCGTCCTTGCCTGGGTTCGTCTCCATCGACCTGAGGAAGGCCAGTGATTTCGCCCTTGGGGCACATGGCGAGGGCACAGTTACGGTCCAGGCCAGGTTCGCCCCTTCCCGCTTCACCGACGCCCGAGCGTCTTTCCGCGCCAGTGTCTGCCGGGCTGTCGCCGCCGCTTCTCGCCACTCCGGGCAGTCCAGTAGTCCTCGCTACGCCTGGGGAAGGCCAAAATGTCGCTCCGTGGCGAGAACAAATTTGGGGTGTCGAACATACACATGACCAAGTTTCCTCGATCGTTCTGCGCAGCGCCGCGCGGATCGGTGGGACAGTGAAGCCGTGACGGTGGCTGGGGGACAGCAACATGCTCGGGGGGATTGCGGGATGGAAGCTGGTAGAACCGCGGCATCGGCAATGTGATGATTTCGCTGATCAGACGGCCGATTGCATGGTCGGGCGGTCCGCGCGTACGGTCGGCGGCATGAGCGAGCACCAGGCCGAGCTGCTGCGCCGCGTCGCTGCTGGCGAGCCGCTGAACGAACCGCCGGACTGGGCGAACATCATCGAGGAGCTGGAGGACGTGGGACGGAGCGAATTGCGGTCCTGCCGATCGCTCTTGCGCCAGGCGTTACGGCACATGCTGAAAGCCGAGGCATGGCCGCTCTCCCGCGATGCACCGACCTGCCGGGCTGATGCGATCGACTTTCGCAATTTTCCCTGTCGCATAAGTTTGTCGCGAATGCCTGAGCTATTGCGACATGTCCTGCGACAGGCGTTTTCGGCGCGAGTTGAGCGAAATGGCCCCTGGTGACACGACTGTTGGGTCTAGGCCTACTTGGCGGGCAGAATCTGCTTCAACGTGGCTAACAGTTCGGCGGGTTCGGTCGGCTTGACGAGCCATCCGGATGCGCCGGCTGCCCGCGCCTCGTCGCGTTTCATGGTGCCGGATTCGGTGGTCAACACAATGATCGGGGTGAACCGCGTGGCGGCGTTCTTCCTGGCCTCCTTTATGAAGGCGATGCCGTCCATATTGGGCATGTTGAGATCGGTCAGGATAATCGTGGGCTTCAGCCCGCCGTTGATCTTGGAGATCCCGTCACGGCCGTCGACCGCGGTTTCCACGTCGTACCCCGCTTTCTTCAGAATGCGTGACAGACTCATCACCATGGTGGCCGAGTCGTCGAGAACCAGGATTGCTGGCATGGATCAGACCTCCGCCAGGCAGGCGGTTTCGCGTTCGGCGCCGGCAATCCGTTGTGTTGCGGCTGTATCAGCGATGTCGGGGCCGGCGAGGTCAGGCTCCGTCCCGCGGGGGACGATGCCGGGAAGCCAGCGTGCCAGCGAGGCGTTAAGCGGCGTGCCACGCGTCGGCACGCCGGATGCCAGGATCACCTGAAGGCAGGCGGTCCGGATGCCAGGATCACCTGAAGGCAGGCGGTATGGAGATGAACGCAGCCGGTCCAGCCGATCAACGCCGCGCCGGACTGGATTTCCTGCATCAGTGTCTCGGCCTCCTCGACCGCACAGACGCCTTCGAGCAGCACGGTTTCATCGATGCGTCGCACAGTCATTGGATAAGCTCCTTGAGGTCGAGGACGAGCAGCACCCTGCCGTCGCCAAGCAGTGCGGTTCCGGCGTAGCCAACGATCTTCGCCAGCATGCCTTCGAGTGGTTTGAGGATGACCTCCATGCCTTCGCCGAACGCAGAGATCCCCAGCCCGATCGTCTGACCGTCCAGGCGCACCACCAGAACCGCGACTTCGTCGCCAGGTGACGCGGTTTGCGGTATGTCGAGTAGCTGCGCGAGGTGCAGCAGCGGCACCACACGCTCGCGCAGCACGAACGCCTCCCTGCCCTTGATGCGGACGACTTCATCTCGCGGAACCTTCACGGTGCCGTGGATCAGGTCCATCGGGATGCCGAACAGACGATCGTCCAGACTGACCGTCATGACGCGGCTGACCGCCATGCTGAGCGGCAGGTTGAGCCGGACCGTGGTTCCGACGCCCTTGGTGCTGGTGATTGCAATGCGGCCGCCGGCTTTCTCGACGGCGTTGCGGACCACGTCCATGCCCACGCCACGTCCGGACACGTCCGAGATCACATCGACGGTCGAGAAACCGGCCGCGAACACCAGCATGGTGGCTTCCTGGTCGGTGATGGAGACCAGTCCTGCCTCGTCCAGAATGCCGCGTTCGTAGGCCTTGCGCTTGATCACCGCCGGATCGATGCCGCGGCCGTCGTCGACGACCTCCAGCACCACCTGGTCACCCTCATGGCGCGCCAGCAGCTTGACCATGGCGGTACTCGGCTTGCCGCAGGCGGCGCGTTCGGCTGGGGTTTCGACGCCGTGGTCGAGGCTGTTGCGCACCATATGGAGCAGAGGATCGAACAGATTTTCGATGACGTTCTTGTCGGCTTCGGTCTCCTCGCCCTGAATGATAAGGTTGACCTCCTTGCCGAGCTTGCGGGAGAGATCGCGCACCAGACGGGGAAAGCGCTGAAACACCTGGCCGACCGGCATCATGCGCACCGACATCACGGCGGATTGCAGTTCCTGCGCGATGCGGTCGATGTCGCCGTACTGGTCCTTGATCTCGCGGCCGAGGTCGCGCAGCCCGTAGTGCATTTCGGCCCGGCGGGCGAGGAACGGCAAGCTGTTCTTGGCGACGACAAGTTCGCCGATCAGGTTCATGAGCTGATCAACCTTTTCCTGGTCGACGCGCAAGGTCCGCTGCGGCAGGCGATCGGCGGCTCCCGGCGGGCCGGGCAGGGCATTGAGAATATCGGTGATCGCGGCACGCAGCGGCGCGGTCTGTCGGGCGGCGAGCGCCGCCGCGCAGGCGCCTTCGATCGCCAGGGTGGCATCGACCCGCCGGGCTGACCGAAGCGCATTGACCGCGACACGAGCGGCGGCGCCGACCCGGCCGTCGAATTCCTCGGCGGATGCCTCCATCGCCAGCAGATTGATCTGATCGAGTAACAGCGCCCGCACGACGGGTGGCAGCGCCCGATCCGGTGCGGTCGGGCTTGCCGAATCGAGCAGCGCGGCGGCTGTCAGCTCGGTAATCGTTACTTGCTCCGGCACATAGCGGAAGAGGAAGTCGAGGTCGGCACGGTCCGCCATCGACAGGGCGTGAAAATCGAGATTGGAGCCGAACGGATCGTGGTCGGTGATCGACGCCCACGGCGCCCGCGCCTCGATGTCGAGAGCATGCAGCAACGGGATCTGCATCGCGAGATACAGCGGATCTTCACCGCGGAAAAAGCAGCCGTCTTCGGGGGCATACGAAATCAGCCGCATCGTGCCGTCGCGCGCCGCGACCGAAGCGGCGAGCAGCACATCGTTGGAGAACCAGCGGTTGAGGCCGGCTGGCGGTGCAAGATCCAGTGGCGCCGCGGCGCCGGCTTCGCTGAGCGCTTCACCCGGCCGCTGGCCATAGCGCGTGCGCAACTCGGCGACGAGTTCGCCCGCGATGCTTCCGGCACCGTCCGGCACGACTTCATGCCGGTCGAGATAGTCGATCCACTGGCCGGCCTGATCGAGGACCTTAAGTGCTAAATCCGCGAGTTCCGGGGTTACTGCGATCTTGTGCTCGCGAACCGCCTGGAAGATGTCTTCGACCACGTGCAGGATGCGTGACAGCGGCTGCGCGTCGAACAGGCCGGACGAGCCCTTAAGGGTATGAACCGAGCGGAACAGCCGGTTGATTGCGTCTTCATCATCGGGCTGGCGTTCGAGTGCCATCAGGTCTTCGCCGGCGTCGCGCAGAAGGTCGCGCGCCTCGACGACGAACTGTGCGAGAAGTTCGTTCATTCGATATTCCTGCCGAGCATAGCGGCGGCGTAGAGCGCGAGTTGGTCCCGGGAGACCGGTTTGACGAGATAGGCGTTGGCGCCGGCCTCGAGTGCTGCACGATGATCGGCCTCGGCTGCTTCGGTGGTTGTCGTCATTGCCGGCACCGTGTGGGTTCCGGGTTCGCGGCGGAGTGCATGCAGGAAGGCGTAGCCGTCCATGATCGGCATGTTGACGTCGACTATGAACAGGTCGAACGTTTTCTGGACGGCTTTTTCCAGGCCTTCGAGACCGTTTATCGCTTCCTCGACCTGGTAACCCGCGGCCTCGAGGATTTGCCGGTAGTACAGCCGGACGACGGTCGCGTCATCGATGACGAGGATGTGGGCCGAATGGTTTTCGGCCGGCTGGGATGCCGGTTCCGGCATGTGCATGGTCACCTTGGACCTCCGCATTTTTGGTAGACGATCGCCTGTGGGAACTTCCTGATCGCGAACAGCGAGGAGATCCGGCTCATTGATTCGGAATGCCCCAGGCAGATGAAGCCGCCCTGTTTGAGGCTGTCGTAAAATGATTCGACCGTCTGCCGGCGCGACACGTCATCGAAATAGATCAGCATGTTGCGGCAGAAGATCACGTCGAGGTTGGTGAAGCCGGGCATGGCGTCCGCCTCGCTGGCATTCACGCGGGTGAAGCGCACCGATTGACGGATCGCCTCGGTCAGGCGAAAGCCGCTGGCTCCTGCCGGCGCGAAATAACGCTGCACCAGCGCGCGATCCAGGCGGTGGAGCGACCTGACGTCGTAGACGCCGGCCTCGGCGGTGCGGAGAACGTTTGTGTCGATGTCGGACGCGATGATCTCGATGTCGTAGTCGTCAACCCGCGGCCAGTTTTCCAGCATGTAGATGGCAATCGAATAGGGCTCCTCCCCGGTGGAGCAAGGCATCGACCAGATGCGGATCCGATCGCCCTTGCGACGTGTCGCGACAAGTTCAGGAAGGATCGACTTCACCAGACAATCGAGCTGGTGATCCTCGCGGTAGAAATAGGTCTCGTTGATGGTGAAGAGATTGATCAGCCGCTCGATCTCGGGGTTGGCGTCGTGCAGCCGCAGACTGTCGAAGTATCGTTCGAAAGTTCCCGAGCTGGTTTTCACGATGCGGTCGATCAGGCGTTTGTCGACGTAATAACGTTTGTTCTCGCCGAACATCATGCCCGTCCGGCGATAGAAGAATTCGCAGAATTTCGAGTATTCTGATGCCGTTATGACCGGCGTATTCGGCGCCGGGCGCTGCGAAAGTGGGAAGTTCATGCGCCGGTTTCGGCCGCGGCATTGATGCGGGAGCATGCCACATCAACGGCGAAGACAAGGAACTGATCGCCGGCGAATCTGGCACGCAGTGCGGCAAGCGCGGGAAGGAGGTCTTTCGTGCCAGCCTCGGTTATCACGTCCACGGCGGCACCACAGACATTCACGTGCGGGTCGTTCTCAATAACCCGCAGCAAGCGGGGGACGGCGGTCGGACCGGGCCATGCCCTGATCACCTCCACAACCAGGATGCGCGTGTCCGGATCGCTGTCACTCAACAGGGTGTCGAGCACCGGGACGGCATCGTCGCGCATCTGTTTGAGCGTCTCGACCGCCCCTCCACGCAGGCCGGCATCCTCGCTGCGCAGCAGGCCGGCGACGAGGCCGGCGGTCTGCATGCCACCAATCTTGCCGAGGCTTCCAAACAGCGCGTCGCGGACGCCCTTGTCTGATTCGTGTTCCAGCCGGGCGGCGAGAACCAGAGCGGCGTCCGGATCGCGCGACAAGGCGCGCGCGGCGTGGCGGCGTTCGGCCACATCGCCCTCAGTGAGCAGTTCGAGGAGCCGATCGGTAGACTCCGGTGGTGGGGCAGGTGGATGAGGCGCGGCGGCGCTGGCTTTCACGAACGCCATGTCAGTTCACCCCCATCTTAACCGACCCAAAGACGCATTTGAGCGACGATCCGTTCCAGCGGCAGCACGAGACTGGCTCCGCCGCGCTTCACCAGCTCCCCGGGCATCCCCCAGACGACCGCGGTTTCTTCAGACTCGGCGATAGTGCGGCCGCCGCGAGAGCGCAGTTCGGTCATCGCCGCCGCACCGTCATCGCCCATACCGGTCAGTAGGATTCCAATCAGCCGGTGCGGATCGACATGCTCCAAAGCGCTTGCCACGAGGCGCTCGACGCTTGGATGCCAGAGGTGCTTCGCCGAGCCGGGCGTCGGGATGGCGGTCAGGGCACCATTACGCTTGCCGAGCAGGAGATCGGCATCGCCGCGGGCGACGTAAACCGTTCCCGCCCGCAGCGGCGTCGGTTGCGCGACCTCCGTGACCTCCAAATGAGAGATGCCGTCCATGCGGCGGGCGAACACGCCGGTAAAACTTTGCGGCATGTGCTGTGCGATCACGATCGGCCATGCGAAATCCCCGGGAAGCCGCGGCACGATGGCATCGAGCGCACTCGGGCCGCCGGTGGACACGCCGATCAGGACAACGCCGAGGATCGGGCCAATGGGCTTCGACGGGCCGCCCGGCATCGACTTCGACATGCCGCTCGGCAGCAATCCGCCCGCGGTGCGGGTGCCGAACTTCACCCGCTCCAGCAAGCCCTGGCTCTGGCGCAGCTTTGCCTTGGCTGCGGCGCGTACTTTGGCGACGAGTGCCGCGCTGATCTTGTCGATGTGCAGCGAGACGGTGCCGTCCGGCTTGCCGATGAAGTCGACCGCGCCAAGGGCAAGCGCCTGCAACGTCACCTCGGCACCCTGGCCGGTGAGCGATGACACCATGACGACGGGCTTCGGGCACTCGACCATGATGCGGCTGAGGCAGGTGATCCCGTCCATTTCCGGCATGTTGACGTCGAGCGTGATCACGTCGGGCGCGGACGATTTCGCCATCGCCAGAGCTTCAATACCGTTGCGGGCGACCAGGACGTTAAAGTCACCTTCGGCTTTGAAGATCTCGCTGAGATACTTCCTCATCAGGGCGGAATCGTCGGCGATCAGCAACGTGAGCATGATCAGGGGAAACCGCTTTTGGTACTGTCGATCACGCCGCCGCTGCGCTGGAGGCGTCGGCGAGGGCACCGATCTCGTGGTGTTCCAGCAGGTGATCGACGTCGATCAGCATGATCATCCGCTTTTGCTTTTCCAGGTTGGCGACCCGTGAGATCAAATCTGTCTGCTTGTCCGAAAGCGTGGGCATTGGCCCGATGGCGCTGCGCGGGATCTTAAGGACCTCCGACACCGAATCGACGATGAAGCCGGTGCGGATGCCATCGATGGTGAACACCATGATGCGTTGGCGGTCGTTTCGCTCGATATCGTCGAGGTCGAAGCGGGTTCGCTGGTCGACCACCGGCAGCACCGAGCCGCGCAGGTTCACGACGCCCTTGATGAAGGCCGGCGCTTTCGGCAAGCGGGTCAGGTGCTCCGGCACCCGAACAATTTCCTGCACCGAACCGATCGGTACGCCGTATTCCTCATCGGCCAGACGGAAGACCACGAACTGCTCTTCTTCTTCCAGCGTCCCGGCGCCTCTTGCATGTTCCTGAGTCATGGCGCCTTCCTCCTGGTTCCCGGCTTCGGCAGCCGCGGCGGCGCGGCGAACCGCCTCGTTCTCGAACAGCGCCTCGGCTGACAGCACGGAAACCAGCCGCTTGCCGCCGTTCATGCGGCAGATGCCCTGGATGTCGCCGGACCCGCTGCCGTCACGCATCAGCGGCGGCACTGGATCAAGCAGGTTGCGGTTGACCCGCAGGACTTCCTTGACCTGGTCCATCACGATGCCGACCGACGTATGATCGGGCAGCGGCACGACGACGATCTTGTTTCGCTCGTCCAGCGGCACGGCGCCGAGACCGAACATCTCGCGCAGGCTGACAAGCGGCAGCAGGCGGTTGCGCAGCGTCATTACGCCGAGCACGTGGGGATCGGTTTTCGGCACCCGGTTGATGCGTTCGGGAACCTGGACGATCTCCTGCACGTTCTCGATCGCCAGGACGTATTCCTGGCCGGCGACCTCGAAGCTGACCAACTGCAACTCATCGGTTGCCTCGGCCGCGCGTTCGGCCTCGACCTCCGCCGCGCTGGTGCGGACCCTTTCGGCACGGCGGCCACCGGAGCCGAACTCGCTGTCGACGAGGCGGACCGGGTCGAGGATCATGATCATGCCGCGGCCGTCAGTGGCTTTGATCATGCCGCGCAGCAGGTCGGTGTTGATGGTGCCCTCGATCGAGCTGACATTCTCGATCTGGTCCGGTTCGGCCGTCACCACCGCCGACATGCGGTCGACCACAAGACCAACCGGGATGCCCTGGTTGATCACGACGACGCGGGTTGCATCGTCATGCGCCAGATCGGGGTAGCGAAAGATCCGCCGCAGGCTGGTGATCGACATCACCGTTCCGCGCAGGTTGGCCAGACCTTCCAGGCTGGCGTGGCTGAGCGGCACCTGGACGATAGCCGGCATGCGGATGATCTCCTGCACCTCCGCCAGCGGCACGGCGAAGATGCCGTCGTCGATCAGGAACGTAACGTACTGGCGGGAGTCGGCGCCAAGCGATACGGCGTCGGACGACGGCGGCCGAGCATCGGCCGCATCCGTTTGCATGTCCATGGGCGTACCCTTCCCGCTCAATCGCGCGAATTCTGAAGTTCATCGGCCAGCGAGGCGACTTCCTCGACCGCCGCCGCGAGTTCTTCGGCACCCTTGGACTGTTGCCTGGCGGCGCCCGCTGCTTCGGTGGCGCCCTTGCTCGCCTGGTCGGCGGCGATGGCGATCTGCTGGGTGGCTTTTTGGGCCTCCTGCACGGCGAGCAGGATGACCTCGGAGCCCTTCAGGATTTCGCCGTTGGCGTTCAGCACGACGGCCATGTCCTGCTCGACGGTCGCGAGGTTGGTGGTGATGGCCTTGTTCTTCTGGACTTCCTGCTCCGCCGCCAGCGCGATCTGTTCCAGGTCACGCCGCACAGAGACAATCTGATCCTGGGTGGCTTTGACGAGGTCCTTGATGCGGTCGGCATTCTCGGCCGATTCGCGGGCGAGGTTACGGATATCGGTCGAGACCACCATGAAGCCCTTGCCGAACTCGCCGGCGCGCGCCGCTTCGATCGAGCCGTTGATCGCCAGCATGTTGGTCTGGATCGAGACGGTGGTGATCGAATCGACGATCTTGTCGATGCGCCGGCTGACCTGCTCCAGCGTGGTGATCAGCCGGGTGCTCTTGTTGGTTTCCTCGAGGGCCTTGGAAACGCCCACAATCAGTTCGTCCACCGCGGCGCGGCTGGCTTTGACCAGTTCGGAAATCGCACTGCCTGCCTCCAGGCCGGCGGTTGCCCGCACCTGTGACAGCGTGGCGCCCTTCTCGATCTGGGTGTTACCCGCGCTGGCCTGCTGAGCGGCGGCGGAAGCCTGCTGCGAGCCTTTGTTGATCTGCTCGATCGCGGACATGATCTGTGCCGCCGCACCGCTGATTTCCTGCACGGCGGAGGACAGTTCCTCGGCTGCCGAGGCCATTTCCTCGGCGCTCTTGGAGATGTCGGTGCTGTTTTTCAGTTCGTCCGCGAGGGTCGAGAGTTCCTCGGATGCGGCCTGACTCTGGTCGAGTGCCTGGGTCTGCTGGTCGACGGTCTTCAGCGCCTCCTCGCACGCGGCGGACTGCTCGGTTGCCGCGGCGGCGATCTGTTCGGAACCTTTCTGGGCCTCCTTCACCGCGCGGTCAGCTTGTAGCGCGGCGGTGGCGATTTCGGTGCTGCCGGCCATGATCCCGACCATGTCGGTGCGCGCCTTGGCAAGCTGAACGGTGACGACCTTGCCTTTCTCGACCTCGGTCCGGGCCGCGGCGGCGGCGCCGTTGATGCCCTCGGCGATGGTCTTCACCTCGCCCTGGATCTGGCCAACGAGGTCCTGAATGTCGCGGGCGCTCTTTTCGGAGGTTTCCGCCAAGGTCCGCACCTCGTCGGCGACGACCGCGAAGCCCTTGCCGTGCTGGCCGGCTCTGGCGGCCTCGATTGCGGCGTTGAGTGCCAGCAGGTTGGTCTGATCGGCGATGCGGGCGACAGCCTTGACGATCTCGCCGATGTTGGCGGCCTGCTTTTCGAGCTCGACGACCATCTGGACGGAGGCGAGCTGGCGGTTGGCCCCGGTCTCGATATTGGTCACGGAGGCGGCGATCTGGGTGTTCAGGTCGGCCAGAAGGATTTGCAGAGCCTCGGCTTTCTGACGCGAGAAGTCAGCCTTCTCTTTCGCCTGGACGATGCCGGCGGCGATGTTGGTGACAGCCGCGAGCGACTGTTGCGCCGCGCCGGAGGCCTGTTCGGCGCCAGTGGCGATCTGCTCCATCGACTTGCGTAGCTCTTGCGCGGCCGAGGCGGTCTGGCTGATGCCCGAGGCCATCTGCGCCGTGGCGGCGGCGACGCGTTCGGCGATCTTCTGCTGGCGCGCGAAGGTGCGTGCGCGGCGGCGCTGCACATCGGCCTGCGCGGCGCCCCGGTCGGCGCTAGCCGCGGGCGCTCGCGGAGAGCCCCCTTGCACGCGACCGGCGCTGGCCGCTCTGCGGATCCAGTGAATTGAACCGTGTCCATTGAGCGTCTTGTGGATGCGATTGCGGACGGCACGCCGGCGGCCGCCCTGCGTGAGCGTCTCGCCGGTCTGGAGCAACGGCGCATGACACTGGAAGCGGCCTGCGCGAACGCAGAAGCGCCCGCTCCCCGCCTGCACCCGAACCTTGCCGAGATTTGCCGGCAGAAGGTCGCGACCGTGATTGAGGCGCTTGCCGCGGAAGACGGAGTAGACGCGAAAGAGATCGTCCGCAGTCTCGTCGATGCGGTGATACTGCGTCCGGACGGCGACCAACATCGCGTCGAGGTGCGGGGTGAACTTGCTGCTGTTCTCAGCCTGGCATCGGGTGCGGCCGGAGTGAACCGGGCAAGTTCGTCGCCGCCGCCGCCGGTGTTGCCGGGCCTCAAACGCTGGTCGCCGAATTGCGCGCGCAGAACGCGTTGCTCGTCGCTCAGAACGCGGCACTGCTGGCACGTGTGACGGAACTTGAACGCCAGCTTGGGCTGAACAGCGGCAAGCCGCCGTCAGGCGACGGTCTGAAGAAGAAACCGGCCCGTGTCAGCAGCCTGCGGGAGAGGTCAGGCAAGAAGCCCGGCGGGCAGCAGGGACACCCGGGCAAGACGTTGCGCCGCGCCGAGACACCCAATGTCACGATCGATCATTTCCCGCCGACCTGCGACGGGTGTGGCGCGGCCTTGAGCGAGGCGATGGCCACCGGCCATACCGCGCGACAGGTGTTCGATCTGCCTGAACCGCAGCCTTTGGTCGTCACCGAACATCGCGCCCATCAATGCCAGTGCACGGCCTGTGGCACGCGCACGCGCGCCTCTCGTGGAGGACAGGCGGCGGCATGGGTCTCTCGGAAAATCCCCGTCGTCAAAGACAGAGCCACATTATTATATTGGATCCATGATTCGCGCATTTGCGACAGACGTGCTACCATATTGGTGGGACTACCGTTCACGGGTTACCAGTTGGTGTCCAGAGCCAAGGAGCACGGTTGGGGATGGACGGCATAACGAGTCTGGAACCTGAAACAAGGCAACCTGATGTTGACCATCTGCCGTGAGCAAGTCGGCACGTTGGGTATCGCGCCACGGCGGTGGAAGTGCCACAGTGCTCGTTTAATCTGACCCTCTCAACCACGGCGTGGGCAATCCGGCGTACCCCGACGCGTTATGAAACATCGTCTGATGGATGCATCAAGGGCGGTCCGCAATGGTCGACGACAGGGCTTCTGAAGTAACCAGCCAATGGCCGACGGTCCAAGCGGCAACCAAGGTGCCTGCGGCCCCCGCTGCCTCGCCGGAGGTAATCGCGCGGCGGCTTGGCCTGTTGCCTCTATCGCTGTTCGCGCTGTTGGTTGGGGTCGTCACCGGGCTCGGCGCGGTCGCGTTTCGCGGGTTGATCGGGCTAGTCCACAACGTCTCCTTCCTGGGTGAATTCTCGTTCGCATACGATTCGAGCATTTTCACTCCGTTCGATCCCTGGGGCCCCGCGATCATCCTGGTGCCTGTCATTGGCGGCCTAGCCGTCACCTGGATCGTCTCTAATTTCGCGCCGGAAAGCGAAGGGGCACGGGGTGCCCGAAGTGATGGACGCGATCTATTACCAACAGGGGGTCATCCGGCCGGTCGTGGCGGTCGTAAAATCGATCGCTTCAGCCATCGCGATTGGCACCGGGGCCGCCGTTGGGCGTGAGGGACCCATAATACAGATCGGCGCTGCGCTCGGTTCGACCCTTGGTCAGGTTACCCGGATGAAAGCCGGCCAGCGCATTACTTTGGCCGCAGCTGGCGCAGGGGCCGGCATCGCGGCGACCTTCAACACCCCAATTGGCGGCGTGCTGTTCGCGACGGAACTGATGCTGCCGGAAATCAGCGTGAATACCTTCTTGCCGGTGGCGGTCGCGACCGGCATGGCCACCTTTATCGGTCGCCTGTTCTTCGGTGTACAGCCGGCGTTTATCGTTCCGCGCAATTTGGCGGCGTTGCCGAATAGCATATCAGCCGCACCAATTTTGTTACTCTATGCCGCGCTCGGCGGCCTGACCGGTGTCGCCGCGGCGGGCTTTGTACGCGGGCTGCACTCGCTTGAAGACGGCTTCGACCTCATTCCGGGGCGGTACATCCGTCATGGCCTCGGCATGCTGCTCGTTGGTGTCCGTTTCCCGCGAGCCAGAAGTCCGATCCGCGCAAACGCGTCACGGGTCGTGAGCCAGGTGCTGCTGGCAGTGCAGGCCCTGATGGCGGCACCGGCGCAAATGAGAGCCTTATTCGTCTCGTTCAGGCACTCGGCCGTCAGACGGCACGGCAATACTTTGCGTCGTGAGCCTCGGTTGAAAAAGCTTACGCCCCGGCTGACTGGGTATCACGCCGACCAAACCCGTAGTTCGCGTCATCCGACACCCCCTCAGGCGTTCGTTCGTCCGCTTCGGTCGACTGTAGCAACAGATGGCTTGACGGGCGAGCCGAAGTCCTGTCCCGTTCCGCTCCCTCTTCGGCGACAGGATCCGGTTCCAATGTCCATTCGTGCCGTGATCTTTGCGCGCTACAGCTCGGACAGCCAGCGGAATGAGTCGATCCGGCTTTGCCGGGAGCGGGTCGTAGCGGAAGGCTGGACCCTCGCGCAGGTCTTTCGCGATGCCGCGATCAGCGGCGCGACGATCCTTCGGCCCGGTTATCAAGCCCTGCTGGAAGGTGCACGGCAGGCTGACTTCGAAGTCGTTGTCGCCGAGGCCCTGGACCGATTATCGCGCGATCAGGAGGACGTTGCCGCGTTGTTCAAGCGACTGCAATATGCAGGGATCCGCTTGATAACATTGAGCGAGGGCGAGATCAGCGCGCTTCATGTCGGCGAAAGGCACGATGAACGCGCTGTTCCTGAAGGACCTCGCGGACAAAGTTCGTCGCGGGCTGCGAGGGCGGATCGAGGCGGGCAAGTCCGGTGGCGGCAACGCCTACGGCTATGATGTCGTCAAGCGCTTCGCAGCTGACGGGGAACCGGTGCGCCGGGGACCGGACGATTAATGAAGCGGAAGCCACGGTGATCCGCCGCATCATGCAGGACTACGGGGCTGGCGTGTCTCCGAGAAAGATCGCTTTCAAGCTGAACGCCGAGGGCGTTGGCGCTCCGCGCGGCGGTACCTGGAGTGCCAGTACTATTAACGGCAATCGGACTCGGGGCACCGGCATTCTCAACAACGAAGCCCATATCGGTCGTCTCGTCTGGAACCGGCTACGCTACCAGAAGGATCCGCAGAGCGGCCAGCGCCGGTCGCGTGCAAACCTCGAAAGTTCCATTGTCGTTGTTAGCGCGCCTGAACTTCGCATTGTCCCGGTGGAACTGTGGAACAGGGTCAAGGCCCGGCAAGCCGCGCTGGACACCCAGACCGACGGTGTATCCACCCGACGCACGGCGTTCCGGTCCATTCAGCGACCACGCTACCTGTTCTCGGGACTGATGCGATGCGGGATGTGCGGCGGCGGGTTTTCGAAGATCAGTCAGCAGCACTTCGGCTGTTCAACGGCCCGGAACAAGGGTCCCATCGCCTGCACCAACCGACGATCTATCCGTCATGACACGCTCGGGGAAACGGTTCTTGGGGCTCTCCGCGAGCGGCTGATGGACCCGCCGTTGTTCAAGGCTTTCGCGGCGGCGTTCACGGCCGAATGGAACAAAATGCAAAACGGCACGCTTGCCGAGCAGACCGCGCGAACGAGTGA
>JBEKLE010000127.1:0-14625 GCA_050010355.1 Rhodopila sp. | reverse complement strand
TTTGCACGCACGTCCGGCCCGGGCTGGCTGCGCGCGATTGTCGCTGCCTATGTGGAGCTGATCCGGAACACCCCGTTCCTGGTGCAGATTTTCCTCATATTCTTCGGCCTGCCGTCCTTCGGCGTGCGGCTTGACGCCAACAGCGGCGCGCTGATCGCCATGGTGCTGAACGGCAGCGCCTACACGATCGAGATCATTCGCGCCGGCATCGAATCCATCGGTCACGGCCAGACCGAGGCGGCGTTCGCCCTTGGGCTGAGCCGCTTCCGCACCTTTCGCCTGATCATCCTGCCGCAGGCCCTGCGTGTCGTCGTCCCGCCGCTCGGCAGCCAGTTCATCCTGCTGATGCTCAATTCATCTGTCTGCTCCGTCATCTCCGCCGATGAACTGACCGCCGCGACGCAGGACATCCAGGCGCGCACGTTCCGCCCGTTCGAGGCGTTCATTGTCGCCACCGGCATCTACTTCTGCCTGTCGATGCTGTTCTCCGGCGCGTTCTCCGCCATTGAACGCTTCGCCTTCGGGTCCCCGCGGGAGGGGCGCCGGTGAGGCAGCTCAATCTCGGCGACCTGGAATTCCTGCTGCTGGCGACACGCTGGACGATCCTGCTGTCGCTCTATGCCGCGGTCGGCGGCGGCATCGTCGGCCTGGGGATCGCGCTGATGCGGACCTCGGGCAGCACCGCGCTGCGCTGGATCGCCGTGGGTTACATCCGGGTGTTCCAGGGCACCCCGCTGCTGCTGCAACTGTTTCTGGTGTTCTTCGGCGGCGACATGCTGGGGGTCCCGCTGGGCGCGTGGCTGTCGGCGATCCTGGGGTTCAGCCTGAACGCCGGCGCGTTTCTGGGCGAGATCTGGCGCGGCGCGATCCAGGCCGTGCCGCACGGACAGATCGAGGCCGCCAAGGCGCTCGGGCTGCATTTCGTTCCGCTCATGCTGCGCGTGGTGCTGCCCCAGGCCCTGCGCGTCGCGATCCCGCCGACGGTCGGTTTTCTGGTGAACCTGATCAAGAGCACCTCGCTCGCGGCGATCATCGGGTTCGTGGAGGTGACGCGTGCGGGGCAGATGCTCAACAACGCCACCTTCCGCCCGTTCCTGATCTTCGGCATCGTTTCGGCGATCTATTTTGCCCTGTGCTGGCCGTTGACCCTGACCAGCCGCCGTCTGGAACAGCGGCTGGCCGCATCCACCAAACGTTGAGAGGAAACCAACCCATGAAATGGCTGACCCGGATATTGGCAGTGACGGTGCTGCTGGCGGGCATCGCGACGCTGCGGCCAGCGTCGGCGCAGACGATAGACGAGATCCTGAGCCGCGGGACGATCAACATCGGGGTCCTGGTGGATCTGCCGCCGTACGGCATCCTGAATGACCAACAGGAACCGGACGGCTACGACATCGAGGTCGCGAAACTAATGGGGACCTACCTCGGGGTGAAGGTGAACCTGGTGCCGCTGACCAGCCCGAACCGGATTCCGTTTCTTCTGACCAACAAAGTGGATCTCATCGTCGCCACCTTCGGCATTACGCCGGAGCGCGCCAAGCAGGTGATGTTCTCGATCCCCTACAGCGCGATCGAGAACGTGGTTTTTGCCGGCAAGGACAAGAAGATCGCGAGCATCGAGGACCTCAAGGGACTGCGCGTCGGAGTGCCGCGCGGCACGGTGCAGGACGTGATCCTGGCCAAGACGCTGGGTTCGGCCGTGAAGCTGGCGCGGTTTGATGACGATCCCAGCACGTATCAGGCGCTGCTGACAGGTCAGGTGGATGCGATCGCCGAGACCGGACTCACGGGCGACGATTTCTATGCGTCCCATCCCGAGGGGAACATCGAGCGCAAGTTCACCCTGTTGCAGCAGCCGAACGGGATCACCATGCGGAAGGACCAGTTCAACCTGCACCAGTGGGTGAACACGTTCATCTACTTCACCAAGAACAATGGCGAACTGAACGCGCTCTGGGAGAAATGGTTCCACAAGCCGTTGCCGAACCTGCCCGTCTTCTGATCCGGGGTGTTCTAAGGGTCGCGGGCGCGATCTTGGAAACGGCGCCGGGGAATGGGATGATCGGCCGGGGAACCGGAACGGACGAAGCGATGGCACTGTTGGACGGCAAGGTCGGCATCATCACAGGCGCCGCGTCGGGTATCGGCGCGGCGACGGCAAGGGTGCTGGCACGGGAGGGTGCGAGCGTGGTGCTGACCGACATCGACGACGCCGCCGGTTCGGCGCTGGCCGGGGAGCTTGGCGGCGCCTATCTGCACCATGACGTCGCCGATGAAGATGGCTGGCCGGCCGTGATCGCGGCGGCGGAGCGCTTCGGGCGTCTGGATATCCTGGTTGCCAACGCGGGCATTGCCGTCATGGGCAGCGTCGTCGACATGTCGCTGAAGGACTGGCGCTGGCAGATGGCGATCAACGTCGATGGCGTCTTCCTTTCGGTCAAGTATTGCATTCCCGCGATGCGGCGCGCCGGCAATGGCGGCTCGATCGTGATGCTGTCATCGGTCGCCGGGATACGCGGGTCGGCCGGACTGGCCGGCTACAGCGCGACCAAGGGCGCGGTCCGGCTGTTCGCGAAGTCGGTGGCGCTGGAATGCGCGCTGGCCAACGACGGCATAAGGGTGAACTCGGTGCATCCCGGCGTCATCGCGACCCCGATCTGGACCAAGATGCCGCCCGGACAGAACCAGCCGATCGACCCCTATGCCTTTGCCGAGACCGCCGTTCCGCTTGGCAAGGCCGGCGAGGCGTCGGAGATCGCCGACGGGATCCTGTTCCTTGCCTCCGCGATGTCGACCCACGTGACCGGATCGGAACTTGTTATCGACGGCGGCATGACGGCGGGACGGATCACCCGGCTTGCTCAGTGAGTCTGTTCGCAATCGTCGAAGCGGCCGCTTATGCCGATCACACCGTCTCGATCACCTGGTCCGACGGTGTCCGCGGGGTGGTCGATTTCCTGCCCATTATTGACCGGGGGGCTGGTTCACACCGCTTCGCGACGGTGACTACTTTGCAGCAACGATGGTGGTGCTGCCGGCCGGGGCGGGCCTCACCTGGCCGGAGGAGATCGACTATTCGGCCGACTTTCTGCGTCTTGTGGCGTTTCCGAATGGTCTGCCGCCCCAACATTGACCGATCGGCCTGAGGGCAGCTCATGCCGCGTGTGCCCGAGAATTTACTACTCCACTGTTGACGACAGCCCGTTCCGGCCCCGCCGGCTCAATTCTCCGATGGGTTGGCAGGCGGCCGAAGGACCGGGGGCAGCCGCGAAGCTGCATTATATCGCGGCACGTTGCCAGGTTGCCCGGCCGTCCGGACCTGGTTAACGAATTATTAAGGTTTTTCCGGTAACGTCCGACACCGGATAACGAGGGTAACGATGCTGTCTCGTCTAAATGTTCGCGGCATCGATTGCCTCGGCCGACCGCGGCTACGCCACAGCGCGACCATCGCGTTTATCTCAATTCTCTGTATACTTGTCGTGGGCCACGACCTTTACCGGACCTGGCAGGATCGGTCCCGCCGCATCGACGAAAGCCGCCGCGAGGCGGCGAATTTGGCCCTGTCGGCCGACCGGCACGCCGAAGATGCCTTCCGAATTGCCGGCACCAGCCTGACCGAACTCGTCGAGAGGGTCGAGTCCGATGGCATGGGGGCAGCGCAACTCGAACGGTTGCGGCGGCTGATGACGCAACAGGTGGCGAGTTTGCCAGTCCTGCAGAGCCTGAGCCTGATGGACGAATCAGGCGTCGTCATGGCAGCTTCCCTGTCAGTACCTGATGGGACGAACGCCAGCGACCGCGAATACTTCCAATATCATCAGACTCATTCCGATCGCCAGCCGTATGTCAACCCGGTCGTCCGCTCCAGGGCCGCCGGCAATCTGGTCGTCGTCGTGTCGCGGCGGATCAACCACGCCGATGGCGCCTTTGCCGGGGTCGTGACGGCAACGATAGACATGGCATATTTCCAGCACTTTTACGCCTCGTTCGATCTCGGTCACGATGGCTTGACAGGGCTCTTCCGTGACGATGGGACCTTGCTCGTGCGAGCGCCGTTTGCCGGGTCGGCGATCGGCACGAGCTCGCAAGGTACCGTGCTGTTCCGCGACATGCTCCCAAATTCGCCACAGGGCACCTTCGAGACGACTTCCAGGGTCGATGGCGTGAGGAGGATTATCAGCTATCGCCGGATGACCGGATATCCGTTGGTAGCCTTCTCCGCTCTTGGCAAGGACGAGCAACTGGCTGGCTGGCGGGTCGGCGCGATCGGACACCTGCTCGCCGCTGTCGCGGTCGCAATGCTGCTCGGCGTCATCGGGGTCCGTCTCGTCATGCAGGTCCGGCTGCTGACACAAGCCGAACGGACGGCTGCCGCCGCCACTGCCGCGGCCGAGACGGCAGCGGCGCAGTATCGCCTGCTCGCTGACAATGCCAGCGACATGATCGTCACGCTCGATATGCAGTTCGTTCGCCGCTACGTTTCGCCCGGATGCCGGGAGCTGTTGGGTTACGAGGCGGAGGAACTGGCCGGCGAATCGCCACTCGCCTTCTTTCACCCTGAGGATCTCGAGCGCGTCACGGCGTGCCTGCGTGCAATGGCGTCCGGCCAGGACCGAAACCGCATCACGTACCGGGTCCGCCATCGCGATGGACACTGGGTCTGGGTCGATGGCTCGTTGAAGCTCCTGCGGGATCCGCGGAGCGGCGCACCGATGGAAATCTGCGCTGCGCTGCGTGACGTTTCGGAGCGCGTGGAAGCACATGCCGCTCTCCAGCAGAGCGAGGAACGCTTCCGCTTGCTGCTGGAGAGCAGGGCCGTTACCGAGGCGATTTACATGCTCGACCCGGACGGCACTATCGAGACCTGGAATGCCGCTGCCGAGCGGATCAAGGGCTACTCCGCCGGCGAGATCATCGGGCAGAACTTTGCCGTCTTCTTTACCCCGGAGGATATCGCCGCTGGAGAGCCCGCTCGCCTGCTCGCCCGGGCCCTTGCCGACGGCACCGTCGAGACCGAGTGTTGGCGTGTGCGGAAGGACGGCAGCCGTTTCCTGTCCCATATCGTGATCGACGTGATCCGGAACCCGGATGGCACCCTCCGTGGCTTCGCCAAGGCGACGCGTGACGTCACCGAACAGCGGATTGAGGAGGCGCAGCGGGAGATTATCATTGAGGCGGCACCGAACGGCATGATGATCGTTGACGAAGCCGGTTTTATCACCCTCGCCAATTCCCAGGTCGAACGGATATTCGATTATCCGCGCGGAACGCTGGTTGGAAAACCGCTCGAGATCCTGGTGCCAGAGGAATTCCGGGTCGCGCATGATGCACTACGCTCGGCCTTCACCGCCGGGCGCAGCGACAGGGGGATGGCACCGGACCGGCATTTCACCGGGCGCAAACGGGACGGCAGCCCGGTGACGATCGAGATCATGCTGAACCCGGTCACCACACCGCGCGGCCGCATCGTCGTTGCCTCGCTGGTGGATGTCACTGAGCGCGCGAGCCTCGCTGCCCAGCGGCAGGAGCGCGAGTCGCGTGAGCGGCTGTCGATCGAGGCGGCCAACGCCCGTCTCGAAATTCTGTCGCAGGACCTCAGCGAGGCGCGTAACCGGGCCGAGCGGGCCACCCGGGCCAAGTCGCGCTTCCTGGCCGGGATGAGCCACGAGCTGCGCACGCCGTTGAACGGCATTCTGGGCTATGCGCACCTGCTGCAAATCGAGGGTGGGCTCAATCCTGCGCAGGGCGCACGGGTCGAGGCCATGCTGGGAGCCGGCAAGCACCTGCTTGAGATGATCACCTGCGTGCTGGATCTGTCCGAGATCGAGGCTGAGCACGTTGAACTGCGACCGGTCGAGCTTGACATGCGCGTGATCATGGCGGCCTGCCTGGATCTCGTCCGCCCGATGACCGAGGCGAAAGGGCTGGCGCTGCAATTCGCCATGGCGCCGGGCGTGGCGCCGGAGCTGCTCGCGGATCCCACGCGGTTGCGGCAGATCCTGCTGAACCTGCTGGGCAACGCGGCGAAATTTACCCGCCAGGGTGAGGTGGCGTTGCGTCTGGGACGCTCGGCGGATGGTTCGCTGCTGCGGATCGAGGTCGCGGACACCGGCCCCGGCATATCTCCGGAGGAGCGTCAGCGGCTGTTCCAGGACTTCGAACGCGTTGGCACCGAGACCACCAACACGTCCGAGGGTGCCGGGCTCGGCCTGGCACTTTCGGCCCGGCTGGCAACATTGATGGGTGGCAGCCTTGGCTACGACGACAATCCGGGGGGCGGCAGCATTTTCTGGCTGGAGCTGCCACTGAACGTCGTCGCGGCATCGCCCCCGGCCACGGCGCCCCGAGCCGAGGCGCCGGGCGCGGCAATGGCGCCGGCACCCGCTCGCCGGCTTCATGTCCTTGTTGTCGACGATGTTCTCATGAACCGCGACGTCGCCAGCTCCTTCCTGCGTGCGGCCGGACATACGGCGGACTGTGCGGAAGGCGGGGCGGAGGCAGTCGCGGCGGTTGCAGGCGCAGACTTCGATGTCGTCCTGATGGACGTGCGCATGCCGGGCGTGGACGGGCTTGAAGCGACCCGCCGCATCCGCGCGCTGGAGGGTGCGCGCGGGCAAGTGCCGATCGTCGCTCTAACTGCCCAGGCATTTGCGGATCAGGTGGCTGCGTGCCACGCCGCGGGCATGGACAGCCATTTGCCCAAACCGTTTGATCCGGGCTCGTTGATTGCTGTCGTGGAACGGGCAGTTGTCACGGGGCGGACAAACCGCGGCGGCATTCCTGTCCTGCCTGCAAACGCGGTGCAAGCGGCGCCTGCGATCGCTGTCATCGGCTGCGAAATGCCGGTTATCGATCGGACGGCGTTCGATCGGACCGCGGCCTTCCTCCCGCCCGCGTCGGTTGACACTCATGTGCAGTCCATTGCCGAGCGAGCGGACGACCTGCTGCGCCAGTTGCGGGCGCCGGATGCTGTCACGCACGTCGGTGATGAACTGATCGATGCGGTCCATAGCCTGGCCGGGAGCGCCGGGATGTTCGGTTTCGAACGCCTGTCCACCGTCGGCCGCCGGTTCGAGCGGGCGCTCCATTCCGGCTCGGCCGAGACACAGGCCCTGGCCGACGGCCTCGCCGCCGCACTCGAGGCCACACTTCAGGCGATCAACGATTTCGCGCCAGTCGCCATGGAATCGCAGTAGCTGTAGCCACCTGCAAACATCCGCGGTCGGGATCGCAAACATCGGCGGGACTTGCGCAAGCTGATTGCAACTGGCGAATCGGCATGGGCGCAAGATCACGGCAACTGGCCGCAGATTGATCGCAAATGGGATTGCAGACATCCGATCCGTGCGCACGCTGATTGCAACTGGCGGGTAGGAAAACGGTCGTTTTCATGCCCAGACGCGACGGGTAAGGGCTGGTTTTAAACCGGTAGTCCCGCCGCGAGTATTTGTTTCTTGGGTTCGCGGGCCGGCCCCGGATCAGCCGAGGACGAGGCACGATACCGCAATTAATTGTAAACCGAACCTATATCGGGGATAAGGCGCTCGACGCTTTGGCATCAACGGAGCAGTCTCTGGTGAATTTCGCTGACGCGCTGGCTCGCATGCAGGCGGGCTCTGACGTCGCACGCTGGTCGTGGGTCGTTGGCGACACGGTGTGTATCCGTGCTGATGCCTCACGGCCCCCTCGTTTTCTTTGTGACAAAAGCGATGGACCCAGCCTCGCCTGGAGCGCCGACCTCGACGACCTGCTCGCCGAGGACTGGTACGTTTCCGCGGATATCGAGGGTGCGGCCGAACAAGCGTAACCCGTAGTTAGATTGCACAGGACCGAGTTGCGCCCCGAAGGTTGCCGGGTGCGCCAGACCGGGCCGGGCCGCCTCAGCCCCGCTCATTCGGTCCTCGTAAATTCTCCGGCACCCCGCCGCCCGCAGCGCGTCCCGCTGCAGGTCGCGATCCCGACCCCGGATGTTTGCAGGTCGCTACAAGTAGCCGCCGCGCAGGCTGTCCCTCCTCGGTGCCCGGTCCAGCCGGACAGTCCCGATGGCCGGCCAATCCCGATGGCCGGCCCGATGGTGGCGGACAGTCCCGATGGCCGGCCCGATGGCCGGACAGCGTCGCGTCAGGCGGCCCGGTGAGCCTCCGCCAGCGCGCCGAGGCTGGTGAAGCGAAAGTCGTAGCGCACGTCCGCCGCCGCAGGGGCCGTTGCGCCGCCAACGCCCGTGTTGTGCCGCCGATCGATCCAGGCCGAGGCCAGACCGAGCGCATTCGCTGGCACGTGATCGTGAAACAGGCTCTGCGCGACATGCAGGAGCTTTTCCTTCGGCACGCCTTGCTCGCTGAGCCGGTCGAGCAGGTAATCGAAGTTTCGCCGGTCGGGCTTGTAGGAACCGATGTCCTGCGCGGTGTAGACCGCGTCGAACGCAACCCCGAGCCGCCGGTTCGTTGCCTGGAAGCTGGCCCGATCGACGTTAGAGAGGATGATCAGCCGAAAGTGCTGCCTGAGGTACCGCAGCGCCTCCACCGTGTCGGGGAACGTCGGCCAGTCGCCAACCGACGCGCCGAACGCGGCATCCTCGGCCGGATCGGGCGCGACGTCCCATTCGACGGCAAGCTGCCGGTGCACTTCCGCCAGCAGATCCGGATAGGTCATGTCGGGCGTTTGCGCCTGCTGGCGGGATTCCAGCCGGGCGAAGGATTGCAGCACGGCATCGCGCGACAGTCCCATGCCGGCCCGCGAGAGTCCCAAGCCTGCTCGCGGGTTGCCGGACTGTGCCGGATCGACGCCCGCCCGTGACAGCAATGGCGCAAGCGCGTCGAAAATCCCGCTCTCCCAGTCGATCAGTGTGCCGTAGCAATCGAACGACAACGCCTGGAAATCGGCCAGCTTCATGGGAATGGCGCCCAGTCGCCGCGTTCGGCGGAGCGGTGCAGCCATGCGCGGACGCCGGCCGGATCGCCGAAGACCGCATCGACGCGATAGCCGGCGCCACCGCGTTTTCGCGCCTCGCTCATGCCGTCCTCGTCGGTCACGTCGTCGCCGATGAAGACCGGGAGGCGGCCGGCGAAGGGAGGGCGCTGCATCAGGGCCACGACCGCGCCGCCCTTGTCGGCACCGACCGGGCGGACTTCCCACAGCATGTGGGCCGGATGCACCTGGAACCGGTCGTCGATCAGGGTGGTGAGCGCGGTCCTGAAGACCTCCCGGGCCTCGGGCGCCTGCCGATAATGCAGGGCAAAGCCGCGCGCCTTGCGCTCCAGCAACGCGCCGGGGAACGAATCAACCAGGGTCTCGGCTGTTTCGAGCCAGGATCGGGGTGGCGCGGGGAGATCGGGCCGCTCGACGGCCTCGCCGCTAGCGTGGCGGATCGCGCCGCCATGTTCGCCGGCAACCGCACCCGGCGCGTCGCCGAACAACCGGTCCACCGTTTCGACCGGGCGGCCGGTGACGATCGCCAGGGCGCCGTCCAGCGCGTCACGCAGCGCGGTCAGGGTGGCCGGCAAACCGGGCGGCACGACCACGGCTTCCGGGGTTGGCGCGAGGTCAATCAGCGTGCCATCCATGTCGAGCAGCAGGGCGGTGCGATGGAAGGGCGGCATCTTGTCCATGGTTCAGGCGCAGCCGGTCACGCGAAGGTCGTAGATCGGATGCTGCATCATCGACACTGACGGCTCGTCGCGCAGCAGCCAGCCGTCGAAGCCCGGCGCGTCCTGGTGGCTGTCGGTGACGTCGAGGTAAGCGGCGGCATCGGCTGGCTGGTCCGACGGGCGCACCATGCAGGACTTTACCGTGATCGTGAGCGAGCCGAAGGTGGCCGACTGGCCCACCCTGATGGTCAGATCGCTGGTCTGGGCGTTCACCTTGTCCAAGGCCTGCAGCTTCACTGCCTCGGCTGGAACCCACACATTCGGCCGTTCAACCGTTGCCGGTATCGCGGGCGAAACCCCGGGCGGCGCCTGGCCCTGAACGTCCGGTCCGGGAACCGCCTGTGCCGGGGCGGCTGGCCCCTCCTGCACGGGTGGCGAGCCCTCCTGCTGCCATTGCTGCTGCAGCGGTGGCAAGGGTGTCGTCTGGATCGGGGCGTTCTGGGCCAATGCGGACTCGGCCAAGGTCAGTCCGATCACTGCGAACGACGCCAGTATCACCGGGCGGTTCCGGTCCGCGAGGCGCGGTTTACCAGCCGGGTCTCGATTATCCGAGATCGCCATCCTCATACGACCGGACGCTTCGGCGATTCCAGGCCGGCGACGATATCGGTCAGGACCTGGCGCATTGCCTGCTCTTCCACGCCCATCAGGATCGCATCCTCGAAGACATCGCGCAGCACCTGTGACACTTCGGCGTAGTTCTCGGCCAGCATCTTCAGCTTCTCACGGCAACCCACAGCCTTGCCGTCGAGGCCCGGCCAGTCCGTGGGGGCGGGCGGGATCATTTTGGCAACGGCGCCAATGCGCCACCGCCCTGTTGCTGTCCCCCGTCGGGTTTGTTGCCACCCGACTGGCCGTCCTTTTGGTTGTTAAGGCTGGTGACGCTGAAGATGAATTTCCCCAAAAGCTCCTCCAGGCTGACCGCCGACTGGGTGATCGTGATGGTCTGGCCCGGCTTCAGGTCCGTCTCGTCACCGCCGGGCGACAGCGCGATGTACTTTCCGCCCAGCAGACTCTCGCTGACGATCGACGCGCTGGTGTCCTTGGGCAGTTGGATGGCATTCTGCACGGTCATTGAGACGACGGCGGTGAAGGTCTTCGGGTCGATCTCCTCACTCGTCACGGTGCCGACCTTGACCCCGGCGATACGCACATCGCCGCCGACCGAAAGTCCCGCGATATTGTCGAACCGGGCCAGCAAATTGTAGCCGGAACCCGCGGTCCGTCCGGAATGCAGGAGGGCATAGGCGAGGAATGCCAGAGCGACGACCAGCACTAACGCGCCGGTCAGGGTCTCCGCAACGCCATGACGCCCCATCTTGATTCTAGCTCGGCGTCCAGGCTTCGTAATCGCCGGTGGCGCGGGCGCGGTTCCCACCCTCGTAGTCATGGCCGGGGGGCCGGTAGCTTTCCGGCGTGCCGGTGAGGTTTGCGAGATGGGGCTTCTGCCAGACCTTGCGGCCGGTTTCGGGCAGCGGGGCGTCGGTGGTGTAATGCAGCCAGGCATGCCACTCCGCCGGGACGACGCTGGCGTCCAGCGCACCGGCGTAAGCGACCCAGCGGCGCGTGCGCAGACTGCCCGGTCGCTGCCGCTTTTCCTCGAAGTAGAGGTTGCCCGCCGCGTCGCTGCCGATCTGGCGACCTTTGAGCCTGGTGAACAGCCAAGTGCCAATATTCATGGCGCAACATATACGCAGGCCTCGCACACTGGTCCACCCACCACAACCCGTTTTCAAACGCAGCGGCGGGCCGCGCGTTCGCTGCATTGCGATTTTTTTGGCCGGCGCGAGTTATCCCCAACATTTTGCGCTGCTGTCCCGGGATCAACACAAAATAGGCTATCCGCGCGGAAGGGCGTTCCATAATATCATTGCATGAAAATCTCTCGGGTATCCCCCCATCGGACCTGGCACGGCGTGCGGATGCGGCGGACCGAGGCCTCGCCCGATCCCGATTCGTTGCCGCGGGGGGTGACCCTGCCCGCCTCCTGGGACGATGTCGCGGCGGCCGCGCTGGCGGCGCTGGTGCCGAACAAGGGTCCGGTAACGCTTGCCGGTGCCGCCCAGGCATGGATCGCGCCGATTGCGGCGGCCGCGACGGCCGCTGGATTCGAGATGCCGCTGGCGGACCGGCTGCATCGGCTGCTGCTGCTGCGGCGGGGGTGCCCGACGGACGCGGTCTGGCGGCTGGAGGCCGAGGATGCACCGGGCTTCGTGCTCAATCTGCCGGCCTTCCTGGACAGCGACGGGCAGTTCGATTTTGCCGACCTGGCCGAAGCGGTCGAGACCGCGGTGATCGCGCTGAGTTTTGCGGCGCCGCACGTGCGGGATATCGATGTGGGCGTGGCGGATCTTGCAGGGTTGCTGGCAGCCCTGGGGGTCGATTACGGATCGGATGCCGCGCGGGACATCGCACGTTGCATCGTTGCGATCGTGCGCGGACGGGCGCATGTGGCTTCTGGGCGGCTGGGACGGTTGAACGGGCCGATGCGCCCCGCGGCCTTCGACTGGCCGACCCCGCCTGCACATGCGGGTGTGCGTGGGTTGTCCGAAGCCGCCCGCGCCGCCCGGCAGGCCGCCGCCGGGGTGGAGGGTCTGCGTCATCGCGCGACCACCGCGATTACCCGGCCGGGGCTGGCCGAAGCTCTGCTGGGCTGCGAAACCGGCGGGATTGCCCCGGCGTTTTCCCCGATCGGGCACGCCGGCGGGCTGACCCGCGCGGCGCGGGCGTGGCTGGGGGTCAACGGGATCACCGCAGAGGAGGCGCTGGCCACCGCGCTGGCCGGCGGAAGCCCGATCCCGTTGCATGGAGCCGGCGCTCATGCGGCAATGCACGATGCGGTCGCGCCGTTCATGCATGCGATGCCGCCGCGTCCGGTTGCTCTGGCGGTGCAGCCCGCATCGTCGCCGCGCCGGGACTTGCCGGGACGGCGCACCGGCTACACTCAGAAGGCTTCGGTGGGCGGGCACAAGCTGTTCCTGCGCACCGGCGAGTACGAGGACGGCGCGCTGGGCGAGATCTTTGTGGCGCTGCACAAGGAGGGAGCGGCGTTCCGCGGGCTGATGGACAATTTCGCTCTTGCCGTCAGTCTTGGGCTGCAGCACGGGGTGCCGCTGGAGCGGTTCGTGGAGGCGTTCACCTTTACCCGGTTCGGCCCCGCCGGTGCCGTTGAAGGCGATCCGGCGGTGGGTGCCGCGACGTCGCTGCTGGATTACGCGTTCCGGAACCTGGCGGCGAACTATCTGGGCAGGCGCGATATTCCCGAGGCCGAGATCGAGGATGCCGACACTGTCGGGCACGGCGCGCGCGATCAGTCTCCGCTGCTGCCGCTGGAGTTACCGGCGGAGGCGTCCCCCCGGGCTCGGCGGCGCGGCTTGCGGGTCGTTTCGCGCTGAGGCCGGGCTGCGGCTGAAGGCGGTGTCGGCGGATGGGTGCTTCGCCTGCCTGGGGCGATCGCAGTCTAATGGTGTCCGCCGCCGCCTCTGCCGTGTCCGGATCCGGCCGAGCCCCGGCCGGCCAAGCCCCCTCTCGCGAAGCCCCCTCTCGCGAAGCCCCCTCTCGCGAAGCCCCCTCTGTGCCATGTCCCATGATAATAGCCGTCTCGCGCCCAGCCGAATCCGCCGTATAATCCGCCGCCGTATAGAAAGTACGGAAAGTCGTAGGGGTAGCCGACCCAAGGTCCGTAGGGCGCGTATTCGTATGGATACCCATAAGGGGGTGGCTCGGCTGGGTATCCCCACGGCCGCGACTGGACCACATCGCCGCGAGCGGCCATGCACTGCGCATAAGCGGCTTCATCGGCCGGTTGGGCGACGGCGGACCCTTTCTGGTCGCCGTTACCAGAACCAGCCTGCGTGCCGGCCGGAGCGGGGACGACGCCGGAGCCGCCGGCAGAACCCGGCGCGGCGCCAGAGGTGCCGGGACCAGAGTAGCCTGTCTTGGCCGCCGCGTGTTGCCGGCAAATAAGATCGTCCTGCTGAAACGCGGCAAGGTCCTTGTTTCGCCCCGGCAGCACGACAACGGCAGGCCCCGGTGGCGGCTCTGACTCACAGGCGCTCAGCAGGAGAACGAGACCTAACGGGACGAGGGCGGCAATCGAGCGCCGACGGGCTGAATGTCGAGCGGTCAAATCCTGAGCGGAACGCACGTCCAATCCTTCCAATGTGGATGCTTCGCCAAAATCGACCTTTGGTGCGCGGGGTTTTCGTCAAGCACTGATTCAGGAGCTTGTCCAAAAATTAGGCGAATGACCAGTCAGCACACGGTGAGAGGCAATACCTCGCACTCGCGATGCCGGTTTCGCCGCTTTGATCCCTTTGGGCCATGAGCATCTTGGGTTACGCTGCATCGCACGCATCGAAGGAGCAGCTGATGGCGGGTCGGATCGAAGCGACGCTGGCGGAACTTGGCATCACTCTGCCTCGCCCGATGCAGCCGATCGCGAATTATGTTCCCTATGTTGTGACCGGCAATCTGGTTGTCGTCTCCGGGCAGGTGCCGGCCATCGACGGCAAGATCGCGTTCACCGGCAAGGTGAGCTGGGGCATCTCGGTCGAGCAGGCGAAAGAAGCGGCCCGCCTGTGTTTCATCAACGTGCTCGTGCACCTCAAAGCCGCGTGCGGCGGCGACCTGGACCGGGTGACGCGCGTGGTGCGGCTGGGCGGTTTCGTCGCGGCGCCTTCGGAGTTCAACCAGCACGCCCTGGTGATGAACGGTGCGTCGGACCTGGCGGTCGCTGTCTTTGGCGAGGCCGGACGGCATGCTCGCAGCACCATTGGGGTGCCATCATTGCCCGCCGATGCGGCGGTGGAGGTGGAGGGCATGTTTGAGATCGCGTAGGCTGTCCCGGATGCCCGATGGTTCCGCCACGCTGACCATGACACTTCACGCGCGGGTGGCGGAGATCAAAGCCGCGGACTGGGACGCCTGCGCCGGGGACGGCAATCCGTTCGTCAGCCACGAATTCCTGAGT
>JBEKLE010000126.1:0-14642 GCA_050010355.1 Rhodopila sp. | reverse complement strand
GATGCTGTTGCTAACGGTGATCAGCTCGGATGGTCGCCTTCCCGGGCACCGCATGCAATTCGACCAGAGGTTGCAATCGACGTCGCACCGACTGCCTCGTGCTCCCTACAAACAGATTCTTAATCAGTCTTGCCTTAATCTGGGAACCAATTCAAATAGCCGCTGTCGATTTCCCCCATTCATGAGACTCGGCAAACTGGGTCGGCGGCGGAAGCGGATCATCCCGTGCACGGGAACATACGAAAACTTACCGATTAAGAGGCCGGCGGCCACGCTTTCTGCAGCCTCGCTGTCGCACCATCCTGGAGACAAAGTCGTATGAACCAGGAGGCAGAGTCGCAACAATCAGGGGATAGTCGCAAGATCCAGGAACACGCGAAATGGCGGTTTTCCTGGAGTTCGAGTCTCATGAACCAGGGAAATCGACACAGTCCTTCCCTTCACGTGCACACCGCCGTGCTGAACGACACGCTCGGAGACTCGTTCTGCAGGCGCCAACCCGGCGTCCGCCTCACCAATGACGACGGGGTAGCCGCAGCCGCGACGTAATGAACCCGACAGGCTTGCACCGCATTGCATGGCGGCGGGTGACGCGGCATCATTGACCTGCAACCAGGGAATTCCGATGCCCTGTTCTTATCTCATCCAAGCATTTCGCTTGCTGGCTGGAGTAGCGATCGGACTTTTCTCTGTGCTGGGTCCTGTCTCGGCCCAGATCCGCACGGATGGTTCGGTCGGCCCGGTGAGCGCGCTGACGGGGCCGAACTTCGCGATCGGCGCGAATCTCGGCAAGCAGGTGGGGGGCAACCTCTTCCACAGCTTCAGCAGCTTCAATGTTCAAACTGGGCAAACCGCGACCTTCAGCGGACCGGCGTCCGTCGGCAACATCATTGGTCGCGTGACAGGCGGCCAGACGTCCCAGGTTGACGGGCAGATCGCTTCCACCATTCCGAACGCCAATCTCTTTCTTCTGAATCCCTCAGGCTGGATGTTCGGTTCGCACGCTACCCTGAACGTGCAGGGATCATTCCACGTGTCGACCGCCGACACGCTCGGATTTACGGACGGCACCCGCGTGCCGGCCGGGACGCCGAACCAAAGCACCTTCACCGTTGCCCAGCCGCAGGCATTCGGCTTTCTGAGCGCCCGTTCAGGCGCGATCAACGTGACCGGCAGCACGCTCGCAACCCAAGCCGGCAAGGATCTGTCGATCGTTGGCGGCCCGGTCCAGATCACCGGCGGCCAGATCACGGCCCCCGCCGGCCACCTGCATATCGCCAGCGCTGCCGGCCCCGGTGACATCGGCCTGAACGGCGCCGATCCATCGGCCCAAACAGTCACGAGCTACGGCCCCGTAACATTGACCGGCAACACAGTCGCTGATGTCGGTGATCCGACCGGGCAGCTTGGAGGCGGAGCAGTACAGGTGAGAGGTGGCGCGGTGCTGATAGATAGCAGCGCCGTCCGCGCAACGAACCACAGCGGGCAACCCGGCGGGACAGTCACTGTCCAGGCCGACACACTGACTCTCAACCCCGGCGGCACGATCACCACCACCACGTCGGCCAGTGGCGATGCGGGCGCAATCAGCATTGCGACAACGGGCCCGTTCACGATCACCGGCGACGGTTCCTTCGGCTCTACCGGCGTCAGCTCGGCGGCACTGTCCGGCAGCGCGGGACGCGCCGGCAGCGTGACGGTAGTCAGCGGCGGCGCGCTGACCGTGACGCTTGGAGGCCAGATCGGCAACCAGACCTCGGGCCTGGGCGGCGCGGACCCGGTCAGCGTGACAGCGCCCACCATAACGCTGGACGCAACTGGCAGCGCGCAGCCAAGCACGATCAGTTCAGAAGCCCTGGCCGGTTCCTCCGGGGCGCCGGGAACCGTCACCGTGCGCGCAAATGACATAGCGCTGCATGCGGAGGGGCAGATCCTCAGTCTCGGCTTCGGCACCGGCGGCAGCGGCTTCGTGGATGTCTATGCAACCGGCACGATCGACGCCGATGGGACCGGCAACCTCGCGCAAGCGACCGGAATATTGTCCGACGTTAACGCCGGAAGCCACGGCAATGCCGGCGGCGTTCTCGTGCAGGCCAACAGCCTGACACTGAGCAATCGCGGATTGATCAGCAGCAGCACGTTTGGCGCCGGAAATGCTGGCGATGTCCAGGTCACGGGTATCGGGCCTGCCTCATCCATCACGATCGACGGCGGCACTCTAAGCAGCCAGACCGGTATTCTTGCCAACGCCCAGATGGGATCGGGTGGTGCCGCCGGTACTGTGACCGTCGCGGCGGACAGCATCGGTCTTTTACGCACAGGCCAGATCAGCAGCAGCCCATCGGCCGGAGGGAACGCAGGAACGGTGTCGGTGAGTGCCGGCACACTGTCCGCCGATGGCGGCGGCCGCACCGATTTCGACACAGGTGTCTTCGCCAACGCAGCCGCAGGCAGCGGCGGCAAAGCTGGGTCGGTCGCAGTGGCCGCCAATGTCATCGACTTGCGGGCCCAAGCCGTGATCAGCAGCAGCACGTTTGGCGCGGGAAATGCAGGCACAGTTCAAGTCACGGGTGTCGGGCCCGCTTCGGCCCTCACGATCGACGCCGGCGACCTCGGCGGCCCAACCGGCATCCTTGCCAACGCCCAGAACGGATCGGGCGGCGCAGCCGGGAGTGTGACAGTGTCGGCGGACACCATTCGATTGCTCCGTACAGGCGCGATCAGCAGCAGCACGTTCGCCGGAGGGAACGCAGGAACGGTGGTCGTAAACGCCGACACGCTTTCTGCCGATGGCGCCGGCCGCACCGATGTTCCCACAGGTATCTTCTCCAATGCCGGCAGTGGCAGCGGCGGCAACGCCGGCTCGGTCTCAGTGACCGCCAACGCCATCGACTTGCGCGATCGAGGCGTCATCAGCAGCAGCACGTTTGGGGCTGGAAATGCGGGAACGGTCGCGGTCAACACGAACGCGCTTTCTGTCGATGGCAGCGGCACCGATTCGGATACCGGCGTCGTCGCCAGCGCCTACCTTGGCAGCGGCGGCAACGCCGGCTCGGTGGCAGTGACCGCCAACACCATCGAATTGCATCCACAGGGCTTGATCAGCAGCAGCACATACGGACAGGGAAAAGCCGGCAAGGTCACCGTCACCGGAGCCGGCCAGAATTCCACGATCACCATCGACGGCGGCCTGCTGACCGGCGATACGGGAATTCTCGCCACCGCCGAGGAAGGATCGACTGGGTCGGCGGGACAGGTCTCTGTGTCGGCGGACACGCTCCGGCTGCTCAGGACAGGCCAGGTCAGTGCCAGCAGCTCCGGCCAGGGCCCCGCCGGCACGGTCGACGTGACCGCGCAGGAGATCGTCACGAACAACGGATCAAGGACCGATGCGGCGTCTGGCATTTCCAGCAATAGTAACTTGGCCGAATCAACCCAGGGTGCCGGCGACATTACAATCCACGTAGGCACCCTCACCTTAGGCCCAGGGGGAGAGATCAGCAGCAGCACGGCCGGACAGGGAGCCGCCGGCACAGTTACCGTTATCGGAATGGGCGGGCACTCCACGATCACCGCCAACGGAGGCCAAATGCTCGCGGCGACCGGCATTTTGGCCGAGGCGGAGGAAGGATCAAGTGGGTCGGCGGGACAGGTCTCTGTGTCGGCGGATACGCTCCGGCTGCTCAGGACAGGCGAGGTAAGCGCCAGCAGCTTTGGCCAGGGCCCCGCCGGCACGACTGACGTGACCGCGACGAAAATCGTGGCGGGCAGCGGCATTAGGACCGATGCGGCCTCAGGCATCTTCACCGACAGTAATCTATCCGGATCGACTCAAGGAGCCGGAACCGTCACAGTTCGGGCCGACACCCTCATATTAGGCCCCGGCGGAGTGATCAGCAGCAGCACTGCCGGCAAGGGTGCTGCCGGGACGGTTACCGTTCTTGGAACGGGCGGTCACTCTACGATTACGGCCAACGGAGGCCAAATGACCGAGGCGACCGGGATTTTTGCCGAGACGAAGCACGGGTCGAGTGGGTCCGCGGGACAGGTCTCGGTGTTCGCCGACACGATTCAATTGCTCAGCGCAGGTGAGATCAGCGCGAGCAGTTCCGGCCCAGGTCCCGCAGGCATCGTCAACGTGACGGCACGGGAGCTCTCGGCAAATGGAACCGGTCGAACCGATGTCAGCACTGGCATTTTCACCAATTCCGACGATACCACCGGCTCCGGCGGCGGCGGTAGCATTACCGTCAGCGCGAACAACATCAGCCTGGTCAATCGCGCGGTGATCAGCAGCGGCAACTTCGGCAACGGGACGGCTGGCGATGTGACGGTGACCGGGACGGGCCCGAATTCGTCGATAACGATCGATGGCACTGGCTCGGACGTGGGCGAAGCGACATCAAAAGCCAACGAGACCGGTATAGTCGCCAAAGCGGAAACAGTGGGTTCGAGCGGATCATCAGGACAGGTGACCGTGTCGGCGAACACAATTTCATTGTTCAACACGGGCCAGATCAGCACCAGTTCGGTGAGCAATGGTCCCGCGGGCACGGTCGACGTGACCGCCGGGGAACTGGTTGCGAATGGCTCTGGCCGGTCCGATGCAAGCACTGGCATCTTCTCGCTTACCTCGACGCCGGGCGCCAGCAGCATAGCGGGGGATATCACCGTCCGGGCAAACGTGATCCAGTTGCTGTCTCGGGGGACAATCACCAGCGACACAAGTTCGAACGGGAAAGCGGGCACGGTCACTGTCATCGGGACCGGTTCGAACTCCACCATCACCATCGACGGAGGTACTACGAACGCGGGAACCGACCTGCAAACCGGGATTGCCTCCAATGCGGAAGTCAAATCGGGCGGATCGGGCGGCCAGGTTTTCGTTTCAGCCGACACGATAAACCTGTCGAGGACAGGCAGCATCAGCACGAGCACCGCCGGTCAGGGTTCGGCCGGCACGGTCGACGTGACTGCGAAACAGATCACCGTAAACGGGGCGGGCAGGACTGACGCGGCGACCGGTATCTTTTCCGATACCGACAGCCTCGTTACTGGGGCCATCCGCGGTGCCACCCCTGACGCCGGCGATGTCATCGTCCATGCCGACAAGATCACCTTACTCGACAACGGCGTGCTGAGTAGCAGGAGCACCGGCGTGGGCCGCGGCGGCAACGTTACCATCACGGGCAACACACAGCCTCTGGATTTGACCGCATCCGGAGACGGTGCCGGCGTCGAGGCTCTCTCGAGCAGTCCGGAGGGTGCCGGTGCCGGAACGATAACTGTCCGCGCCGGCACGATCGCCTTGATGGACCAGGGCGAAATCACGACCCAGGCCCTCGCCGGAGGCGGCGGCAACGTCCTGCTGACCGCAAGCCAGCTTCTCAATCTGGATCGTGGCAGCATCACAACGTCGTCCCTGGGCGGCATCAGCAACGGCGGCGATATCGGTGTCGGGGCGCGATACGTCGTGCTGAACGACGGCACGGTCCAGGCCAACGCCGACGCCGGAAAAGGCGGCGACATCAGAATCACAGCCAGCCAGTACTTCGCAAGTCCCGACAGTCTGGTACAGGCTTCGTCAACCCTCGGAATCAACGGCACCATCAACATACTGGCGCCCGACACCAACGTGCCAGGCACCCTGGCGGAACTCTCCGACAGACTGCTGAGCATGCCCAATATCCAGCGCCAAGGCTGCAGCGGCGCCGCGCAATCGGAACGGACCTCTAGCCTCGTCGTCGGCAGCCACGGCGGCCTTCCCCGCAACGGTGAAGGCCCGCAGCCAGCGTTGTACTTCAACCTGGACGTGCCGTTGACTGAGAACTTACAGGCAGGCGGGACGCAGATAGACGAGCCCCGGACAGTCGCTGAAGCGAATGACGTCCTGTCGGGGTGCCGGCGCGAAAGCCATAGTGAAACGTCACCCGAAGGCACCCGGCTCTACAGTCGGATCCAATGAGAGCGAGGCCACGTCGTCTGCGCGGCCCTCTCCTCGCAGGCTGGTTGGTCGCCGCCCTTCCCGCATCGCCTCACGCGCAGCCGGCAACCGCTCCCCAACCGGCAGCCACACCACCCGTGTCCCCGCCGAACACCGCGCAGGCGCGCGTTCTGGTGCGCCGGATCCAGATCATCGGCAACACGGTGCTCCCAGAAGACGTCATCAACGCGATCATCGTTCCCTACCTCGTGCGGGCACTAGACTTCAACGACCTCGAGGAACTCCGCTACCGGCTGACCCGCGCCTATGTCGACCGCGGCTACATCAATACGGGCGTCGTGCTGCCCGACCAGACGGTCCAGGACGGGGTTCTCACCTACCGCGTCATCGAAGGACGCTTGACCGGCACCGATGTCGTCGGGACCAGGCATCTGTCGCCCGGATATGTGCGCGACCGCCTGGAGCGCGGACTCGGCTCGCCGCTTAACCTTGGCAGCGTCGAACAGAACATCCAGCTTCTGCTCCAGGACCCCAACATCGCCCAGATAAACGCTGAACTGGTCCCGGGCGCCGCCCCCGGAGAAGCGCGCCTTCGTGCCAATACGACCGAGAGCAAAAGATATTCCCTTACCGCGAGCATCTCCAACGACGAACCGCCCAGTGTCGGCAGCGTCCTCGGCGAGCTCAACGGCGTCGTCCGCGATATCAGCGGCTGGGGCGACGCCCTGGCACTTCGTTACGGCCGCACCGCCGGCGTGAACGAGGGCGGGGTGTCCTGGTCGATCCCGGTCACCGCCGCGGACACCGCGGTGGCGATCAAATGGGATTACAACGGCGCCGGTGTCATATCCGATAACTTCAGCGGACTGAACATCAGCAGCACCACCATCACCTACGGTATCGCCGTCAGTCAGCCGATCTACCGCACGCCCGAACAAGCGTTGACGCTGTCGATTGCACTCGACGACAGAGCCAGCGACACGTTTCTGCTGGGCCAACCCTACTCGTTCTCGCCCGGATACGTCGATGGACACGCCCGAGCAACGATCGTTCGTTTTTCAGCAGACTGGACCGATCGCACGCCGGAGAGCGCACTTGCGCTGCGGTCCACGCTCAGCCGCGGACTGCCGGTTTTCGGCGCGACGGACTCAGACCAGCAGCCGAACGTCCATTTCACGTCCTGGCTTGCCCAGGCCCAGTACGTGCATGCCTTGGGCATCACCCAGATTGTCACCCGGGGAGACCTGCAACTCACCACCGACCCGCTTTTTCCATTCGAACAGATCGCGCTTGGCGGTCCGGCGACGCTTCGTGGCTATCCCGTGAACACGCTTGTCAGTGACAACGGCGTCCTGTTCTCCCTGGAGGATCGCATCCCCCTACTTCGGTTCCCGCTGCCCGCGCTCACCGTTGACGAAGCCGTCGTGCGTGTTGCCCCGTTCTTCGATTACGGTTCCGGCTGGAACAAAAACCGGCCCACATCGGGACCGAGCACGCTCAGCAGTGTCGGGATCGGGTTGCTGTGCGACATCGGCGACAACCTGTCGGCGCAGATTTATTACGGACACGGACTGCGACGAATTCCAGACCTTGGGCACAGCCTGCAGGAGGATGGCGTCTACTTCCGCCTGACGAAATCCGTTTTCTGACATCGCTGCATCGGCGGATCAGTGAACACCCGAACGGTCAGCCGCTGCCGCGTTTGTCAAACCAACCTGTTGCAGAAGCTCGCTGCGAAGCAAGACCAGCCGTCCCTCTTGAGGCGAGCGCTGAATCGATGCCGAGATGGCGTCCAGCGCGTCATACCAAAGTCCAGCCCGCGCGTATTCGGCGCACCCTTCAGCGGAAGCGCGCAGGTTCGTACCGAACGTCGCGCTGGGCGGCGCCACACGCCGGATCATCCCGCTCGTGACGATGTTCCGAGACGGTTCCGTCGCTGACATTTCTGCTGTGACGGACCATTGGTAATCGGCGTTCAGCGCCAGCCGGACGGCGGTGCCCCGCAAACCGATCGCATGAATGCCAGCCGGCACCGGGCCGGGAATCGGATCATCCATCACGGTCTTGCTGGTCGCGTCAGCAACGATGGAAACCCGCGCGCCGCCGCGGATCGGTGCCGAACTGTACCAGTATAACGTGGGCTGCTCCTGGATGGTCAGCCCTGTCTGGTCAGGCGAAAGAACGTCGATGCGAAGCCCGTCCGTCGAACTGCCACGGGTTCCGCCGCTGACCCGAACCTCCGGCGCGCCGCGATCCGGCGGAATATAGAGCATCTGGATTCCAGGCGCGGCCTGAACCCCGGCGTCGTGCTTCGCAGTCGTGTCGGCCGGCTGCTCGTTATCGGCTGCCGCACGCCCGGCGTGCGGGCAAACCAGCAGGCCGGTCGCCATAAGGGCGGCTCCAAACGTCGATCTGCCAGACTTGCGCATCGCGTGGTTCTCCATCCCCAGGCCGGCGGCCAAGGCTACAACCAGTTACCAATCAGCAGGAACGGCGCCCAGTAACCTGGATGGCCGAACCGCCTGTCATGGATGAGCGCTGTCTGAGCAAGCTGCAGCGCATGGGCCTTCGACCGGTTCGAGTCCTGCAGGCTTTTGTAGAACAGCGTTATAACCCTCGAGGCCGCCTCGTCATTGATGGACCAGAGGCTGGCTACGGCGCTCCGCGCTCCCGCCTTGATCGCCACCCCCGCCAGCCCAAGCGCGGCCCAGTCGTCCCCGGCGGCTGTTTGGCAGGCACTCAACGTCAGAAGCTCGAGCGGCTCATCGCGCGACGATCGATATTTAACGGAGGTCTCCAGGTCCGCGAGCGTCAGCCGTCCGTCATAGGTCAGAATGAAGGTTCTCGCTGGATCGCTGCTGAACTCGGCATGGGATGCAATATGCACCACCGAAAATGGCACTGCCTGCAAATCATCTTCGACCCGCTTCAGACTGAAACTTTCATCCTTGAGCACCGTACTCGTCGGCGCCATTCGCTGCAGCAACGCAAGCTCGCCAACGACGAACGGCAGACCAGGATATCCCTGGGTCGGCCTGGAAAGGCCCGACAACAGCGCGTTGATCGGTTGACGCGCGATCGGCTTCGGATCCATCAGCGTGAGGCCGAGTTCGGTCGCGATAGCATAACGCTCGATGAGAAAAGACTTCCCGTCATGGAGCGCTGCAAATGGAACAGTGCGCAACGGCCCGTCCGGAACGACAATCAGCGTGTCAACGTCATGAGCCTGGAGAAACGGCTCCAACGGCCGAATCAGCCATTCGTGGATCTGCTGGGCAGGCGCGAAGAACTCACGTGTGCCCAGCGTCTCCAGACGCCGCCGCAGCTCGCGGACTTTGGCGGTCAGGGTCGGCTGACTGATCGCCGCCGTCACCCGATACTGCTCGTTCCCAACAGCTACCAGCAGTTCAACCCGGTCGGACAACACGATCGGATACAGCGTCGCCGTCTGGGACGACTGGGCAGCATTCGCCGCCGTCACCTTCTGAGATTCCAGCGGCACCAGGCATTGGTCCTTGAAGTAATCCCGGACTTCGGCCGTCTTCAGGAATTCCACGGTTCGCCGTGCTTCCCCCAACAGCATGGGCACGTCGGGGGCGTTCGGCTGATCGGCGGCGGCCCGAAGCAGCAAATCGGCCAGTTCCAGATAGAGCGGACCCAGGATCTCACGGAACGAGGAACGGCCCTCGGTATAGTCCACCGGGATGTCCTGGCGAACCGCTTGCAAGTTCGCGACCGCACGCCGGTAGGCCTCGATCGCGACATCCCTTTTTCCGGCGGCACGTGCGAGCCGGCCATCGAGCCAGTCCCATCGATACAGCAGATCCGGCGCGTCAATTTGCTGCGCCAGGAATATGGCGCGCCGGGTCAGCACCTCAGCCTCGCCCGGACGCCCCTCGGACGCGTAAAGTTCGGCCAGATAACCGTCGCTGAGTGACCCTGCGCGAACGTCGTGAAGCCGGTCGGCAAGCGCCAGACTCCGTCGAAACGCCGCCTCGCCAAGGGTCAGAAGTTTCGCCCTCGCCGCGCGCGTTGAGCGACTCTGGGCCTGATACGCGACGCGGCCGATCGCGATCTGCGAATAGGTGGTATCGGAAGTCGCCGGCAGGTCCACAGTCCGTTGCAATGCGGACTCCAGGTCTGTGACAGCGCCGCTTGCGCGTCCCTGACGCAGCAGCGCCCGGGTTTTGTTGATCCTGGCCGTCACCTCGAGCGGGACGTTGCCCGCGGCCGACGCCGCCTCGATGCTTTCAGTGTAAGCGGCGACGGCGCCTGCGACGTCGTCACTCGCCAGATCGAGATTGCCCAGGTTGTTCGTCGTCGCCGCCAGGATCGTGGGAAGCTGCGCCTTTCCGGCGAGCGACAGGCTTCGCTCCAGCAGCGGTCGCGCCCGGTCGAAATCATGCGCCTGAAAGTAGACGTTGCCCAACGCCCCCGACAGGGCAGCGAGCCGCACCAGATCGCCCAGGGTCTCGGCACTGCGGAGCGCGCGTTCAAAATCGGCCGCCGAGGCCTGTAACTGCCCAAGCGATTGAAACGCCTCGCCCCGCCACGCCAGAACATCCGCTTCCCGGGATGTGTCTCCAGCCAGACGGCAGAGTCGAATGGCCTCGCCCCAACGCCGTGTCGCCTCCACCAGATCTCCCATCCGGTAAGCATCCGCACCGTGTTCGATGTACGTGAGGGCGTTGGTCCGATCCTCGGGCGCTGCGGCACCTGCCGGATCTGAAATTCCGATGAGTGCGCCAAGGATCATGGCAAATAACAACTCTGCCAGGACGGGCAGGCATCGCAGTGCTGACCGCACTCGGACCCCCGCGCCTAGCATGCGGCTCCTCGCCGGCCTGACCTCAAACCATGTGCGCCACCGGCTCCACCACACGGCTTGATTCCTTTATTCAGTTTTGGTCCAGAGCGGAATGAATGAGAGCATAATCTATAGCTTTGCTGTGGTCTCGATGTCAAAATCGGGCGGGGAGTGGACAATGCAGATTTTGACCAGAGTAGAACCCGTTCGTGATCCCGCTGAGAAAGCGGGAGCTGAGAAGGCAGGAGCTGATAAGGCAGGACTGGGCAAACCGGCCGCCGGCATGAAATCGCTGCTCGATACGTGCGCCGCTGCAAGCGTTCTCGCCAGCCTCGTCGTGCTCGCCCTCATGCTCGGGCTGCGCGCGTGTGGAATGCTGCAACCGCTCGAACTGATGGCCTACGACCGGATGGTGCTGCTGTGCGCCGAACAATCCGAGACCGTGCGTCGGGTTGTCCAGATCGGCATCACGGAAGACGACCTGAATCGTTTTGGGTGGCCGCTGCCAGACGGAATTCTGGCCGACGTCGTGCTGCGACTGCATGCGGCAGGAGCGAGGGCGATCGGTATCGACATCTTCCGGCCTGTCCCGATCGGGAGCGGCACGCCGGCGCTCGACCGCGCACTGGCGGATGTCCGCGAGGTCGTCTGGGTGGATCGCTTCAGCCAGGCCGGCTGGGACGGGATCGCCGCGCCGGCGGCGGTTCAAACGTCAGAGCGAAACGGCTTCGGCGATTTCTTGCTTGACCCCGGAGGCGTGGTGCGGCGCAGCCTGCTCTATTTGAATGACCGGAGACATCGGGAGCAGTCGTTTAGTCTCAGGCTAGCACTTTTATACCTGGCTCATGACGGCATTTTTCCCCGCTCGGATGCCGGCGCAAATCTTAAGCTTGGCTCGATTTCGTTACCGCCGATTCAGACCCCGCTTGGCGGCTACGCTGATCTCGATACACGTGGATACCAAACCTTTCTCGAATTTCGCGGGCCAACACATATCGAGTCGTTCCCGCTGGCGGATTTGCTTGATGGCAAGGTTCCCGACGGGTTTCTCGGCGATCGAATTGTGGTGGTCGGGGTCACCGCCGACAGCGTGAAGGATTATGTGGCAACATCATTGAGTGCTGTCTCGGAACGCGGAATCTATGGTGTAACCTTGCAAGGTCTGTCTGCCGCGCAACTGGTTTCCCATGCCCTGGACGGACTTGCACCAATCCACGTGCTTCCGCATATCTGGGAAACCGTTTTAATCGTCCTGGTGGTCATGGCCGGTGGCTGTGCGGGAACGTTTCTGCGGGATTTCTGGCGGCTTGTGGTGGCTGTCGTCGGAGGTGCCGTGCTCCTACTGGGTGCCGCCTTCGGTTGCTTTCTGCATGGCCTCTGGCTTCCGGTTCTGCCCTTGACCAGCGGCTGGGTCATCGCTGCCGTGTCAGCCGTGGCCTCGATAACCTACGCTGAACGGGCGCAGAAGGCCGTTCTGATGAGGTTGTTCTCCGCCCATGTGTCCGGGCCGATCGCTGCGGAGCTTTGGCGCCGGCGGAATGACTTCATCTCGCACGGGCGGCCGATACCGGTGCGGCTGCCGGCGACCGTCTTGTTTGCGGATATCAACGGGTTCACGACCATATCGGAAATGCTGGAACCCGAAACTCTGGTGCGCTGGCTCAGTTCGTTCATGGACGCAATGACCTCACTGATCGAGCGGCATAACGGCGTCATCGATCGCCTGGCGGGCGATTGCGTCATGGCGCTGTTCGGGCCGCCCATCGTTCGGCAGCACCTTCATGAGATCGAGACGGATGCAATAGAGGCCGTCCGCTACGCCGTCAGTATGAGTCAGACGCTGCTTGAGCTGAACAGGACCTATCGTGCGGAAGGTCTGCCAGAGATTCGTATTGGCATCGGAATCCATTCCGGTGAACTCGTGAGCTGCTGCCTTGGGAGTGCCAAACGGCAGCAATACACCACCATCGGCGACACGGCGAATACGGCTGCCCGTCTCATGACTGTTGCGAAAGAGTACATGAAAAAAGTAGGTTCGGATGACGTCAGTTGCGTCGCACTCAGTGATGCAACGCGGGCGTTGCTAGGGGGTGCCTTCAATCTGCATGCCCTGGGTCCCGTAATGTGCAAAGGAAAAAAGGATCCCATCGCTTGCTATCTTCTGCACAGCGAGGGCCATTGCAAACCGCAAAGTCCTCGGAATCTGTGACCATCCGCCCTACAAGGCAAATGTTGATACTGGTGGCGAATTCGTCGCCTTGCCAGCGATGGCCTGTGGGAGCAGCAGCACGCGCGGCCTGAACGGCCCATCTGGGTTGATTCGGAGAGGTTCAGGCTGGAACATTCTTCGAACATCGAATTCGCCACCAGTATCAATGTTGGGTCCGGGCCAACCTGGCCGGCGCGGGGTCATTCTCTGGCGTCGCCACCGGCGGACATTAACCGGTCGGACTTCGATAGCCCGCCCAGGAAGGCCGCTGACGGCGCCGCCGATGCCCGGGAACCATAGCGCCCCATCGGCTACCGCCAGCGGGCGCCCAGCGGGGGCGGGACGTGTGGCGATTGAGCGGGTTCGGACGGCGAGCTCGCACGAGATCATCGGGCTATTCGGAATTACCGGATAGTTCGAACTCGGGCGATACGCACTCGCGCGTAGGGAACACACCTCGAAGTGATGCGAGAAAATCCGCAGTAAGGAGCAGGGTGCTTCGCTGCGGGCAAAAAACAACTGAATCACCAATAAGCGTTGCCGCGCCGCGCGAAATTCTCACTACTGGCCAGCAGATTAGCTGGTGGTTTGAGAACTGATCGAGGGAGATCGCGCGCCGATGTCGGATCATCGTCGGCTGTACCTCGTCGCCCAGTGGCTGGCCTTGTCGCAGATCTGGCCATGATCCCGGCTCGCAAATGGTCAGCCATGCTGGCGTTTGATGAAACCCAATCGGGCACGGTTGGGCGGTTGTTGAAGGCGACGCGAACGAAATCAGTTCCCGAGTTGTGTCAGCTTTTCCCGCTCCTCGGCCAGCAGACTGATCAGCATTTCACGCTCTCGTTCGTCCGGGTCAGTTGTGAGCAGGCGACTGAAGCGTTCGACGTTTTCGGAGCAAGCGAATCGGTCTATACGACGTTTCTGTTCAGATTCAGTCACTGCGGTTGTCATAAAGGCCGGATCAAGCCCAGGCCGAGGCCCGGGACGCCGCTGAGGCAGCAGAGGCGGAGACGGCACGGCTTCGCCAGGCGGTGGAGTTGGCCACCGCCTAGCGAAGCGAGCCGTGCAAGAGGCTGCGGCTCTGCGGGAAGCGGCGGCCGCCCGCGGCGCGTTGCCAGACACGGTGGCAGCGGACCGTCCTGCGATCGTGGCCTCGCGCATTGACGAGGTACAGTTGCGACGGCTTCAGGAGGCGGAGCAGGCGCGAAAGTCGCTCGGCCGGCTGGCGCGGCTGTGGGCGGCGTGGCGCGGGGATTAGTCGTGGGGACTTGGATGGAGCGACCTGTGCCGCGCCACGGCATGGTGGCGAAGGCGAAAAGCGGCGGGGCGGACGGCCGCTGGATGACCTTCTCAGATCTGGCGGAAGTGCGGCGAATCAGCCAACTGTCTGCCGCCAAACTGGTCCGCCGGCACAATTGGCGACGTCAGCGGGACAACCGGGGACATGTCCGGGCCTTTGTTCCGTTCGACTGGGCGAAGGCCGAATCGGATAGTCTACCGGACAATTCCTCGGACGGTCTGGCGGACATTTGCCACGCAATTCGTGTGCTAGAGGATGCGGTTAGTCCCTTATCAGCCGACTCTTGACACTTCGTGCGTCAAAAAATCCCATCAGATCAGGGCGGGAATGAGGACGCTCTGGGTCACATGACAGAGTGCTGCTGTGGCACTTCGTCCGATTC
>JBEKLE010000125.1:0-14694 GCA_050010355.1 Rhodopila sp. | reverse complement strand
GCCGAACTGGTCGACAGCATCATGAAACAGGCCGGAGGCGCATGAAGCCGGCCGGGACCGTCACCGCCCCGGTGGCGCCGGTCGCCTCGGGTGCGGCGGCGCGCGCGGTGTCTCACGTGGTGCGGGCGATCAGCCGCCTTGCCACCATCGTCGCGGCGACCGCGCTGCTGATCGAGCTGGCCGTCGTGCTGGTCAGTATCATCGGCCGCACCGTGATCGGCCACGGTCCGCTGTGGAGCGACGAGGCGTCGCGTCTGGCGCTGGCGATCATTGCTTTTATCGGCGGCGCCGCTGCGTACCGCGGCGACCACCACACCGCGATCCGGCTGATCACAGACCGGCTTGACGAGACGACGCGCCTGGCCATCGGTGCGGGGATCGAGTGGCTTGTGCTGGTGGTTACCGCAACCACGGCCTGGCAGTCTGTCGCGCTGCTGACGGCGAGCTGGGACAATGTCACGCCCATCCTCCAGATCAGCACCGGGTGGATCACGCTGCCGGTGACCGTTGGGCTGCTGCTGATCGCGCTGTTCGCACTTGAGCGCCTGCTGGTCGCGTATTCCTGGCGGATGGCGGCGGTGACCGGCGTGGTCATCGGCGCCTGCACCGTGCTGGTCGCGGAAGCGGCGGGGGCCTCGGCCTTTGCGGACAATCTGGGCTCAGCGCTGACCGGGATGATCGTGCTGTTTTTCGGCGCCATCCTGCTCGGCATGCCGGTGAGCTTCGGGATGCTGTTCGCCACCCTGAGCTACCTGGACCTGACGGATGTGTCGCCCCTGGTCGCCGTGCCACAGGCCATGGTGGACGGCACCGGCAATTTCATCCTGCTGGCGTTGCCGTTCTTCATCTTCGCGGGGCTGATTATGGAGCGCGGCGGCATCAGCCTGCGCCTCGTGCGCTTTGCCATGGCGCTGATCGGGCAGGTGCGCGGCGGGCTGCTGCAGGTGGTTGTGGTGACGATCTTCCTCGTCAGCGGCGTGTCCGGCTCCAAGGTGGCGGATGTGGCCGCCGTGGGTCCGGTGGTGCGGCGGGAACTGAAGCGGCAGGGCTATCGCGAGTCCGAGGGCGCCGCCGTGCTCGCCGCCTCCGCCGCTATGGGTGAGACCATACCGCCCAGCATCGCCATGCTGGTACTGGGTTCGGTGACACCGATCTCGATCGGGACGCTGTTCATCGCCGGTCTGCTGCCTGCCGTGGTGATCGCGCTGTGCCTGATGGCGCTGATCTACATCCTGGCATCCCGCCGGCCGCGCCGCGACGACGTGCAGATCCCGGAGGGGCGGTTGCGCGCCATCCCGGGCGCGATTCTGCCGCTGATCATGCCGGTGGCGATGGTGCTGGGCATCAAGTTCGGCATCGCCACGCCGACCGAGGCGTCCTCGCTCGCGGTGGTCTATGGCGTCGTGCTGTCGGCGCTGGTCTATCGCGCCATGCCGGTCCGCACGGTGCTGGGTCTCGCCGGCGAATGCGCGAGTTCGGCGGGCATGGTGCTGTTCGTGCTGTCCTCGGCGTCCGCCTTCGCCTGGGTTCTGACGGCGGCGAACCTGCCGCAGGAACTGGTGCTGCTGCTGGGCGCGATCGGCGGCAACAGGCTGGCGTTCATGGCCGGGTCCGTCGTGCTGCTGATCGTGATCGGGTCGCTGCTGGAGGGTTTGCCGGCGCTGATCATCCTGGCGCCGCTGTTACTACCGATTGCCGTGCAGATGGGGGTCAATGCCGTGCAGTACGGGATCGTGCTGATTCTGGCGATGGGGGTGGGTGCGTTCATTCCGCCGATCGGTGTGGGCTTTTACGTGTCGGCGGCCGTCGCCGGCAGCGACATCGAAAGTGCCGCGCGCACGATGATCCCTTATGCCGTTGTGCTGGTCCTTGCCGTGCTGCTGATCGCCTTCGTGCCGGAGATCACGCTGGTGCTGCCGCGGCTGCTGGAAGGGCACGGGTAGTGCCGGATCGGACATCGGAAGGTTGACACCACAGGTCAAATGCGGAGTGTCTGGCTGATAACAACACAGCCAAGAGCGTCCAGTATGTCCGCAGTCCTGCAACAAGACGATCCCGCCGGCAAGCAACACACGGCGCATTATGACGTCGTGGTGGTGGGCGGCGGCCTGGGCGGGCTGTATGCCCTGCACCGCATACGCGGACTTGGATTCTCGGTGCGGGTGTACGAAGCTGGTTCCGGTGTTGGCGGCACCTGGTTCTGGAACCGCTACCCGGGTGCGCGCTGCGATGTCGAGAGTCTGGAATATTCCTATTCGTTCTCGAACGAGCTGCAGCAGGAATGGGCGTGGCCGGAACGTTACGGCACCCAGCCCGAGATACTGCGCTACATCAACCATGTCGCGGACCGCTTCGATCTTCGGCGCGAGATTCAACTGAACACCCGCGTGACAGCCTCGGTGTTCGATCTGGCCGCCGGCCGGTGGACCGTGACGACCGACCAGGGGGACGTGGTTTCGGCACAGTTCTGCGTGATGGCCAGCGGCAATCTGTCGACGCCGCGCGTGCCGGACTTCAAGGGGTTGGAGAATTTCCGCGGCAAATGGTACCACACCGGCCTGTGGCCCCAGGAGGGCGTCGATTTCTCCGGCCAGCGCGTGGCCGTGATCGGCACCGGCTCATCGGGCGTGCAAATGATCCCGCGGATCGCTGATCAGGCCGACCATTTGACGGTGTTCCAGCGCACGGCGAATTTCAGCCTTCCGGCACGCAATGCGCCGATGGACCCTGAACAGGAGCGCCGGCACAAGGAAGATTATCAGGCGCGCCGGCGCGCGGCACTGGACACGCCGTTCGGGATGGCCGGCTACCCGCCCCCGACCAAGACCGCGCTGGCGGCCAGCGAGGCCGAACGTCAGCGCGACTATGAGGCGAAATGGGCGGAAGGCGGCAGCATCAGTTTCCTGTATTCCTATACCGATCTGCTGGTGAACAAAGCGTCCAACGACACCGCGTCCGAGTTCGTGCGCCAGAAGATCCGCAGCATCGTTCGCAACCCGGCGGTGGCGGAAATACTGGCGCCGAAAGATCATCCGATCGGCACCAAGCGGCTGTGCCTCGATACGAATTACTATGAGACCTACAACCGCAACAATGTCTCGCTGGTCGACGTGAAGGCGGATCCAATCATCGAGATTACCGCAACGGGGGTGCGCACGCGCGACCATGAATACGGCCCGTTCGATGCGATCGCGTTTGCCACCGGGTTCGATGCGATGACCGGGGCGTTGCGGGAGATCGACATCCGCGTGCAGGACGGGCCTGTGCTGGCCGAGGAATGGCGCGCCGGACCGCGGACCAACCTTGGCCTGATGGTGGCGGGATTTCCGAACATGTTCGTCATCACCGGGCCGGGCAGCCCCTCGGTCAAGACGCAGATGATCCTGGCGATCGAGCAGCACACGGACTGGATCGCCGACTGTCTGGCGCATCTGCGCGCGCATGGCTACGGGCGGATCGAGACCGACAGGCAGGCGCAGGACGCCTGGGTGCAGCACGTGAACGAAGTCGCCGACAGCACGCTCTATCCCTTGGCCAATTCGTGGTACGTCGGGGCGAATATTCCCGGCAAGCCTCGCGTGTTCATGCCGTATGTCGGGGGATTTGCCGGCTACAAGCGGACCTGCGATGCAATAGCGGCGAATGGTTACGAGGGGTTCGTACTCACCCGGCAGCGCTGAACGTCCGGCGATAGCGGACGTTACTACGGCGGATCCCAGTTGAACAGCGTCTCCGACGTGTCGAGCGGCATGAACGCAGTCCGGAGCGCGGGCACCGCCACCTCGGCAATGCTTTCGGGTGTCCAGCCCACGGTGCTGTGGATGATCCGGACCGGGCGGGGGGAACTGAACAGGATCAGTTCGTGCATCCGCGTGCCGAAGACCTGGCCGGTCACACCCTTTGCCGCATCCGAACACAGAAACACCGCGAGCGGGGCGTTCTTGTCCGGGGTCATGCGCTGCAGCTTCTCCACCGCCACCTGCTGTTCCGGCGTCGTCGTCGGGATGGAACTGGTCATGCGGCTCCAGGCCCAGGGCGAGAGGCAGTTTGACCGCACGTTGTAGCGCTGCATGTCGAGCGCGATCGACTTCGACAGGGCGGTAATACCGAGCTTGGCGGCGGCATAATTGGCCTGGCCGACATTGCCCACTAGGCCGGATGTCGAGGTGATATGCACGAACGCACCGCTCTCCTGCGTGCGGAAAAGTTCGGCCGCGGCGCGGGAGACGAAGAACGATCCGTTCAGGTGCACCGAGATGACCGACAGCCAGTCATCCTCGCTCATTTTGTGGAAGATGCCGTCGCGCAGGATACCGGCATTGTTCACGACCGCATCGATGCGCCCATAGTGATCGAGGGCGGCCTGCACGATCTTGCGGGCCGATCCCCAGGCAGCGACCGACTCCGTGCAGATTTCGGCGGCGCCGCCTCGCTGTTCGATCAACGCCTTGGTGTGCTGGGCGGGCGAGGCGGACCCGCCCTCACCGGACAGCGACGCGCCGATATCCGCAACGATCACCTTGGCGCCGGCAGCGGCCATCATGATGGCGATTTCCCGCCCGACGCCACCGCCGGCGCCGGTGACCACGGCGACCTTGCCCTCCATCATACCTGCCACCTCATCCCCCCGGTTTGCTCGGTCAAGCGATGCGCCGCAGAATGACCGCTAGAGAAGGAAACGTCGAGCCATGCAGGGCCTCAATCAGGATTTGCCGCTGCTGCTGTCGAGTATCCTGCAACACGGCGCCTCGACATTCGGCGGCGTGAAGGTGATTGGCCGCTATGCGAACGAAGACTGGGATTACGACTATGCCAGGCTAGAGGCGCGGGCGCGGCAGCTTGCCTCCGGGTTGCAACTTCTGGGCTACGGACCGGATCGCTTCCTCGGGTCGCTGGCGTGGAATACCCACCGCCATCTGGAGCTGCTGTATGCCGCGACCGGCGTTGGCGCGGTGCTGCACACCGCCAATCCGAGGCTGCCGCCGGCGCAGATCGCTTACGCGATCAATTTCACCGGGTACCAGACGCTGTTCATCGACAGCGATACGTTGGCACTGGCGGAACAACTGGCGCCGCAACTGGAGACGGTGCAGCGCTACGTGCTGATGGCACCGGCCGGCGCCCTGCCGCAGACCTCGCTGCCGGCGCTGCTGTCGTATGAGGAGCTTGTGGGGAGCAGCGATGCCGGCTTCGCGTGGCCAGTGCTGGACGAGCGGTCGGCGTGCCTGCTGTGTTTCACCTCCGGCACCACCGGCGCGCCCAAGGGGGCGCTCTACAGCCATCGCGGCACGGTGCTGAATGCCCTCTCCTGCGGCGGGGGGAATGCCTGGGGGCTGAGTGCCGATGACGCGATCATCGCCATCCCCGGTTTCTTTCACTGCAACGGCTGGGCGGTGCCGTTCTTCGGGCCGATGTACGGCGCGAAGCTGGTGCTGCCGGGGCGGCGCGCGGACAGCGCGTTCCTGCACCGCCTGATCGTCGGGCATGGCGTCACCGTGGCGCCGGGCGTGCCGACGATCTTCCTCGACCTGCTCAGGCACTGCCGGGAGACCGGGGAAGGGATGGGGCGGCTGAACCGGCTGTTCTCGGGCGGAACGGCTCCGCCGCTGGCGATGATGGAGGCCTATCTGCGCGATTATGGCGTGCGCACGATCCATGGCTGGGGGATGACCGAGACGACCAGCGCGGCCACGATGTCGTTCGCGCCGCGCGGACTGCCGCCGGATGCGACGCTGGCGACGATGCGCACGCAGGGCAAGCCCGTGTTCGGTGCGGCCATCCGCATCGTTGACGAGAACGGCGCCACGCTGCCGCGCGACGGCGCCACGCCGGGCGATTTGCAGGTGCGCGGGCACTGGTCAGTCGCCGGGTATTTCCGCCGGCCCGAGATCGAGGCGATGACCGCGGACGGCTGGCTGGAGACCGGCGATGTCGCCAAGATCGATCCCGACAACACGCTGCACCTGATCGACCGCAGCAAGGACGTCATCAAGTCGGGCGGCGAGTGGATCAGCAGCCAGGCACTGGAGGATGCGGCGGCGCGCCACCAAGCGGTGCGGGAAGCCGCGGTCATTGCTATCCCGCATCCGCGCTGGCAGGAACGTCCGCTGCTGGCCGTCGTCACGGCCTCGCCGGTGACCGAACAGGAACTGCGCGCGCATCTGGCAGGGCTGGTGCCGAAATGGTGGCTGCCGGACGCGGTGGTGTTCGTTGAGGACCTGCCGCATGGCCCGACCGGCAAGCTCGCCAAGCCGGTGTTGCGGCAGTGGCTGGCCGATGGGCGGTTAGGCATCGCCCCGGACCGGGCTGGTTGACCGGGACGGCGCTGGTCTCGCAGCGGACGGTGGCGGCCGGGTCAGCAGCAGCAGCGGCAACACGATGATGGCAAGGACAAGCATGACTTTGAAATCATCGATGTACGCAATGATCTGAGCCTGCCGCGTTATCTCCTGATTGAGCATTGCGGTGCCCGGTATGGAATCGTGACTCCAGAACCGCGATGCAGCGCCGGTTTGCAGGGCACGATTGAACGGGGTCACCTCGCCTGCAATGAGCGCGTGATTGATCTGGGTGTTCATTTCCAGCAGTGCGCCGGTGACGGAAATCCCGATGGCGCTACCGAGATTTCGCATCAGACTGTAGATGCCGGCCGCCTCGATCCGCAGTTCCGGCGGCAGGGTTGCGAACGTGATGATGTTGATGGGAATGGTGAGAAAGCCGATGCTGAGGCCCTGCAGGAAGCCGACGCTGATCATCGTCCACTCCGAGACGGCGGGGGTCCAGGAGGTCATCTGGTAAAGCGCATACGCCCCCGTGGCGAAGCCGATGGCGACCAGCAGGCGGGCGCTGAGCGTGCCGATCAGTCGGCCGCAGATCAGGGCGGCGAGCATCAGCCCGGCGCCGCGGGGTGCCAGCACGATACCGGCGGTCACCACAGGATAGTTCATCAAAGTCTGCAGGTACGGCGCCAGAAGGGCCAGGGTCGCGTACATGATCAGCCCCATCGTGAAATACAGGGTGACCCCGACGACGAAATTCCGGTCGGTGAACAGTCTGGGCGGGAGAAACGGCCGGGGCGCCAGCGAGAACTGTACCAGAAAGACGTAGAGGCCGACTGTGGCCAGGCACGCCTCCATGATGATTTCGTGTGACCCGAACCAGTCCAGGGTTTCGCCGCGGTCGAGCATGGTCTGAAAGGCGCCGATCGCAAGACTGAGCGCGCCGAAACCGACCCAGTCGAGCCTGGCCTTCTTCCCGTATGACGTCTCCTTCAGGAAGGTCAGCAAGCCGAACGCCGTCACCACCCCGAACGGGACGTTGATGTAGAAGACCCAGCGCCAACTGTGGTTTTCGGTCAGCCAGCCGCCCAGAATAGGACCGAAGATCGGCCCGATCATCACGCCCATGGTCCACAGTGCCATCGCCCGGCCACGCTGTTCGGCGGGATAGATGTCGAACATCACGGCCTGTGACAGCGGCACCAGCGCGGCGCCGCACATGCCTTGCAGAATCCGGAAGATCACGATCTCGTCCAGCGACTGGGCCATGCCGCAGAGGATCGATGCGATGGTAAAACCAGCAACAGCCGTCACGAACAGCCGCGTGCGGCCAAACCGGGCGGCGAGGAAGCCGGTGGGGGCGGTCATGATGGCGGCGGCAACGATGTAGCTTGTCAGCACCCAGTTGATCTCTTCCTGGCTGGCGGACATCGTGCCCTGCATGTACGGCAGCGCCACATTCGCGATGGTGCTGTCGAGCGACTGCATCAATGTCGCCATGACGGTGCAGACCGTGACCACGATCCGGTTGCCGGGGCTCAGCGAACCCCGCGAACCTGTTGCCGGCGCTGAGGGCTTATCCCGGGAGGGCGCGCTGGACGGCGTCACTCGTCTTTGTCCTGCTCTTTCGCGAGATTTTGGCAGACGAGTTCCAGGACGCGGGAGGCGATTTCGATCTCATTGCCGGACAGGCCGACAAGGGTGGCGTTGCGAACGTTACGTGAGGCGGATTCGACCTGATCGATGATCGATAAGCCGCGCGGGGTCACCGTAATGGTCTTTGCCCTTCGGTCGCCGCTTTCCTCGCGGCGCTGGATCAGGCCGGCCGTCTCTAGCTGATCAAGGAGACGCACCACGGACGAGCCGTCGAGGAGGAGCGAGGCGGCGAGATCCTTCTGCCGCATCGGAACGGGTGCGCGCGCGAGATGAATCAGGGGCAGCCACATTGCCTCGGTCAAACCGAACGGTTGCAGGCGACGGTCCACTGCCCGGCGCCACTGCCGGGCCGCCCGAGCGATGAGGCTCGCGAACCCGTCGCGTAGCTGCTGGTGGCTTTTGGTCATCGCTGGCCCGATTTAGCTGGTTGGCCAATATATGGTACACCATCTAATATCGCAAGAGGTGTGTTCCGGGGCGGCCGCTCAGAACTCGACGTGCGTCTTGAAGCCGAATACCGCCGCGTTGTGAATGTTCGCCTGCGCGTTCGGGCGGATGACGTACTCGAACTCGGGCTGGAAATTCACGCCGCGGAACACGTGGATGTCGTAGTTCGCCTCCAGGAACATCTCGTGCGTCTGCACCCCGGTTGCCTGATTGCTGAACGGGATGCCGAATTCCGCCTCCAGCGCCTCCACCTTGCCCAGCACGCCGCTGACGGTGTTGTAGCCCAACAGCAGTCCCATCGTGTCCTTTGGTCGAGCGGCCCAGAATCCGCGGTCGAGGAGGCCGGCGTAGTATTCTTCGGCGTAGGCGGACCGGTTCGGATCGTTGCGCGTGAAACCACCAAGTGCGATGATGCCGTCCTGGTCGCCGGGCCCCTGGCGCAGCAGCATTTGGTCGAGCAGGAGCCAGACCTGCGTGTTGCCGGTGTGGGTGGGAACCGGGGCGTTCGTGGCGGCCAGCGCGCTGGAGAAATCCTTGTAGTTTGACGAGGAGTCGTAGCCGAAGCCTATCTTGTAATGCCCGGGCAGTTTGTCGCCGCCCAGCCGTGGTTCGTAGGCGACCTCGACCGGGACGTAGACGCCGCTGTCCTGCGACGAATTGAACGCGAAGCCGCTGCGATAGTATTGGTCCTTATAAAGGGCCTGGTTGGCCTCGTACAGGCCGGTTTCGACATAGATCTCCGGTATCGGACGGACGCGCACGCGCCCAGCCCAGACGGATTCCGGGAATGCGCTGTGCCCGATGTCGCCGCCCGGCAGTGCCTTGGGGTCGCCGCACAGCCCGTTGTTCATGAAGTTGCAGTAAAGCGCTGAGCTGGCGAAGTCGTTCTCGACGTTCATGCGGCCCACTTCTATATCGAGTGCACCGCCGAACAATTTTTCCTGAGCGTAGGCCGACACGAAGTGCACCGCCACGTCGCCACCGGCACCGTAGATTTCCTGGACCGGAACGAGGTGGTCGCCGAACAGCGCGCTGTCGTTGGCGCCCGAGCGATTGACAAGGATCGCATGGGTGGACAGACCGGTAATCCCCGCGAGGCGCTGCCAGTCGATGTCGACCTCGAGCCCGATCTGGTTGGCCGAGGTCGCGCCCTGTTTGGTTCCGCCGCTGACATTGCCAGCAAACTCCGCGGTGGCGTCCATCAAGATGAAGATGCCCTGGTTCTCCAGGCTAGTGCGCACCCCGCCCAAATCGCCGAGCAGGTGCTCAACCACGGGCGCCACGTTCTGTTGCGCGCTGGGCTGGGACGCCTGCTGGCTGGGACCGATACCGACGCCGCTGTTGGTAGCCTGACCCCAGGCCAGAGCCGGTATCGCGAGCGTGACCGCAAGACTGCACAGCCACGCGACCGGCGTCCTCATGTTTTCGCGCCACGGGCGAGCGGCGATGACGAGGGGCGACCTTCAAGTGCATCCTCGATTTCTTCCAGGCTGCGTCCCTTCGTTTCGGGGACGAGGCGCATGGTGAAGGCGAACGCGACGAGGGTCAGCAGGGCATAGATAAGAAACGTCCCGGAGCGTCCGCACAGATCGATAAGGCCGAGGAACGTGACGGTAACCAGCAGGTTGAAGCCCCAGTTCGAGATGGTGGCGAGACTCATTGCCCGACCGCGCACGGCAAGCGGAAAAATCTCAGCGATCAGCAGCCAGAACACCGGCCCGAGCCCAACCGCGAAGAACGCGACGTAGGCGGTGAGTGAGAGCACAGTGATCCAGGCAAGCGGCCCGGATGCGCCGAACGCGAAGCCGCCGGCCAGCACGAGAAGCGTCACCGCCATGCCGCCCAGGCTCCACAACAGCAGCGCGCGGCGACCGGCGCGGTCGATCAGGCGGATGGAGACCAGGGTCAGCAGCACGTTGACCGCGCCGACGCCCGCGGTCGCGAGGATCGCAACGGAGGCGGACGACAGGCCAGCGGCTTCAAATATCTGTGGCGCGAAGTAGATCACGGTGTTGATTCCGGTGATCTGCTGGAACATTGCCAGTCCTATTCCGACGATCAGCGCCGGACGCAAACGCGGCGCCAGCAGAGCCGACCACGGCACCAGCTTGCCATCCTCGCGCTGCAGGTCAGTGTGCAGTGCGGCGAGTTCGGCCGCGACATCCGCATGCGGTCCGCGCAGCCGTCGCAGAACCGCCTCGGCCTGGGCCATGCGGGACTTGCCGGCCAGCCAGCGCGGGCTTTCGGGCAGCGCCAGCATCCCTGCCCCCAGTATGGCGCCAGGCACCGCGCCAAGGCCCAGCATCCAGCGCCAGCCCCCCGGCATGGAGGCAAAGGCGTAGCCGACGAGATAGGACACCAGGATGCCGAGCGTGATGCACAGCTGGTTGAGCGAGGTCACGGCACCGCGCGACGCCGCGGGCGAGATCTCGGCCAGATAGAGGGGCGTCAGCATCGAGGCGACGCCGATCGCGATCCCGATCAGCAGACGCCCGGCGAGCAGAATCGGGACACTGGCGGCGAATGCCGACGTCAGCGCGCCGGCCACGAACATCAGGGCGGTGACCAGGATCACCAAGCGGCGGCCGAAACGATCGGAAACGGTGCCGCCACCGCTGGCGCCAATCACCGCGCCAACCAGCACGATGCCTGCCACCAGGCTTTGCCCGGCGGTGGAGAGATGGAATACGTCGCGGATGAACAGCAGGGCGCTGGAGATGACGCCGGTGTCGTAGCCGAAGAGTAATCCGCCAAGGGCGGCGATGACGGCGATGAGGGCAAATTGCACGAGGAAGACCTCCCATGACAGCGGCGGATGCTTGCTGCCGCCGCTCGATCAGCTTCGGCTCGGGGTCTTCCGTTCAGGGATGACGCTGCGGGCCGGCAATTTTACCGGTATTTCTACGTCCCGCCGGCCGAACCTGTCGATCGGCGAAAAAATGAACAGGTTGTGTGGCGTCACTCCCCCGACAGCACACGCCGCTGGCGATCCAGCGCCTCGGTGTAGCGACGCAGCGCGAATTGTTCAGTCAGGACGCCGATAACGTGCATGTTCTCGAGGTCGTCGACTACGGCCATTGCATCCGTCTCTGTCGCCTGGAACCGCGCCATTATCTCATTGACCGGCATCTGCGGGAGCAGAACCTCGGGTTGCTCCCGCAGAATCTCCGAGATGATGGTTACGTCCGAACCCAGGGCCTGGAGATCCTGCACGAGGAACATGCCGGCGTAATGATCCTGCTGGTCAAGCACCACGACACGCTGGATCGACCCCAGCGCGAACCGGCGCCGCAGGTCGGCTGGATTGCTGTCTGCACGCACGAAGCTGAATTCCTTGCTCATCATTCGCCCGGCCGTCAGGTTGCGCATCCAGCCGACGTCGACGGCGCTGCGTATCACCTCGCCGCGGAGATGGAAGCGCCACGTCGCGAACGAGTAGCCGAAGGTGCGCCGGACGGTGAGCGAGGACACAACGGACGCCGCCAGGGCCGCGAAGGTCAGCGGCAGACTGCCGGTGTTTTCCAGCGCCAGGAACGCCATGGTCAATGGTCCGCCGACGATGGCCACCGCGACGGAGGACATGCCGATGACCGCGTAGGCGGGCTCCGGCAGCGTCCGCACGATCGTGGTCAGGACAAGGACGCCATAGAAGAACTTGCCGACGAGTGCGCCCAGGAAAAGCGAAGCGAAGAACAGGCCGCCGCGGAAGCCGGACCCGATGGAGATTGCCGAGGCCAGGCCTTTGAGAACCGCAAGGAGGGCAAGCTGGTCGAGGGCGAACTCGCCGGGCAACTGGTTGTAGAGCGAGGAATGTCCCGACGACAGCACCTGCGGCCTGATCAGAGCGAGGGCCCCCACGACAACGCCGCCCAGGCAGGGGCGCAGCCAGGCCGGGACGCGGCTGCCTCGGAAGACCTGCTCGCATAGTGTGACGCTGCGCATGACCATGATGCCGACGACGGCGCAGACCAGACCTAGCGTTATGATCGGGATGCAGTCGGCCGGCCCGATTGATCCGAGTGCGGAAAGGTCAATCTCGGTCGCGTAGGGCCGGAACAGCCGCACGACCAGAAGGGAGGTGATGGTGGCCGCCGCGACGGGTGCGAGGCTGGCAAGGTTGTAGGTGCCGATTACAAGTTCGAACGCGTAGAAGGCGCCGGTGAGCGGCCCGTTGAAGGCGCCGGCTATGGCGGCCGCCGCGCCACAGCCCACCAGCAGCCGCATGTCGGCGCGCCGGACCCGAAACGAACGGCCGACCCAGGAACCGAACGCGGCGCTGATCTGCGTGTAGGCCGCCTCCAGACCGACGGAGGCGCCCACGCCGCTGGACCAAATAGTTTGTCCGACGACGACGAGGCTGTCCGACACCGACATGCGCCCGCCATAGAGGGCATTCGCCTCGATCGGGTCCGCCGCGGCGCGCGGGCGCCATCGGGTCAACGCCAGGCCACAGAGGCCGAGCAGAAGGCCACCGGCGGCGGGGATGACCGCAACGCGCCATGGATCGACGGCAGGCGCGCCGGACAGCCCCTGGCCGAGTTCCAGGTGGAAAAGCACGCTGTGGATGACCGCCGTGCAGCCGTAGATCAGCAGAACCACGACCCCGGTTGCCGCGCCGATCCCCCCTGCCAGGACCGTCAGCCAGATCTCGTTGGTGCGGACGAGCGCTCGCAACCGATAGGGCGCGTGCACCACAAACCCGCCGAGGCGGTCGACGGTCCATTGCCATTGCGGCGTGTTCTGCCCGAAAGGGGAGAACGTTGTCTCGGCCTCGGTGACGCTGGCCGCGATGCGCGGCAGCCGTATTGCCAGCAGTCCGATCAGTCCGGACAGCAGCGCACAGCCGGCAAGAAACCAGAGGCCCATCCTGTAGCTTTGCGTGGTGCCTGATATCCAGCCGACCATGTAGGGCCCGATGAACCCGCCGAGGTTGCCGATGCTGTTGATCAGCGCGAGGCCCACCGCGGCGGCCTGACCGCTGAGGAACACCGAAGGCAATGGCCAGAACACCGGTTTCGCGCCGTACAGTCCGATGGCCCCGACCGACAACGCGATGACGGCCGCCGTCGGGTCGTTCAGCCAACCGGCGGCGATGAGGCCGGCGCCGGCCAGAAGACAGGCGATGACGTAATGCCATCGTCGCTCGAGCTGGCGGTCGGACGAGTAGCCCCAGGATACCATGCCCAGCGTGCCGAGCAGGTAGGGGATGGCGGTAACGAGACCGGTCGAGACGTTGGAGAGGCCAAAGCCGTGGATGATGAGCGGCAGAAAGAACGTGATGCCGTACGTTGCGGTGACAATCGTTAGGTAGATTACCGAAAGCGTCAGGACGCGGGGGTCTCTCAAGGTCTGGCCTAGCGTCAGGGAACTATGCGTTTCCTCGACCATCGCGTGCTCGGCGCGCAACTCCGCTTCGAGCCACTCGCTTTCCTCGGCGGTCAACCACTTCGCCGCGGCTGGCCGGTCCGGCAGTGTGGCGAGCACGGCGATGGCGAGGAGGACGGCGGGGATTGCCTCGATGATGAAGATCCATTGCCATCCGGCCAGATTGAACACGCCGTCGAGGGCGAGGATGGCTCCGGAGATTGCGGCGCCGATTGCATTGGAGCCGGGGACGGCAAGGAACAGCACCGCGATGACGCGCGCCCGGTAGGCGGCGGGAAACCATAGGGTGAAGTAGAATAAAATGCCCGGAAAGAATCCGGCCTCGGCGACACCGAGGAGAAAACGCAGCACCAGGAAGAGCCGGGGTCCGGACACGAGTGCCATCATTCCGGAAATGATGCCCCAGGTGATCATGATGCGCGCGATCCAGACCCGGGCGCCGGTGCGGGTCAGGATGATGTTGCTGGGGACCTCGAAGAGAAAGTAGCCGAGGAAGAATATGCCCGCGCCCCAGCCGTACAGGTAGTCGCTGAACCCGAGGCTTTTGTTCATCCCCAGGGCGGCGATGCCGATATTCGTCCGGTCGAGGTAGGCGGCGAAATAAATCCCAACGATCAGAGGCAGCAGCCTCCTGGACGTCTTGGCGATCGTGCGCTGGCCAAGGCTTTGCTTCGGCATTCACCCCACCTTCGGTGCCAGGCTCCGAAGGGCGTAGCTTGCTCCCTTTGATCGGGCAAGACACCCCCGGCGGCGGGCCGGACGGAATCGACGAGCCGGGCACCCGGGTGTAACTTTGCAGGTCATAGGGGAGAAACGTTTCATGACCCTGAACAATCAGGTCGCGCTGGTGACCGGCGCGGGCCAGGGGATCGGCAAAGCAGCAGCGGTGGCCCTGGCCGAGGCGGGTGCTGCCGTCGTGGTCGCCGAC
>JBEKLE010000124.1:0-14815 GCA_050010355.1 Rhodopila sp. | reverse complement strand
GACTATCTGTCGTCCTTCGGCGTTACTTCCTTCAGTTCACCTGTTGCCGGGTCGAAAACAAATCCACGAATTACCACCTTCGAAGGAATCCACGGGTGCGACTGGAGAGGAATTCCAGAACCACCTCCACACACAATGTGGCGTGTGGACAGTAGCTCCTGATAACAGTTCCGACCTTCCGAATCACATCCGTGATGGGAAAATACAGATGGCCCCTGTCGATGCTTGTCGAAATCCACCCCTTTTAGCGCAATCTTCTGAAAGCGGTTCCAGTCGAGCGAGAACGCTCGTTCCGCCTCCTTCCGCATATCCTCGGTGAACTCACAGCTGCCACGTTGTCGGCGTTGGGGCACTCCGGAAGCTGATAGAGCAATCTGCTTCGAACTGAGCGCAAACCCTCCAACTTTCGCTCATGCCAGATGGCCCGGCCGTGAAACTCAAAAATAGAGGCCACGACGGCCAGTGTGGCAGGGATCAAGGCCAAGGCTCAACGGAATCTCGCGTTATCCAACAACAGGCGATGAGAACGTGTCGCTTCTGGCGTAAATCGACGAGGGTGCTTGCCGGGCGTATAAAGGCAGATATGACGCAACCCTCCACCACTCGCAGCGACGGGATTCGGAGTGGGATCGCGATGCGCTGACGCAGTGATTCCGGGGGCCGCGTCAACAGGCTGGTCGGCGCTGGCGGCTGAGCGAGGCCTTGCGCAAACTGCCGGCCATGACCGCTAAGTCTTGTGCACCGGGCATAACGATTCATCTCCTTGCGATCGAGCAGGCAACCGGTTGTGGATCAACCGCTCGTCCGAATACATTCCACGCCACCTCGTAAAGGCGGTTCTGTCAGCGCTCGCGCCAGCAAGTACAACCTGACCGGTGCATCGGACCCGTTACGCGGCCGTCAGGATGCTGATCACCGCGAGGGAGCGGGAGAGGATGTGCAGGCGGCGGCGCGGGCTGGCGTGATGCCGGTAACTGTTTGGCGGACTGGAAGAACGCCTTGGCGGCCGCCATGTCGCCGGTCTCGCTCAGCGTGACGTCCACCAGTGCGCCAGATGTGTTGATGGCGCGGTAAAGATGGCACCAACGGGCTTGGACTTGACGTAGGTTTCGCCGACGTACCAACTGCGCCCAATCTTGCCGCGCCGAAGTCGACGTAGAGCCTCGGCCATCGCGGGCGTGAGCTTGGCTTCCCAGTCGCGGACCGCCTCATAGCTGCAAACGATGCCGCGGATGAGGAACATCTCAGTCAGGTCTCGGAAGCTAAGTTTGTAGCGCAGACGCCAGAGCACCACGAGGGCGATGATGTCTGATACCAGCCGACAGATGAGTTGACTCGTATGTGAGTTTTGCCAGCTCGAGGCGGTATGATTCGGTTTGCCCGTTCTGGATGCGAGGTGAATGGCAATGACGGTGCAGATCACGCGGCGGGATCACGATGCGGCTTCGCTGCGCGGACATGCGGCGCGTGTTGGCAAGGCCGGTGTTGCTCGGCGGCTTCTGGCTTTGGCACTGGTGCTTGAGGGTCACAGTCGTGCAGAGGCCGCCAAGAACTGCGGCATGGATCGGCAAACCCTGCGCGACTGGGTTATCCGCTACAATGAGCAGGGGATCGACGGCCTGTCGGACCGTCTGCACGGCGGTGGTGCGGCCCCGAAGCTGACTGTCGAGGAGAAGACGCAACTTGCGGCCTGGGTGGGTCAAGGGCCGAATATTGCTGAAGACGGCGTCGTTCGCTGGCGGCTGGGCGATCTGCGGGAGCGGATCCTGGCACGCTTTTTCGTGCCGATGGACGAGCGCAGCGTCGGGCGGATCCTGAAGACGTTGACGTTCAGCCACATCTCGGTGCGCCCCCGCCATCCTCAAGCCGATGGCGCAGCGCAGGAGGCGCATAAAAAACTTCGCCGATCTGGTTGCCGCCGCGATTCCTCCTGCTGCACAGGGCAAGCCAATCGAGCTGTGGTGGCAGGACGAAGCGCGGATCGGTCAGCAAGGCAGCCTGACCCGCATCTGGGCAGAGCGTGGAACCCGACCCACTGCGCTGCGCGATCAACGTTACGAATGGGCCTACCTGTTCGGCGCGGTCTGCCCGGCGCGAGGTGTCGGTGCAGGGCTCGTGCTGCCGCACGCCAATGTCCACGCCATGAACCTGCATCTGCAAGAAATCAGTAGTCAGGTGAGCCAGAGGGCCTTCGCGGTGCTGACGCTGGACGGCGCTGAATGGCACCAGATCGGCGATCGTTTGGTGATGCCCAACAATATCGGGTTGATCCATCTGCCGCCGTATTCGCCCGAACTTAACCCGGTCGAGAACATCTGGGAGTTTCTGCGGCAGAACGACTTCAGCAATCGCGTCTAACGCGACATATGAGGCGATTGTCGACGCGTGTTGCGTCGCCTGGAACAAATTGATCGCCGCACCCGAACGCATCCGCTCCATCGCCACGCGAGAGTGGGCCAAAACGGTCAACTCATGAGTCGGTTGGTATGACTGGTATTGGGTCAGGTTCAGCAGGCCGGTCTGCGGTCGTTGAATTGTTTGCCGCAAGTGCGACAACGGAAGTGGCGATAACGCTGGACGGCGCGCTCAGACCGCTCCGAAACGGCCGAAGAGCCGTATTCCACACACCGCATCGATCGCTCTCCCTGTCGGAGGCAGCCTATACCGCAGCCCAAACCGCGGAAGACCAGATCGGATTGGCGCGAACGCTGACGGAACCTCGCGTAGAGCTGCCACGGCCGTGCGATCCAGGGTGCCAGGAACAAACCCACGCTCATCAGGCACACGCCCCACCCGATGACGGCCCAAGGCCCATGCCTGTCCATGATCCGCCCGATGGTTGGGCTAAGCACCGCAGACACCAGAAGCCAAACGAAAAGGTGCCCGCGACAAGCCTGCGATCCTACCCGAACTCAACGATCAACGGTGGCAACAGCAGCGAGAAGGCGGTTCGTGCCGTCACCGCGATCGCCATCGTCACGAAAGCGACCGCGACGATCAACCATCCGTAATAAAACGGTAGCCGCGAAGCCCAGTGAGAAGGCGCGGTCTTCATGCGGTCCACCTCAGGATGCCAGCGCAATCGCGTTTAGCGGCGGTTCACCTCTCGCGCTCCGCCCGATATTACCCGCGATCACACTGGCGCGGGCGGTCAGCATCCCCTTCGTCCAGCTGGACACATGCGGAATCATCATGACATTGCTTGAGCGCCTGACGCCCACAAAACAGCCACTTAGACATTTGCCCGAGTTCGGCGGCAACCGCTTGGAAAGGCGCCGCTTGCTCACTCCGCGGAGCCTAACGCCGTACGCTATGGGCTGCCGGCATAATAGCGGCTCGCGGCACTGATCTCGGTCGGCGTCATCCCTCGTGTTACGTTGCGCATCTGCTGGTCGATATCGTTTCGCCTCGTTCCGTTGGCGAAGGCATCGAGCTCCGCGCGCAGGTAGCTGACGGGCTGACCCTCAAGCCACGGAGCGCCGATCTTACTAGCCAACTCGCCATGGCAAGCACCGCATGGTGCGATGTTGCGCATCGGTGCACCCTCAGCGACGATCTGTGGCCCCCCCCCGGCGGAGGCGCGTTCGTCGTAGACACGTGGCAAATAGGCATAGTACGCGGCGAGCTCACGCATATCGCGGTCGCTCAGATCGGCCACGAGAGGCATCATAATCGCGCTGGTGCGCGCGCCGCTCTTGAAGTCCGCCAGCTCCTTGTAGATCGCACCCGGATATTGCCCGGCAAGGTTAGGCGTATCTGCCCGGCTCAGTCCGCGTGCGCCGTGGCACATGGTGCAACGCAATGCCAGTGTCGCACCACGACCGATCGACTCCGCACTGGCGTCACGCAGCATGCCGGGGATGATTTCGACCTGTGTGATCGGATAACTTGCCTGCACGACAGGTTCACTGGCTGGAACAGCATGGATCAGGCCGGCCGCCGAGCAAATCGCATCCCACAGGCCACGGAACCGCTCGCCGGGTTGCTCGTACGGCAGCCACGTGAAACCTGCGACGATGGCGACGACCGTGATACAAGCGGTGACTCCGGTGCTGGTGGCGACCCAACGATCGCGCAGCGGCGGCAGCCAATTCCAGTTCACTGTGCTGCTCCAACGCGTATGACTGGCACTTCGGTGCCGGGTGTCGCGAGAAGATGCGCGATCGGAAAGCCGTAATTAACGATAGTAAGGCCGATCATCAGACTGAGCCACAGACCGAAGCCGTTCAGCGCAGCGGGGAGCGTGCGCGGCGGATGCATGGCAACGCTGAAGCGGTAGTTGCCCGGCTCCACGCGCGCCGATATCTGGCCGCGTGCCAGCACCACGAGGAACAGCGCGGCGGATATAACCAAAATGGCGCCGCCTATAACTGACATCACGACGGATGCCGCTTGCTGGGCGATGACCGGATCGGTGTAGTCGTAGAACGCCATGCGGCGCGGCATGCCGAGAATGCCGACGTAATGCCACGGGAACGTCAGAACGATCATACCGATGAACCATAGCCAAAGCTGCGTCCGCATCAGATCGAGACTGTCCAGAGTACGACCCGTCAAATGCGGCCACGTGTCGTAGGCGATGACGAAATACATGATGACGATGGCGCCGGCGAAAATCAGATGGAAGTGCCCGGTGACCCACTGCGTATTATGGATTGTGCTGTTGAGCTGATAGCTCATGTTGATAAGGCCACCCGCGCCGCCAAAGCCAAGCATTATGAAGGAAAATGCCGCGCCGAGCATGACCGGGTTGCGCCACGGCAATTTCGCCAGCCATCCCAGCGATCCCCGGCCGCCGCGCAGTCGTGCCGCGGTTTCGACCGATGCGCAGATGGTGAACACGGTCAGCAGCGTCGGTATGGCAACCAGTCCGGTGAACACCGAGTGCAGGAACTTGAACCCGGAGCCGACTTCTGGGTCCCCGAACACGTGGTGCACGCCGATCGGCATGGCGACAACAAGGAACAGTATGAAGGAGATCCTCCCCATCTGGTCGCTGAACAGCCTGCCGCCAATCGCTCGTGGAACGATTGTGTAGTAAGCAATATAGGCTGGCATCAGCCAGAAATAGACGATCGCGTGCAAGGTCCAGGAGAAGAAGACGCGCGCGAGACCAGCGTCGATAGTGTTGGTAAGGCCGATGGCACCGGGGATGATCTGGAAAATCAGTTCGAGAGCGGCACCAACCGCCGTCCAGCCCCAAAGGTAGGATCCCGCGACCGTTGCGAACATCGCGAATGGTACCGGCGCACCAGGGTTCTGTCGCTTCCAGATGTACAGGTTCACCGACATCAGCGCGACCCAGATCCAGGAGCCAACAACGATGAGTACAACCCCGATGTAATAGAATGCATTGCCGATCATCGGCGGGTAGAAGGTATACAGCACCGAGGCTCGACCCAACGCGACAGGGACCACGGCAGTGACCATACCGATGGCGACAAGGGCGAAGCCCGTCCATGCCCAGCGCAAGCCAACCAGCGGGCGATGCAAGGCAGCCTCGGTTACGAAGTATCCGAACCCCATCGCGACGAGTGTCGGAAACACGTAGCCCATCGTGGTGCCGTGCGCGGTAACAGAGCGGTAATAGATTTCGGGATCGCCGATCCACGCGTGCAGTGGGCTGCGTACGAACATCTGCCATTCGCCCAGCAGTAGCGCCGCGCCGAAGCTTCCGAAGGCCAGCCAGAAATGCGCCAGGATCATCCGTCTACTGGGCAACACAGCTCAACCTCCTGGTATCTGCGGCCAGTCGCGCGAACTCTGCCTTGTCGATGACCTTGATCCGGCCCCACATGCCTTCATGCCCAAAGCCGCAAAATTCGTGGCATGGCATGTGCCGTTCGCCCGGGGTGGAGAAGCGCGCCGGAATGCTGGAAATGTAGCCTGGCACCAGCATGAGATTGATGCTGGTCCCAGTGATCAGGAACCCGTGCACCACATCGGCGCTGGTGACGCGGAACGTGATCGGTGTCTCCGTCGGCACCAGGATGCACTGCGGCGTGAACGAGTATTGCTGGCCGATTGCGCGCACGATGACTGAGCTGTCAGGTTGCAGGGCACTGCCGAGGTTGCTCTCGATGAACTCGCCGCCGAGATGCAGCGTGCGAGGATCAGCGGTCTCAACGCGACTTTGCGGAAGCACCGCCTGGTGCACGCCGGCGAACACGGCCATCACGATCAGCAGGGCGATGATGGAGGTGGCAACTGCCGCCCAACGATGCTCGAGGCGCTCGCTTCGATTCTCGTCCTGATCGGGCAGGGCGCCGTCGCTCACGGTGCCCCCGCGCGCGGCACGAACACCAGTAGATAGAAGGCAAACCAGATCGCAACAACAATGAGCGTTGCGATACCAGCCAATGCAATTGCTCCGGGAGATCCTTGGCTCGGGGTATGTTGCACGAACGCGTCCTCAGTGCCGGTTTCGATTGGTTCCGAGTTCAGCATGGCAGATCAATCCAAAGGTGCGGTACGCAATTGATTTGCATCGCGCGCAGATACCGGCGCGCCACGGTTGCCCCAGGCAGCCCGTATATACGTGACGACCGCGGCAACCTCGTCGTCGGACAGACGCTGTGCGAAGGGCGGCATGCCATAGGGCCTCGGGTTGGCTTGCGTGCCCGGCGGGAAACCGCCGTTCAGCACCATGCGGATCGGGTTCACCGCAGACTGCATCTGAATAGAAGGATTGCCCGCCAGCGGCGGATACGCGGGCGGCATGCCGCTGCCATCGCTTGCATGACAGATGGCGCAGCGCGCCTCGTAAACCGTCTGGCCCAAATGCACCAGCAGGCTGCTCTCGGGTGTCGGAATGCTGGTGATTTCCGTCGCGGGTGGCGTGCCCTCGCCGAGGCTCTTCAGATAGATCGCCATCGCGCGGACATCGGTGTCGTTCAGATATTGCATGCTGTCGAACACGACTTCCGACATCGGTCCATAGACAGCGCCTCGATGTGACACCCCGGTGCGCAGAAGTTCGACAATCTCGTCGATGGTCCAGTCGCCGAGGCCGGCCTCCTTGTTGGAGGTAAGCGACGGCGCGTACCAGTTCTGCATCGGGATCAGGCCGCCCTGGAACGCTTGCGACTGCGAGTTGCCGCCCAGCGCATTGATTGGCGTGTGACACATCCCGCAATGGGCAAGACCCTCGACGAGATAGGCGCCGCGATTCCATTCGGCTGACTTCGTCGGGTCAGGTTGGTACTCGCCTTCGCCGAAGAACAGAGTGCGCCAACCCAGGATGAGCGAGCGGTTGTCATAGGGGAAACGCAGGTCCTGCGGCCGGTTCGGCTGATGCACCGGCCGGACCGAACGAAGATACGCGTAAATGGCGTCTGAATCGGCGCGTGTAACCTTGGTGTAGGAGCCGTAGGGCATGGCCGGGTACATCAGCCCGCCATCCGGGAAGCGTCCGGTATGCAAGGCGGCGTAAAACTGATCCTCTGTCCAGGTGCCGATGCCGGTCTCGCGGTCTGGCGTGATGTTGGACGAATAAAGCGTGCCGAACGGCGTTGGCATGGCAAGCCCGCCCGCGAACAGCGCACCGCCGGGATTGGTATGGCAGGCGATGCAGTCGCCTGCCCGGGCCAGGTATTCGCCCGTGGCCAGCAGCGCCGCATCCTGACCGTGCGCCGATCGAGACGCGCCGACAGGCAGCAGGCCCGCGAGGAGGACGCTGACCAACACGGCGTGGCAGTTGCGCATGGCGCTCACCCGGCTCTCAGTTCGGTTCGCTGCCGCACGCCAATGGCATCGCCAATGAACCGTGCGGAACAGGTGATGGATCGGCCGGAACTAGCCGAGACGCGAGCCAGGCAGCGACGGCAGTCACGTCGCTCTCGGTGAGGCTGGCGGCGACCAGTTGCATACAGTCAGGCGAGGGAGCGGTGCGGGTGCCGTAGCGGAATGCGCCCAGTTGCGCACTGATGTAGCTCGCGTGCAGCCCGACAAGGCCAGGAATGGCCGTTTCCATTCCGGTGAGCCTGGTGCCGTGACATCCCGAACAAGCGGGCACGCCGCGCGTGGGATCGCCTTGTGTCACAATCGCCTGTCCACGCGCCAGGATGCCGGAACTGACATCGGCGATGGTTGGCGGCGGCGGCGGCGGGCGCAGTCCCGAGAGGTGATCCGCCATCTGCTGCAGGTACGAGTCGGGCATGTATTCGAGCAGATAGTTCATTGGCGGGTAGCGGCGCCGGCCGTCCCGGAAGGCGACAAGCTGGTTCATCAGGTAGCCGGCAGGCTTGCCGGCGAGGCGCGGGAAATAATCGTTGTCCGTGCCCTGGCCCTGCTCACCATGGCAGGCCGCGCATGCCCGCAGGCGCGCCTCCATCGTGTCAGGCGGACGATCTGCGACCTGCGCTGACGCGGAGGGAAGGAGAAGATTTGCCAGGCCAATGACCAGGCCCAACCGTAGCATGCGCCCGATAAGGGCGTAGCCTGCATCTCGCCAGCTGAACGGCCGGTTAGACACGTCTCCACACCGTGAGCGTTGCGACACTCGGCAACCTCCCCCTCACCGCGTCGGAGTGTGGGCTGACGATCCCCAACGCGCAATGCCGCCTGTCGCCGCACGCCGATTGAACGATTGCGCCCTGGTTAAAGCGGTGGAATCAACGATGACCGCCGCCCCCATCAAGGCTGACCTCTCGGATCCGGACCCGCGCCGGAAAGCGAGGTCCCTCTTTCTAGCATGTTTGAACTCGGTCCGCAGCGCCCGTTGTCTTGTGCATCGGTCCGAACGGGGCCAAGTTGATTGTCTCGGGACTGAGCCGCCCCATTGTGGTGCTGCACTTCCACTGTCGCGGTCATACCTTGAACTAACTGTACGCCATTCGGCACTTGGTCGATATGGATGCGCACCGGCACACGCTGGGCAAGTCGAACCCAGGTAAAGATCGGATTCACCGAGGCGAGCCCCGTCTGGTCCGCTTGCGCGTTCGCGACGTTGATGCCGCGGGCGATGCTGTCGACATGGCCATGAACGATCTGGCGGTAACCCATCAGCTTGATGTTTGCGGGGTCACACAGTTGGATTGCCTCGATGTTGATCTCCTCGAAGTAGCCGTCAACCCAGAACGAATCGGCATCGACGAGCGACACCCGGGTCTGCCCAACATTGGCGTAATCGCCCAGTCGCGCGAGCAGATTGGTTACATATCCGTTGACCGGCGAATGGATATTTGTGCGCTGCAAATTGACACGAGCCTGGGCTAGTTTCGCCACAGCCTGCTGATAGGTCGCCTCAATGGCCTGCGCGTTGCTGGCGTAGGTCTGCTTCTCCTCGTCCGAGGCCTCGAGGTTCGTCAATCGGGCGCGTCGGCTGGCCTCCCGCGTGGCGTTGTCCGCATTGGCCCGTGCCTGTGTTGCGGCGGCCTCGGCCAGGTCGACCGCGATAGCGTAGTCACTCGGGTCGATCACCATGAGTAAATCGCCCTTGTGTACAAATTGATTGTCGGCGAGCGGAAGCTCGACGATTCGTCCGGCCACTTCGGGCGCTATCGTAACGACATAGGCACGGACAGCGCCATCACGCGTCCATGGCGCTGCCATGTATGTATTCCACATCGCCCAGCCGAGCAGGGCCGCGACCGCGACAGTGCCGAGCGTGATCAGCACGCGAGCCACCCAGGGTCGTGACTTGGCAGTTCCGGCGTCGCTCGCCACGTGGCGAGCGTCCTTACCTCCGTCGCCCTCCTCGCTAGCCGCGTGATCGGATCTGAGTTCGACGTCAGCCATCCGCGGACCTCAAAGCGCGACGACGAGGACAATGGACGACAGCACGATTATGTAGACCGCAAACACGAACAGCGCCGGATGCCAGACGCGCCGCAACAGGCCGAAGGGCGCTACGACCCGGCGCAACCCGATCACAATCAGCCAGGCGGCCACCATCATCAACGAGATCGGAGCGACATAGACGCCGAAGAGATTTATATCCGTAAACCTCACCCTGCTGCTCCCGTATCGAAATAGGCGGCATGCCGGGTAAGCGCCTCCGCCAACGCAACAATGCTGGCACGCGCCCGCAGCCGGATTTGCGGCCCTGGCCTAGCGCTGCCGGGCAGCGCGGCCAATCGGCGGTCGAGTTGGGCGAGGTGTTCCGCCGCAACGACGCTGTTGCCGCATGCCACCGCCTTGAGCGCCGCGTCGAGCTCCAAGGGCTGATCGAACGGCGGGGCGACGCGGCGGAGACGGATGATGTCGACCCCCACGCAAAGCGCGGCCAAGAGCTCCCCGCGCTGCAACAGCTCGGCCTGCTCCGGCAGCACTGAAAGGCGGCTATAGATGCGGCTTTGCCAATCATGTGCCGTTCCCCGCATCGGACCCGTCGCCAGATGACGCAATTCCCGCAGCGTGAGCGCCAAGAGCCGTCGGGTTCGCAGCGCCGGCGATAGTGGCGGCAGCAAACGGAATGCAAGCGCGGCGGTGGCTACTCCAACGACGATCGCCGATGCCGTGTTATAGAATTGTTGGGGATCGTAGTTCATGTGGTTCGCGGGCGCCAGCAGCGGTATGAAAAAGAACGCCATCGCCGTGAACGTCGCGGTCTGCCAGGGCTGGGTCATGAGCGCGCCGGCCGGCACCAGGACAAGGCCAAGCGCGGCACTGAACGCAGCGAAGCCTGCCAGGCTGGGCAGCACCGCGAACTCGACGATCGCCGCGAGAATGGCGGTCAAGCCAATGCCGGTCAAAAAGCCTACCGCCGCGGCGTAGGACTGGTCCGCGCGCGGCGCGAGCAAGATGACCACAATCGAGGCAAAGGCGATCGCCAGGGCGCCGTTCGGCCAGCCGGTCACGATCCAGAACAGTGCGACCAGGCCGATCGTGACGAACGCACGTGCCGCATTGACGAGGGCCGGCAGCCAATCGGGCACGCGCAGCCGGACACTGCCACGTGGAGGATTGGGGCCGGCGGGGTCGTCGACCAGCAATCCCAGCGTCAGGAGCGCTTGCGAAGCTGCGCTTAAGATGTCAGCCGCCTGGTCGGCCAGCAGCCGCAATGATGGTGCATCGGTCGGCAACGCGCTCAATGTCCGTACCGCCTCGTCGCAGGCGACGCGCAGGCTGGCCGGGTGTTCGACCCAGCGTGTTGGCTCGCCCAGCAACGGCGCCGATCGTAAGGCTTGGGGGAACAATTGCAGGACCGCACCCGCCTCTGCTCGCGCCTGATCACGCGGCAGCCGCTCCAAGCGTGTCGCCACGGTGCGCCACCCGGCCAGGGCGGCGAACAGACCATCCACCGTCATCTGGAAGACCGGCGAATGATAGCGGAACTGGGCGGATTCTCCGAGCGCTTCGTCAATGACCGGGTCGAGCGCCGCGACGCGCCCGATCAGCCCGCGTCTCACCGCCCGCGTGTCCGGAAGCTCCGATCCGGCCAACAACAAGGTGCTGGTAAATCGGCCCATGGTCTCTGCCGCTATTGCGGCAAGCTGGGCGGAGAGCCGACGCGCGGCGCCGCCGAAATCGGTCGCCGCCAGCACGACGCCGGCGCAGACGATACCGATACAAATCTCGCTGGCGCGGGCAACGGCGAGCCGGAAGGCCTCCCCGTTCAGGCCCCCGACCGCGCCGAGCTGGTCGCTCGTGATGATCGCTGCCGTGATGCCGGCCAGCGCCGCCGAATAAGACGCGAAGTTGCGCAGCACCGTGGCCATGAACGCGCACGCTGCGCCCCAGAGGGCCAGGCTGAGGAGAAAAGCCGCGCGGTTCTGCGGAAAGCACGCGGTCAGCGCCACGATCGCCACGGCCCCGACGATCGTACCGACCATGCGGTACCAACCCTTGCGCAGTGAGGCACCTAGCTTCGGCGTACAAACGATCGCCGCGGACGTGCCAGCCCAGAAGGCGTTGTCAAGCTCGAGCCAGAACGCGATGTAGAGCGACAGGCACACCGCGGCCCAAAGGCGCAGGCCAAACAGTAGCGCCGGTGCCGCGGACGGCAACGCACGCACCAGCCGCCGTACTTCCTGCCAAAAGCTCCGGCAAGGACCCGACTTACAAACGCCGGCTTGGCTCATGACCCCTGACCACCATTGCGATGACTTGCCAGCCCAGTGCAAGGGCGACCAACCCCGTAGGTAGCACCAGCGCCCTCAGGCCGACAGCCGCCTCGCGCGCCGCCCCCAGGCCGCAGCCAGCGGCAGGGACCACCGCAAAACCGGGGGTAAGGCGGCAATGGCGGCCGGCGGGAACGAATCGTTGGCTGAGTGGAATCTCTGTCCGTAGTCAGAACCGAACGTTCCATTATCGACCGCGCACCGAACCTGAAGTAGTGGGTCGGCTTCGCGCCGTGACCAGCGCATTTGCTGACTTTTGTTCATCCGGCGGTTCACCAGGCAATTGGGCGTCCCTTCGGTGATCGCGGTCCCGACCCTCAGCCGAGCGCGGCGCCAGCCTTCAGGGTGTGGGCGGCGCAACGTCTCCGGATCCATTCCGGCGTCGACCGGAAACATCTGCCTCAGCAGGTCAGCGGTCACCTGGTAGCTCATCAGGGCGGACGGATGCGCCCGGAGCCGGTCCAGCTCCGGTGTCGAGCGGCAATGCGATGGCCCGGTAAGGCCCGTCTCGATGCGGCCGCACGCGCCACAACGAAACCGGGGCAGCCTCATCGTCACCTGACCAAACAGCGTCGCGACCGAGTGACGGCCGTCGATCCGGATCGCAACGGCGAGATCATCTGGCAGAAGCGCGTCGGACGTGGCAGCCCCTTGGGCGGCGTGCAATGGGGTTCCGCAACTGACGGCAGCACCCTTTACGTTGCCGTCTCGGATGTAAGCTCGACGTCGTTCCGGTTGGTACGCCCGGGTCCCAGATCTCGGTGTTCAATCCAGAGGTGGTTCCTGCTGGATGGCAAGCAAGGTGGCGGGCTTCATGCGCTCCAACTGCAAACCGGTGAGGAGGTCTGGCACACACCCCACCCTGGCTGCAACGGAGTTGCCGGATGCTGCCCAGCACAGTCGGCGGCCGTCACAGTTATCCTAGGCGTCGTGTTTTCCGGCGGGCTCGACGGTCACCTCCGGGCTTATTCATCACGAGATGGCCGTATCGTCTGGAATGTGGACACAAAACCGAGTACCAAACGGTCAACGGCATCCCAGCCCACGGTGGTTCGATCGATGGGCCGGGCACTGTTGTTGTTGACGGCATGCTCTACGTTAGTTCGGGATCAGGCGCCTTCGGATCGACACCGGGAAAGCTCGCCTACTCGGTGGAGGGCCGCTGATCCCAAATGGTAGGCGTCCGGTGACGTGGTTTCAGCAGGCGCCATTTGTGGGTTATACGGGCGAGCTGAACCGCATGGGCCGGCCGTTCGAGATTCCATGGCTGTTGTCAGACCAGACAGAGCATGTCTCTTGATTTAATTAGACGAATCCATGTGAAACTAAAGAAACGAGGTCTTGACCAAATAAATAAGGGAACAGACAGGGAGAAAAGCGGTGAATGCACCCATAGATTTTCGACCATCGCTCGGATGCCGCCACGGGGCTGCCACCGTTATCTCAATTCCGGTTGTCGCGCCGGTCACCCGTTAATCGGTCAGTCAATTCTGTAGTCCCGCCAGAAACGCACGGATCTGGTCGCTGACGTACGCGTATTCTGCCGTGCCCGGCGGCGCGAAGCCGGCGCTATGACCCCGGATGGAAGGAATTTCCGCATAGATGGTCCGGCTACGTAGACCGCGGTAAAGCTCGCGCGTGAGATAGCCGGGGATCGTGCGGTCGCTCATGCTGGGCAGCAACAGCACAGGCACCTTGATTTGGGCGAGCGCCATCATCATGTCGCCGCCAAACGGCTTAGAGGCATCGAAATTGCGGCTGGCCAGGTAGCGCCAGAGCATGCTGTTGGCGTCCCAGTTCTTTACCCAAACCTCGCCCGCCGCCTTTTTGCCGGCCTCATAAGCGGCTTCGTCGAGCGTGGCCAGGTAGTCGTCGCTGCTCACCCAGGGGAAATAGATCAACGCAGCGCGGCGGATGCCTTCGGTCGGATTCTCCGTGTATTTGCCGCCCTGGTATTTCGGGTCAAGCGTGATCGTCGCCTCCAACGCATCGACAACGGCAGCGAAATGGTGGTCACTACGCGCCGCCGGCACGATCATGATCAGACCGCTCATAGCGTCAGGGAAGTTGATCCCCCACTCGACGGCCTGAAACGACCCCATCGATCCGCCGCCAATCGCGAGCAGCCGAGTAATGCCTAGCCCTTTGGCAATCATTTCGTGCTGGGCACGCACCATGTCGCGGATAGAGTATTTCGGAAAGGCGATGCCGAGCCCGTCTTTAGGTGAGGATGAGGTCCCCCCACCGATCGGGTCGGCCCCGATCACGAAATATTTGTTCGTATCGAATGTTTTGCCAGGCCCGATATGCGCATCGTAACCATGCCGGTCGCCGCTGGTATCGGGCACCATGAGGATTGCGTTGCTTTTCGAAGCGTTGAGCGTGCCCCACGTGACATAGCCGACCTTCATGTCGGGGATTTCGTCACCGTCTTCAAAGGCGAAATGGCCAAGTTGGTAGACCGCCTCAGTCTGCGCCCACGCCGTCATGGGAGCCGCCAACAGCGCGGCCATCAATATCCATCCGACTGCTCGCAATGTCCGTTCCTCCCGTCTGACCTGGGTTCGCGGTGGTGCGGCAGACGGCCGGAATTTCGCCAATATCTCAATCGTTTACAAGGGACAGATTCGGGGCGTGTGCCTAAGCCGCGGCGGTTGCCGAAGGCGGCTCCTCCACCAAGAGGATTTGCTTGGGCACTGATACCTTTAGAGTTTTCAGCATCGCGGACAGCTCGGCGGTGATTTTCGTCCGCT
>JBEKLE010000123.1:0-14848 GCA_050010355.1 Rhodopila sp. | reverse complement strand
CCGGCTTCGAGGACTTCGCGGAAATCACCCTGCGCAGCGACGCGATGACCGGGACGATGCGACTCGACTGGTTCACGCCGGACGGCCTGCCGGACTGGGGTGACGGCCGGCTGTTTCTCGTCGGGACCGAGGGCACCCTGGAACTGCGCAAGAACCTCGACATCGAGGGCAGGCAGGGTGGCGACCACATGTTCGTGGCAAACCGGCGGCGGACGCGCTACCAGGACTGCACAACGCTTCCGGTAACCTATTACCGCGATTTTCTCGACGACGTCCGCGGACGGACCGGCCGGATGCTGGACGGGGGCTGGGTTTTCTCGGTCTGCAGGCTGGCGCTGCGTTGCCAGGCCGTGGCCGAGCGGTTCACGCCGTAACGCGGATCTCGGTCAGCCTGAGCGCCAGGACGCGCCGCAGATCGGGCGGCGCCAGCGCCACGCATCCCTCGGTTGGTGAGAAGTCCGCCCGCGCCAGATGAAGGAAAATCGCCGAACCGCGCCCTGGCTGCACCGGGGCGTCATTCCAGCCGAGGACGCCGATGATGTCGTAGATCGCGTCGTCGCGCCAAAGCGCTTCCGCACTTGCGTTGATCGGCAGGCGAACCTGTTGGTTGTAGCTCTGGTGGCCCGGATCGTCGCACCAGCCGTGGTTCGGCGTGATCGCTTCGACCGGCACCGCGCAGACTGGTGCCTCGCCGCGATCGGGCCGGTAAAGCACCTTGCGCAGCGGCAACAGGGCAGCCGGAGTCGCACCGTCTCCCTCCTGCTTGTCGGTCCGAATTCCACCGCGCCCGAGTGCCGCCCGGAATGTCTCGGCTCCCATCGTCATACACCCGTCTGTCGTGACGATCGCGCGCATCCCTGGAATATCTCACGCTGTTCGATTGTACTAGAAGACGCTCAGTTGGCCGTTCTTATCGATCAGGAAGACATCGGTCTGGTGGGCGCCGATTTGCTGAGAGGCCGTGATGAAACTGCCGGGCTTGGCGTTGCCCGCCGGGCCGATCTTTTCGGGTCCCTTCCATGACCCCTTGCCGAGGACCGAGAAGACGTTCAACTGGCCTTTCTTATCGACCAGGAAGACGTTCGTTTGGTTGGCGCCAAACTGCCGGGACGCCGCCAGGAAACTTCCCGGGTCGGCGATGCCCGCCGGGCCGATCCTTTCAGGCCCCTTCCATGCCCCTTCGCCGGTGACCCAGAAGACGTTCAACTGGCCATTCTGATCGACCAGGAAGACGCCGGTTCGATCGGCGCCAAACTGGTGCGAGGCCGCGAGAAAGCTGCCCGGGGCGGCAATCCCTGTGGGGCCGATCTGTTCCGGCCCGCTCCACGCCCGCTCGCCGGTGACCCGGAAGACGTTCAACTGGCCTTCCCAGTCGACGAGGAAGACGTCGGTCTGGTCGGCCCCGAATTGCCGGGAAGCCGCAATGAAACTGCCGGGACTGGCGATGCCCGCCGCGCCGATCTTCCTCGGCCCGTTCCATGCTCGCTCGCCGGTGACCCAGAAGACGTTCAACTGGCCGTCCTTATCAACCAGAAACACATCGGTCTGAGTGGCACCGCATTGGTGAGACGCCGCGAGGAAAGTCCCTGCCTGGGCGATCCCCGCGGGGCCGATCTTCTCGGGTCCGTTCCACGCACCCTGACCGTCAATCCAGAAGACGTTCAGCTGGCCATTGTTATCGACGAAAAATACATCCGTCTGATTAGCGCCCAGTTGCTGCGACGCCGCCAGAAACCCGCCTGGGGTGACGTGGGTTGCAGGGCCGATCGCTGCTGCCGCCTGCCATCCGCGCTCGCCCATCCCCCAGGAGACGTTCAGTCGCCCATTTTGATCAACTGAGAACACATCAGTTTGGGTCGCCCCGAATTGCTGCGAGGCAACGACTGCACCGCCAGCCACGAAATATCCCATTGGTTGATCCTCTGCTGTCAACCGGCCGCTGCATGACCGACCAAGACGTTCCTATAAAGGTCTGAACAGACCCAGGCGCACAGGGCGCGATTCGGGCCGGTGCTGATCGGCGAGCCGAGCAGAAACCCGGTTCAACAGGTCAACCGCTGGCCGCCTTTCGTGTCGCGTTTTCGTGGATAGTTGTAATCACGAAGTACGGATCGGGACGGCACAAACGAGTACCGCCCGGCTTCTTCCGATTTCAATGATTTACCAATATAAACCCTTGTTCAGCTGTCGCCGACTAGCGAACTTGCCGGCGTGGGCATTCGCCACTCATGGTCCACATGCTGGCCTCCCGGAGCGTTTCGGGGAAGTGTTCGGCAGCACTCATAGCACCGCCCGGATGTCCGCGCAATAAAAAGTTCCGAGGTCACCACGCGCCGGGTTGCCGACCATTCACCGGGAACGATCAGGGTCGCGGTGCGGGTGCAAGCACAACCGTTGCGAAACGGTGTTGACCGAATCAGGAAAGCGGCCGACGACTTTGCTATACTAGACCGGCCGGTAATCCGTGCCTTCGATGATGTCGGAACAATCGTGTGTCGATCTGATCAGCGGCAGCTTGATGTGGATCAGATTCCTTCTTTGAACGGCTAAATATGGACAACGTGCAGCCTCGCCTCCGCTAGAACCTCGAGGCCACTTCTCACCCGGGCTGATGCCCGGTCTCGACGGTCACCCGACAGGCGTTCCTGTGCCGCCGCAAAAGACGGTGGTGCTCAGTCAGAGCCTGCGATTGGCCCGTGCCACCACGGCTTCGAACAGCACCTGGCATCCCGCCTCGGCTTCCTCAGGCTCGATGCTTTCCGCCTCGTTGTGTGACAGCCCGTCCAGACACGGCGTGAAGATCATCGCCGTCGGGACATGTCGAGCCACATACACCGCGTCATGTCCCGCGCCGGAGACGATTTCGCGGGTGCTGTAACCAAGCCTGGCAGCGCCCTGGCGCACGAGTTCGACGCAGGCCGGGTCGAAGGGTTGCGCCGCAACCTTGAACAGCGTCGTCAGTTCCAGCTGCACCCCGCACGCATCGGCAACAGCCTGCGCAGCGGCCGGAAATTCGCCTTCCAGAACTTCCAGCTCCGCATCGCGCGGGTGCCGGAACTCGACCGAGAACCGCACCTCGCCCGGCACCACGTTCCGGCTGTTGGGTGAGACCAGCAATTGCCCGACCGTGCCACGCCCGTCCTCGCCCCGCGCCCGCATCATCCGATCCACCAGATCGACGATGCGCGCGGCGCAGACCAGCGCGTCCCTGCGGGTCGACGGCGGAGTCGTGCCCGCGTGGCTGTCCTGGCCGACCGTCACCGCATCGTACCACACCTGCGCCTGCGCACCGGTGACGATCCCGATCTGCCGGCCCTCGCGCTCCAGGATCGGCCCTTGCTCGATATGCAGTTCGAAGTATGCGTCCGCCTTGAACGGAGACGCGGGTTCGGGTCCGCGGTAGCCGATCCCGTCCAGTGCGGCCGCCACCGACACGCCCTCGGTGTCGGTCAGCGCGTAGACCTTCTCCAGCCCGAAGACGCCCGCCCAGACGCCCGATCCCATCAGGCTGTGGCCGAACCGGCTGCCTTCCTCATCGGTCCAGTTGATCAGTTCCAGCGGGGCTTCGGTGACGATATCCAGATCGGTCAGGCTGCGCATCACCTCCAGTCCCGCCAGAACGCCCAGCGCCCCGTCGAACTTCCCCCCGCTCGGCTGGCTGTCCAGATGGCTGCCGAACAGCACCGGCGCCCGCGAGGGATCGCGTCCGGGGCGGCGGGCGAACATGTTGCCGATGGCGTCCACCCGCACCGCCAGCCCGAGTGCCTCACATTCCGCACGGAACCGGTCGCGCCCGCGCTTGTCCACGTCGGTCAGTGTCAGCCGGCGCACGCCGCCTTTGGGGGTGGCGCCGATTTCGGCAAACCCCATAAGGGTGTCCCAAAGCCGTTTGCCGTCGATTCGTAAGTTCGTCCCTGCCATGATCTTGCCCAAGCGCCGGCTTCCTGTAAGCCTGCCAACCATGATGGTATCACGAAACACTGACCTCGACAGTCCCGACATCTGGCAGGCGCGCGTCGACCTTGCCGCCTGTTTCCGTGCGGCTGCGCGGATGGGCCTGCACGAGGGTGTGTGCAACCACTTGTCCTTCATGGTACCGGGCCGCGACGATCTCTTCCTGGTCAATCCCGACGGCTGGTCGTTTGCCGAAATGACCGCATCCCGCCTGCTGATCTGCGACTTCCATCGTGGTGTGGTGGCGGGGGATGGGGTCCCGGAGGACACTGCGTTCTACATCCACGCCCGTCTGCACGCCCGTCTGCCGCGGGCCCGCGCGGCGTTTCACACCCACATGCCGAACGCCACCGCACTGACCATGGTGGAAGGCGAGCCGCTAATCTGGGCCGGACAGACCGCGCTGAAGTTCTACGGCCGCACGGTGGTGGACGAAGCCTACAACGGGCTCGCGCTGGACGAGTCGGAGGGCGACCGCATCGCCGCCGCGGCCGGCGACGCCGACATCGTGTTCATGAAGCACCACGGCGTCCTGATTCTGGCCCCCAGCATCGCCAAGGCCTGGGACGATCTGTATTATCTGGAGCGCGCCTGCGAGGTGCAGCGTCTGGCGCAGTCCACCGGCCGCCCGGTCGTGCCGGTTCCGCGCGCCGTCGCAGAGGCGACTGCGGTGCAGATGCGCCATGAGGGCGGACGAAATTCGCCGAAATTGCATTTGGAGAGTATCAAGCGGCAACTCGATCGCGACGCGCCGGAGTATCGCCAGTGACCCGATTCATGCCTGCCGTTCTGGCCCTTCTGAGCTTCACCGGCTGCACGCTGATCGACCAGAGGACCTTCGCCCCGTCGCCGGAGGCCAAGGCCCAGCCCGCGCCGGCGGTGCCTGTGGTGCTCGACGCGCGCACGCCGCTGGTGACGATCGATTACACGGTCCCGTCGCCTGACTATGGCGAACTGCTGCACGCTGCGGTACGGGCCGCTGAAGCGCGCGATGCCGACGTGCAGTACGACGTCGTGTCGGTCCTGAAGGACACGTCTGACGCCGCGGCTGGTCAGCAGCGCGCCACCGGCGTGATGCGCGCGATCATGCGCGACCGGGTGCCGGAGAGCCGCATTCATCTGGCCTTGCGCACCGATCCCGCCCTGGCCGCGAGCCAGGTCCGGGTCTACGTCCGCTAGCGACCGGGGGCGCGTGGCGCAGGATCGCGCGACCCACGATGGGCGAGACGCGAAACGTGATGGGGCATTTGACAAACGGTCATCACACGCGAACCAGGCTAGCGAATTTTATTCTTTATCCGGCACGAAACTCGTTGACCCAGTGGAAGATCAGGCCTAACGGACCGGCCCGAGGCAGCACGACCTGGGAAAAAACATGCCAACACTAACCTACGAATACGTATACCTCACACGGGGTCCCCATCAGCGCCAGCCGACCCGAACCGGCTCCGCCAATGGGTTTACGCTGATCGAATCCATTTCCGGAGGTGCTCCGGCGCCGGGGGGCACGTTCGCGGCCAGTTCGCAGCCGCCAACCCAGATAATCGGTACTGGCACGGACCAACAGACCTACCTGTTCTCTTTCATGACGGTCAGCGGCGGTTCGCTGGCCGCCGGAGGTCCTGCTGTCGGCGTCACGTCTTTCGGCAGCAACAACCCTCCGGCGCCTGTACTGGTTGGGGAAGCCCCGATCACCGTGTTGGTGGTCTATGTTCCACCCGGCGGGCCAGGGTCAGGTTCAGGTTCGGGAGCCACCATCGACGCATTCGACGAAACCGCTGGCGTGCTGTTCAACGACACCTTTGTCACGGTCGAGCCGGATGCGACCGGCGCACTGTCCAAGAGCGGGAACGTCGAAGGTTACGTTGATACGACGAACAGCACCGAGGCGATCACCGCGCTTTCGCCGACCTCACCAACCGGCGTTCACTTCTCACGATGGGTCAACCTGGGGCCACCGGCAACGCAGCAAGCTTCGCCAGTGCTGATGGTGAACAAGGGTGCGTCGGTCATGGCGCTCGCGTTCTATGAGGCGCCAGCGGTCGGCACCCTGACCGGAAAAGTCTCCTTCGACAGCGACGGGGGCATGGGTCCGCTCGGAGGCGCAACCATATACGCACAGGGAACGGGATCAACCACCAGCGGTCCTGATGGGACCTACACTCTGGCGGTGAAGCCAGGCGTGACCCAGGTCACGGTTTCTCATAATCTATATACCACAGATCATGACACGTTCACCGTGGTTGTCGGCCAAACAATAACCACGGACTTTGTTCTGGTGCGGAAGGGCACGACGTTCTAGTGCCTGGCTACGCTTTCGCTTAGCCTTTAACCACACCGAGAGGCGACTCGGGCCGAAAGCCGGGTCGCCTGTTCGTTGTCCTAATGGACAGACGTCACTCCGCCGCGCGCCGCTTCGCCGCCAATCGATCGATCTCCGCCTGCACCGCGGCACCCGACTGGCCGGTGAATTCATCATGGTGGTCGCGTGCGTAGCCGTAGCTCTCGATGCGCCACTCGCGCGAGGACTGGAAGTGCGGATGGACGTACCGAGCCATCAGTTCGTAATGCCGCTTCGTCTGCGCCCAGTCGGCCCAGTTCTGCGCCAGTTCCATGATCACGCCAAAGCCGCCCGAGCCCTTCAGCAGCCGTTCGATAAACGCAATCGCGTCATCTGGCGTGCCGATGCAGGCGGAGCCACTCTCGATCATGAAGTTGTACCGATCGACAATATCGTTCGGCACGATCGGGAACGTCGCCACGTCGCGGAAATAATCGCAGAACCTGTCCAGGCCATGCTTCACGTTCTCCCGCGCCTGCTCGCGGGTCTCGGCGATGTGCATCAGTGTCACCAGGCGCCAGTTCTTGCGATCCGGCACGTGCCCGTTCTCCGCGGCAGTCGTCGCGTAAAGATCCCAGTTGCTGGCATGGTGTTTCATCGCGTCGTCGCTGGTGCCGCCGATCGACAGCATCCCCAACCCGTGACGCCCCGCCGCCAACGCGCCGGCCGGGGACCGCGCCGCCGCCACCGCCATCTCCATCCGCGGCCGCGTGTAAGGCGGCAGTTGCAGGCGCGCATCGCGCAGATCGAACCAATCGGTCTTGCGGGTGACGGTCTCGCCGCGGAACAACTCAACGATGACATCGAGCGACTCGTTCATCATGCGGCGCTGGTCGGCGGGATCGATGCCGATCTTCTTGGCATCGTGCACCAGCGACCCCGGCCCGACCCCCAGCATCGCCCGCCCGCGGGTCATGTAATCAAGCTGCACCATCCGGTCGGCGACAATGAACGGGTTATGGTACGGCAATGACACCACGCCGGTTCCCAGGCGAATGTGCCTCGTCCGTTCGGCCGCCGCGGCAATGAAGACTTCGGGGCTGCCGATGATCTCGAACCCGCCGGACTGATGCTCGCCGATCCACGCCTCGGTGTAGTTCAGCGCGTCGAGGTGTTGCAGCAGCTCCAGGTCCCGTTCCAGCGCCAGAATGGGATTTTCCGACAGATCGTGGAACGGTGCGAGAAAGATCCCGCTGTTCAGGTAAGTCATGGGAGAGTCTCCTTCAAACATCCAGCCTGTAGCTGTCGCCGTCGGTCACCAGCCGCCCGGCCGTGACACCGGCGAAATGAGTGCCAATGATCAGCACCGGCGTGCCGGCCAGGCGACGGAACATCCGGCGGCGGGTTTCGATCCCCTGGTCGGGATCACTGTCGGCCAGCGTGCTCCATTCCGGATGCGCGATCTGGCAGGGGTGGTGCATGAAGTCACCGGTGATCAGCGCCTGCTCGCCCTGCGACTGGATCATCACGCTGACATGGCCGGGTGTATGGCCGAGCGTCGGAATCAAGCTGATTTCATCGCAGATGCGTTCATTGGTTTCAACCATTGTCGCCAGTCCCGCCTCGATGATCGGGGTGACCGAATCCGCGAGAACGGCCGCCATGTCCGGCCGGTCCTTTACTGTGCGCCAGTGTTCGTACTCGGTCCGGCCCATCAGATAGCGCGCACGCGGAAATGTCGGCACCCATTGGCCGTCCACCAGCCGCGTGTTCCAGCCGACATGGTCAACGTGCAGGTGAGTGCAAAGGACCGTGTCGATCGACTCCGCCGGAAAGCCCGCCGCCGCCAGATCGGCCAGGAACGGCCCGTCGCGGTCGTTCCAGTGCGGCATGCGGCGTCCCTGCTTGTCGTTGCCCAGGCACGTGTCGACGACGATGCGACGATCTTGCGTCTCGACGATAAAGCTGTGGATGCTCATCCGCAGACGGCCGGTCTCGTCGGCGAAGTGCGGTTGCAGCCAGGCGATCGGCAGCACCGCTTCGGGCGTCGCCTGGGGCAGCAGGAAACGCGAACCGCCGGTCATCTCCAGTTCGACGATTTTCGTCACGGTGACGTCGCCGATGGTCCACTTCATGTCACTGAACTCCGTCGTTCCTCGATCCTACGCCGGTTCGCCCGGCTTGTGCCAATTCGCGCCGTCCATCAAGATCGCCGTCAATGATCGGGAGGACGCCGATGGCCCTGCACATCGACTATTATGTCTCGTTGAATTCGCCGTGGACGCATCTGGGCGCAGCCCGAATCGAGGCCATGACGGCGGCCCACGGTGCTTCCCTGCGCATCTACCCGGTTGATTTCAACGAGGTCTTCGCAAAGTCCGGGGGGTTGCCACTGCCGAAGCGGTCACCGCAGCGGCAGGCGTACCGGCTGCAGGAACTGGTTCGCTGGCGTGACCATCTTGGCATCCCGATCCACGTGCAGCCGAAATACTTCCCGTCCAGCGAGCAGCACTCCGCAAGCTGCGTGATCGCGCTGCGGGAAACGATGGGCGACGAGCCGGCGATCAAGCTGGCGCACCGGGTGCTGAAGGCGGTGTGGGAGGAGGAGAAGAACGCCGGTGATTGTGCCACGTTCGCGTCGCTGGTCGCCGACGTCGGGCTGAACGTCGAGCAGGTGCTGAGGCTGGGCAGCAACCCCTGCTGGGCCGAGCGGCGGCTGGCGGACACAAGGGCTGCGCTGGAACGAGGCGTGTTCGGTGCGCCCAGCTATGTCATCGACGACGAAATATTCTGGGGCCAGGACCGCCTTGGGTTTGTCGAACGCCGTCTGGCGCTTGGCTGATGCGCGTTTACACGATTCTGCCGCAGCGGCACTGGCGCGACATCGCCCAGGCGGCCCGCGATGCCGAGGCAGCCGGATTCGATGCGCTGATGACCGTCGAACTCGGGCACGATCCGTTGGCGCCGCTGGCTTTCGCCGCACTGGAAACCTGTCGCGTTGAGCTGACACCATCCGTTGTGGTGGCGTTTCCGCGCAGCCCGACGACGCTGGCCCAGCAGGCCTGGGATCTCCAGTCCAATTCCCGCGGTCGTTTCGTTCTCGGTCTGGGCAGCCAGGTGAAGGGTCATAACGAGCGGCGCTTCGGCATTCCGTGGACCGCCCCAGCGCCACGGATGCGCGATTATGTTCAGGCCCTGCGGGCGGTCTGGACCGCCTGGGAGTCGCGTGGGCGGCTGAACTTCGATAGCCCGCACTACAAGCTGACGTTGATGACGCTCGATTTCTCCCCCGAACCGACAGGTCTGCCGATGGTCCCGGTGACCGTCGCCGCGGTGGGCGAGGCGATGCTGCGGGTTGCCGGCCAGGTCGGCGACGGCGTGCGGATGCACCCGCTGTGTTCCCGAGCCTACCTGGAGCAGGTGTGCCTGCCGCAAATGATGGAGGGCATGCGCCGCAGCGGGCGCTCCCGGCTGAACTTCGACGTCCACGGCGGTGGTTTCATCTGCACCGGTCCGGACGAAGAAACAGTGGCCGCCGAAATGGAAAAGGCCCGGCGGCGTATCGGATTCTACGGATCAACACGCACTTACCTGCCGATTCTGGCGCTGCACGGGTTGGAAGATCTGAGTGCCAAACTGCATCGCATGTCGGTCGAAGGGCAGTGGGACCGCATGGCGGCTGAAATATCTGACGACACCGTACGGATCTTCGCCGCCTGCGCGACCTATGACGGTCTGGCCAAGGCAATCGACGACCGTTTCGGTGGCGTGGCGGACTCTGTCGATCTCCATTTCCCGGAGGGAACCGCTGTCGGCCTGATAAAAGAGCTGCTCACCGAGATCCACCGTATTCCGCACACCTTCGCCGGCTTTAATACGGACTGGTAGTAAAACGACTATGGGCACCCCGATGTTTCGTTTTGATCCCGTCGAACTTCCGCCGGAAGCGCAGGCGATGCGCGCCGAGGTGCGGGAATTCATCAGGGAGCATCAGCACCTGATGGGGTTCACCAGAAGCGGGTTCAACCGGGATTTCAGCCGCGCGATGGGCCGGCGCGGCTGGATCGGGATGACGTGGCCGAAACAATACGGCGGTCACGAACGCAGCGCCTTCGAGCGTTACGTGATGATCGAGGAGATGTTGGCCGCCGGTGCGCCGCTTTCCGCCCACTACACCGGCGACCGGCAGAGCGGCCCCAACATCCTGCGTTTCGGCACCGAGGAGCAGAAGCAGTTCTTCTGCCCGAAAATCGCCGCCGGGGAACTGACGTTCTGCATCGGCATGAGCGAGCCGGACTCGGGGTCCGATCTCGCCGCCACACGCACCCGCGCGGTGAAAATCGACGGCAGGTACAAGATCAACGGCAGCAAGCTGTGGACCTCGAACGCCCATCGCGCCGACTATGCGATCCTGTTCTGCAAGATGGCCGTTGACGGACGCGAAGAACCCGACCGGCATGCCGGCGCGACGCAGTTCCTGCTGGATCTGAAGTTGCCGGGGATCGAGATAAGGCCGGTCCGCAATCTGCTGAACGAGCATCATTTCAACGAGATCTTCCTCACCGACGTGATCGTCCCCGAGAACCGTCTGCTGGGTACGGAAGGCAATGGCTGGAACCAGGTCACCAGCGAACTTGCGTTCGAACGCAGCGCCCCCGACCGTTTTCTGATGCTGTTCCAGATGCTGCGAGAGATGGTCCGCAAGGCGGGCCCGAACCCCGACAGGGCGACCGCGGTGGCCCTGGGGAAACTGATCGCACAGTTGGCCACTCTGCGGAGCATGTCGCTGTCGATTGCCGGGATGCTGCACGAGGGGTTGCAACCCAATAACGAGTCAGCCGTGGTGAAGGACCTGGGCACGCGCTACGAACAGGACATCCCCGTGGTCGCCCGGCAACTGTTCCCCACCGAACCGGAACTGGAGGCGGTGGACACCTACGTCTCGATGATCGCCCGCAGCACGATGAACGCGCCGCGCTTTTCCATCCAGGGCGGCACACGCGAAATCCTGCGCGGGATCATCGCCCGCGGCCTTGGCCTGCGCTGAAGGGACCGACGGACATGGCCATTCGTGACGAAACCCGGATGCTGCTGGAAAGCATGACCCGGCTGTTCGAGAACAAAGCCACCAAGCAGGTCATCGACCGTTCGGAGACCGGCGAATTTGCAGCCGAGCTCTGGCGGGCGGTGGCCGAGACCGGCGTGCCACTCGCCGCGTTGCCGGAATCCGCCGGTGGCGCGGATGCGGAATGGTCGGACCTGTTTGCCGTGCTGCGCCTGGCGGGGCGGTACTCCGTGCCGCTGCCACTGGCCGAAACGATGCTGGCCGGTTGGATTGCCGCCAGTGCCGGGCTGGAACCGTCCGACGGCCCGATGACGGTGGGGCCGGTGCGTGGCGCCGATCGGCTCACCATCCTCCGTGACGGCAACGGCTGGAAGCTGTCGGGCAGGGTGTCCCGCATACCCTACGCGTCGCACGCGGCGAAGACGGTGCTGATCGCCGACGGACTGGAACACGAGATGGCAGTCGTCCTGGAAGGCACCGGCGGCGCCGAGGTCACGTTCGGCAAAAACATTGCCAACGAGCCCCGCGACACGTTGACGTTCACCAGCGTCCGCCTGTCCGCCGATGCGGCGCGGCCGTTGCCGAACGGGGTGTCGCGAGGGGCGCTGTATCGCCGCGGCGCGCTGGCGCGGGCGACGATGATGTCGGGCGCACTGGAACGCGCGCTGGACATGGCCGTGACCTACGCGCAGGAGCGGGTACAGTTCGGCCGCCCGATCTCCAAATTCCAGGCGATGCAACAGAATCTGGCGGTGCTGGCGGGTCAGACCGCGGCCGCGGTGGCGGCGGCCAACCTGGGGATCGAGGCCCTGGGGAAGACCGGCGCCGAACGCGAATTGTTCCTGATTGCGGTCGCCAAGACACGCGTGGGCGAGGCCGCGACCCTGGCCTGCGAGATCGCGCATCAGGTGCACGGCGCTGTCGGCTTCACCAAGGAATACGCCCTGCAACTCTCCACACGCCGGCTGTGGTCATGGCGGGAGGAGTTCGGAGCGGATCCGGAATGGGCGGCGCGCGTGGGCGTGTCTGCCTGCGAAAACGGCGCGGATGAGCTTTGGGAGATGGTGACGGCGGTGTAGAGCGCTTTGCGGCTGACTGCAAACAGTCAGTGCGCTCTAGTTGTTTGACGGTAATGTTGCTCTAGATCGCGATCGCGTAAGCCGGCCGTCTCACATGCCGCCGCTTTCCTGTCATCGTGATAGGACGCCGGAAGGGAACGGAAATGAGGTTCAAGCCTCTCGCAGTCGGCTTGCTGTGCGCCGGCGCCGCCGGTTCGGCAAACGCTCAGCCCGCCGCGCCCGCCGAGATCAAGATCGGGGCGCCCTATGCCAAGCATTACGGAACGACCCGGCATTGGGACGTGCCGATGCGGCAGTCGAGTATTGCGCCGTTGGCGCGATGGAAAACCGGTCGGTTAAGTAACAACAGCCAGGTCTGCAGCGCAAACAACGCGTTCGCTATCGTCCAGGGTCAGCCTGTCGAGGCCACACAAAAGAGTCCGGCATCGCGCCGTTGCAGGTTTCGTGGAGGCGGTCGCCAACTGGACGCGCTGATCGGCTAAACCGTTGGCAGACGTCCCACGATGAGCCAGGGCCGTGACTAGGCGCCTGTTCCCTCAACAAAACAAATAATCCTCATTCCCGCCCAGCAGGCCACGCCCTCACCTGTAGGGTTGTCGTGCCGGTGCAGGACGCTGCTGTCCGGGACATCGACCCAGGCGTAGGGCGGATTCTGCCAGCGTGCGAACTCGCCACCAATGAACGCCTGGAAGTGGCCGTCCACGATACGATATTGCACAGTCCGGCAGTCCGCGCGATCGCAGCACGACAGATCGGTGTTCGGCTGGCGCAGGCTGCGAAACCATGGAGCGAGGTCCGGATCGGCACCGGGCGGAGGCGCTGCGCGTAGCGCCGCCGGGTAGCTGTAAACCAGGCTTGCCGCGGCTAGTGCGGGGATCAGCCGTACTGGCATTCGATCTATCCTCCTGCCTGTTCACAACTCGAGTGCGCTCCCTTGAAAATGTATACGATTTTCGGCTAATCCAACTATGCCCGTCGCGTGGTTCGAGAACGTGAACCCGCGCCTGGTCTTGCCGTCGGGTGTTACCGGTATCTCGATTGACGTTTTTTCGTCGACTGCGGTGCGGGATGGCATTCTTATTCAAACGCTCAGTCGCCCAAGATCCGTATGTTGCGAGACTCCGGCTGTCCACCGTGTTTGCTACGGCGATGACCAGGCAACTTCGATCCCACCGCGTCTTCAGCGCGCGTTCGCGATCAGCAAGAATCGTCCCCAAAATCGCGTTGGTGACCTGACGAAATGCCGATCCGATCCAGCGTCATCGGATTCGACAGTCAAACAGGGGCGGCGTAATGGGCCGTCAAGCATGCCGCCGTGTGCCGGTGCTAATCCGTCCGACGGTGCTATGCTGCCCAGCCATCTCTCCCCGAGGCCGTCCATGAACGACACCAACGCCTTCACCTTCCTGATGCTTCCGCCGCAAACCCCGCTGACCCTGCAATGGGCGAAGCGCCTGGCCGACACCGTGCCCGGCATGAAACTCATCGTCGCCGAGGACGTCGATCAGGCCGCCGCCGCGATCGTCACCGCCGACGCCGCCTTCGGCACCCTGCCGCCCGCACTGCTGGCAAAAGCCCAGCGCCTGCGCTGGCTGCAAGCCCCCCAGGCCGCCCCACCCGCCGGCTACTACTACCCGGACCTCATCGCGCACCCGCTCACTGTCACGAATTTCCGCGAAATCTTCAACGACCATATCAGCGCCCACATCCTGGCCTTCGTGCTCGCCTTTGCCCGTGGTCTGCACGTCTTCATCCCGCAGCAACTCCGGCACGAATGGAAGAAGCCGCCCGAGGACAAGGGCGTTGTCCCGCTTCCCGGCGCCACCGCCCTGATCGTCGGCCTCGGGGGCATCGGCGCGGAAACCGCCAGGTTGCTCTCCGCATTCGGTGTCCGCGTGCTGGCGGTGGACGCCCGCCGCACCGACAAGCCGGAGCATGTCGCGGAACTCCATCCGGCCCAGGCCCTGGACTCCCTCCTGCCGCAGGCCGACTTCGTGATCCTGACGGTGCCGCACACCCCGACCACCGAGGGCTTCTTCAACCGCTCGAAATTCCGGCTGATGAAGCGCAGTGCGTTCTTTATCAATATCGGCCGCGGAATGACCACGAAGCTGGATGACCTTGTCGCCGCGCTGAACGCGGACGAAATCGCCGGCGCCGCACTGGATGTCTACGAACAGGAGCCGCTGCCCGCGGAGCATCCGCTCTGGGGTACGCCAAACGTGCTGATGACCCCTCACATGGCCGGATACGGGCCGCATCTGAACGAACGGCGGTTCCAGATCATCCAGGACAATTGCCGCGCTTTCGCCGAAGGCCGGCCATTGCGCAACGTCGTCGACAAAGCGAACTGGTTCTAACCTGTAGCCCTGCACATGGCTTTTGACTGATCGGCTAAGTGACGATTAGGCTCATTGAGACCATGGCTGCCTGAAATCGCTTGCAGCGGCGGCGGGTGCGTGCCCTGAT
>JBEKLE010000122.1:0-15488 GCA_050010355.1 Rhodopila sp. | reverse complement strand
GCGTCATGCAGAATACACGGTTCGCGGGACCATTTGATGGAGAGGGTCATGACGACGGGAAGTCTGCTGTATCTGATCATGTGCCTGGTGGCGTTTGGCGCGTTCTCGGCGGTACTGGCTCATTTTTCGCGGCAGCAGTCGCGCCTGGACCGGGTGATCGCATCGAAGCCGGCACAAACCGCCGAACCGCAACGTGCGATGCCAGCGTGATCGGGGAGCGTTTCACGGGGACCTGTCGATAAGGTCCTCGCAAGGCGCGGGCGCGGGCGCGATATGAAGGCCCAAGCCGCGTTAGTTCAGTTCGAACCCCATTGCGCGGAGCGCGGCGGCCATCTTGTCGCGGCCTCCCATTGAGGCGATCTTGCCCATCCGGCCGATAACACGCCTCGTCCAGGTATCGGCCGCCATGTCGTTGCGGGCGGAGAATGCGCCTATCAGCGCATCATAGGCCGCGCGGTGCGCCTGCTCGCCGGTGGCGTCATAAACATCGTGATGCAGCACCACGTCCTGTGGCAGGCGCGGCTTGACCTCGCTGGCGGCAGTCGTTGACGCATAGCCGACGCACATCCCGAACACCCCGAACGCACCAGTGGGCAGGCCGACGATCCGAGCCACTTCCGGCGGGTTGTTTCGTAAGGCGCCGATATAGACGCAGGACAGTCCCAGCGATTCGGCTGCCACCGTGGCGTTCTGGGCCGCGAGGGCGGCATCGATGGCGGCGACCAGGAAGGTCTCCTGATAGGGCATTGTCTCGAGCGTAACCCCCTCCTGCGCGCCCAGCCGCTGGTTGCGGGAGAGGTCCGCGACCCAGACCAGGAACAGCGGGCATTGCTCGATGTGCTTCTGGTTCGATGCCACTTTCGCCAAGGCCGCTTTCCTGTCGGGATCGGTGACCGCGATGACCGACCAGGTCTGCAGGTTGGAACTGGTCGCCGCGGATTGCGCCGCCGCGACCAGCGTCTCCAGCGTGCCTTCCGGCAGCGCGTCCGGCCGGTAGCCGCGGATCGAGCGGTGGGACAGCAGCAGGGCGATATGCTGGTTCCAGGGTCCGCCTGGGGGCGATGCTTCGGCGCCGTAGCGCAGCGCCAGAGCGTCCGCTGCTGAGAGAACGGGGAGAGCGTCCATCGGGAAAGACCTGGTCTGGGGTGGCGGGACGCGCGCAGCCGTGGCCGGAGTCAGACCAGGGGTCACGCATCCATTCGGGATGGGGGAAGGCTGCCCGAGACCTGGTTGGGTGGCAAGACCGCCGGTGTTGCCTCTATGTGGCCCCCGCCGGTTCGGTCCGTCAGTGCGGCCCGCCGGGCGCTCCGCCCGCTGATCCGCCGCCGCCGGCACCGCCTGGCGTTCCGGCGCCCGTCGGGTTGAAGCGCCCGATGTTGCCCAGAAGCTGCTGCATGAACGATGCTTCGGTACCCGGCGACGCTGTGGTCCGGGCGATGACACTGACCGGCAGCGCGTTCTCCTGGTTGAGCTTGTCGATGGATTTCAGCACGCCTTTGTCGTCGAAATTCAGCACGACGACGTTCTGCTGGATCTCACCCAGTGTGCGGCCGATGCGCTGCTGCGTGAGCTCACTGATGTACAGCCAGGTGTTGTCGTCGAAGGTGTCACGCGCGGTGGGCGAACCGATAACCGCGGTCACATCGGCCTTGGTGGAGATCCCCGGCGTCAGTTCCTTTATCGAGTCGGGATCAACCCGGTTGCCGCGCAACTGCGGCGCCGGCATCAGCCATCCGCAGGAGGACAGGAGCAGACAGGACGTCAACAAGAGACGATGGAGGACGGTGGGCATGGTCAGCTCGTGCAATCCCGCAATTTCTGGTTCCCCGGCTGGTTGGAACGGCGGCCGGTGTTATCTATAGCTGCGTGTCACGGCCACCCCGGCCGTGTCAATGAACATGCGGCCCGAGGGTCCGACGAACATGCGGCCGCTGGGCCGAGCAAACGAGCAAAGAGGCGCGGTTGGCCGGTTTTTTTCGCAGGCGTGACAAGCACGAGCGTGCCGCATTCCAGCTTTATGGATCGGCGGTCGCCGCGGCGCGCGATCCCCATCTTTACGCGACGCTGGGCGTTCCGGACACGCTGGACGGGCGGTTCGATGCCATCGTGCTGCATGTCTATCTGGTTGTGCGCCGGCTGGACTCGGAGACTGAGCAGGGGAAGGCGCTGGCTCAGGCGGTGTTCGACGCGATGTTCCTGGACATGGACATCAACCTGCGGGAGATGGGGGTTGGCGACCTGTCCGTCGGCAAGCGCAACCGCGCGATGTGGGAGGCGTTTCATGGCCGCAGTGTCGCCTATGCCGCGGCATGGCAGGATCCGGCGGCGCTGGAGGCGGCTTTGGCTCGGAACATATGGCGTGGGTCGGAGCCTCCGGAGGGGTCGGCCGTCGCAATGGCCAGGCTGGCCGGGGCGCAGGCGGTGTGTCTGGCCGGGCAGGCGCTGGACGCGATACGCCGGGGCGAGGTGACGTTTTTGCCGGCGGCGGAGGCGGCGCGATGAGCCCGGAATTTCACCGTCCCGTGGCGTTGGACCGTATCGGCCCGCATGGGCTGGATCTGACGGTCGAGGCCACCCTGGCCGAGTGTGCGGACCTAGCGGTGCGAATGAATCTTCCGGCGGTCCTGGCGATGTCCTGCGTTTTTCATCTGATCCGGGAAAGCGGGGATGTTGTTCTCGCGCGCGGTGCGCTGCGGGCACGGGTCACGCAAATCTGCGTTATCAGCCTGGAGGAGTTCGATTCTCCGGTGGAGGAGGTTTTTCAGGTACGCTTCGTCCCGTCGGGCGACGAATCGGACGATATCGACCCGGAAGCGGACGATGAGATCCCGTTCGAGGGCAATTTGATCGATCTGGGAGAGGCTGCCGCGGAGCAGCTTGGGTTGGCGCTGGACCCGTATCCGCGGATGCCAAGCGTGGCATTGCCGGAAACCGGGGACAAGCCGGCGCCGCACCCGTTCGCGGCGTTACGACGCCTCAACTGAGGCGGGGGCGTTACGACGCCTCAACTGAGACGGGGGCGTTCCGACGCCTCAACTGAGGCGGGGGCGTTACGACGCCTCAACCGAGGCGGGGGCGTTACGACGCCTCAACTGAGGCGGGCTGCCTCGCCGGAGCGCGGTGTTCGGCGTAGGCACGGGTGAACTCGGCGCCGAACAGGAAGATTTGCGCCGAGTAATAGATCCACAGCAGTGACGCGAGCACCGAGCCGGCGGCGCCGTAGCTGGAGGCTATGCCGCTGGTGCCGATGTAGATGCCGATGGCCAGTTTGCCGATCGTGATCAGCAAGGCGGTGACGAGTGCGCCGACGATGGTATCGCGCCATTCCAGGTGGCGGTCGGGCAGGATCTTGTAGATCGCGGCGAAGATTGCGGCGAGGAAGGCCAGGGAGATGGCGAAGTTCAGCAGGTGGAGCAACGCCTGGGTGAACGGCATGATGTGGTTCAGGGCGTCGCCGACCGCGGCGATGGCGGCGCCGATGACCAGGGATACCAGCAACAGGAACCCCAGGGTCACGACGAGTGTGAGGCTGGTGAGACGGGCCTTGATGAGGCGCACGACGGCCGTACCCTCCGGATTGGCTCGCCAGATGGCGTTCAGGGCGGTCTGCATCTCGCCGAAGACGCCGCTGGCGGTGACGACGAGGGACACCACGCCGATGAGGGTGGCGATGATGCCGGAACTGTGGTTCGACGCAGTACCAATCGCGAGTTGGAGGAACCCGGCGCTCTGCGGGCCCATGGCTGTGCCGAGCTTGGTCATGAGGGCGCCGCGGGCGGCGTCCTCGCCGAAGAAAAGGCCGGCGACGGCGACGACGATCAACAGGACGGGACCGATCGACGTCACGGCGTAGAAGGCGATGGCGGCGCCGCGGGACAGTGCGCCGTCCTCGATGAAGGCTTCGGCACTGCTTCTGGTGACAAGCCACAGGGTTCTCAGCATGCGGGCGTCAACGCGTCCGGGCGACGGCGGTTTCCTTGAAGCGTGCACTGGCAAAAGCTGAATCGGGCAGCATGCCGTCCAGGATGGCGGGGGCCAGCGCCAGGGCATGGACAGCGGCCGCGTCACGCCGCTGTGGCAGGTGGCGGCGAAGGCGCCGGGGGACCGTTCGGACTGCTCGTAGATCGGGAAGCCGTCGGGCGTCATGACGCGGAGCGCGGCCCACGTGCGGATGATCGAGGCGTCCTTTAGGGCGGGAAGATTCTTGTGTTAAGGTCAGCGATCTCTGCACCCACACGAGGCCGGAATTCCCGCGGGCGGCGCGGTAGGCGATGTCGCCTTCGTCGAGCAGGAGAACGGATGCGCCCTGGGCTTTCGCCCCCCAGGCGATGGCGCCGCCGACGAGGTCGCCGCCGATGACGATCATGTCCCGCAAGAAGGCGTTGAGCATCGGGGAGAGCGTATCGGGATGGGATCAGGCGGAAAGGTCTTGAACGAGCGCCCGTCCGAGAGGTATATCTGCCGACTGGTTGGAGACTGGTTGGAATGGACACTATCGGCGCTTTCGAGGCCAAGACGCATCTGTCGTCGCTGCTTGAGCGTGTTGCGAAAGGTGAACGATTTGTTATCACCCGGCACGGGCAGCCTGTCGCTCAGTTGGTGCCGATGGATCAGCGTAATCCGGAGCAGATCAAGGCGGTCGTGAAACGCATGGAGCAAGTCGCCGCGGAGCTGACACTGGACGGCGACTGGAAGGAATTCCGCGATGCGGGGCGGAAATGGTAGAGCCCCCGGTCGTCATCGATGCGTCCGTCACGGCTGCGTGGTGCTTTGCGGATGAGGCGACAGAGGCCAGCCGAACCCTGCACCGGAGCTTGCCGTATCGGCAGGTGGTGGTGCCGGTGTTGTGGCATGCGGAGTGTGCCAACCTGCTGTTGATGGCCGAACGGCGCAATCGCGCTTCGCCTGACCGCTGCACGGAATTGCTTGATCTGCTCGGTGGTTTGCCGATCGAAACGGATGACGAGACGGCTCGGATTCGGGGGCCGGTGGTCAGGGCGGCGCGGGCGCACCGGCTGACTATTTATGATGCAATCTATCTTGACCTCGCGGTGCGGCGTGCGATTGCGTTGGCGACCCGGGACAAAGAATTGCAACGGGCGGCGGCTGCGATGCGGGTGGCTTTGATCGAGACGTGAAGACCGGCGCGCGGGGGCGATCCGTTCACCCCTGCACCATCACCATCCACGACACCCCGAACCGGTCATTCACCATCCCAAACGACGAAGCGAAGAAGGTTTTCGCCAACGGCATCTTTACCACGCCGCCATCACCCAGCGCGGCGAACACACGCTCCGCCGCGGCGGCGTCGGGTGGCGACACCGACAGCGAGAAGCCCTGAAACGACGGCTTCCCGCCGCACATGCCGTCGGACAGGTACATCTCGGCGTCGCCGATACGCAGGGTGGCATGCATCACCTTGTCGCCTGCGCCGGGCGGGACCGATGTCGGCTCGGGGCTGTCCTTGAAGGGCATTACCATCAGGACCTCGGCGCCGAGGGCCGTACGGTAGAAATCGATCGCCTCCTGGCAGCGTCCGTCAAAGAACAGGTAGGGTTTGATCTGCATGACGCGCTTCCTTCGTTTCCGTTATGTTGGTCGACTATGCGGCGGAGCCGAATACCGGCACGCCTTCCACGCGATCCTCTAGCGCGGCTTCGCCTTCGGTCGGCAATGCCACATAGTGGTTCAATGCTGCCGGACATTGCCTTCCCAGACCTCACGCGGCAGCTCGTACAACAGCTCGACGCTGTAGCCGTTCGGGTCCCGGATATAAAGGCTGTGGGTCATGCCGTGCTCGACGCGTCGTTCGAACTTTATCCCCCGGGCTTTTTATCCCCCGGGCTTGGAGATAAGCGAGCTGGCGCAGCCACGCCTCGCGGTTCGGCAGTGCGATGGCGATGTGACCGATCGCACTGGTCAAGGTGCCGTCGGCGTCGGGTGCGGGCAGATCAGGACATTCCATCAATGCAATGTCGTGATGGGTCAGGCGGCCATCGTGTTCGGCGCTGTAGAACTGCATGACGCGGCGCGGACCGTGGTCTCCGCGGGGGTGGAATGTGCCGACCTGTTTCAGGCCCACCATCTCGGTCCAAAAACGATGTGATTCCGCCATGTCCCGGACGTTGATCACCAAATGGTTGATGCCGATCGGAGTCACCGGTTCGCTTTGCATGTTCCCGCTCCCTTGGGCCGATTCTCTCCGGTAGATTCTGCGGTGCGTTTAGCACGGGATGTCCGAGCGGACAAAATTGACGTTGTGATCTTAATTGGGGCGGCTGACGGAGCAAGAAAATACGCTGTCGGGGGATTAATACCAACTGCCGGAGAGATTGATCCACAACCACGTCGTTACGGGAACGGGTCCGCCATGCGGAGTCGCGAGATGGCAAGGCAAGGCGTGGATGCCGACCGCCGTCGGCATGACCGGGGGGATGGCCGGAGGGTCGATTTCAGCCAGGCCCTGCCATGGCAAAGTCGGTGAAGCACGGGGGGGGGTGAAGCACGGGGGTGGTAAAGCACGGAGGTCGGAAAGTGATGCCAGATCGGGACCACCGGCTAGCCGTCGGCGCGTGGGACCCAGGGTATCTTGGCGACCGCGATACCCTCTTCGGCCAGGCTCTCGGCCTGTTCGTCCGTGGTTTCGCCGTAAATGCTTTTGGGCTCGACCTCGCCGCGATGCATCGCCCGCGCCTGGTCGGCGAAGTCCGGGCCGACGTAGTCGCAGTGCTTCTCGACCTCGGCACGCATGCGCTGCAAAGCGGCCAGCATCTGCGCCGGAATGCGACCGGTGGCGACTTTCTCAGGTACGGCGACAGGTGTTTCCGCCGGGGGCGACGGCGCCTCGACCGGGGCCGGCGAGGGGTCACGACTTCCAACCGCGGGGACCACGAGGTCCCGCTTCGCGACCGCCGGGGCCATCAACGCGCGTTCGACGTCGGTGCCGCCGCATTTCGGGCATTCAATCAGACCGCGTGCCGCCTGCTCCTCGAAGCTGGCGCTGTCTTTGAACCAGCCATCGAATCCATGGGCCTTGCCGCACTGCAACTGATAGTGAATCATTACCCGTCCTGACAAACACCCATCTCATGGCAAACACATGACCCACTGTGGCACTCCGATCAAGGGAATGCCCGCACTTTTCAGTGCGATGCCAGCAATCGGTCCAGATTGCCGCCCCGGTCGAGTGCCACCAGGTCGTCGCAGCCGCCAATATGCTGGCCGCCGATGAAAACTTGCGGCACCGAGGTGCGGCCGCCCGATCGCTCGCGCGCCTCGGCACGCGCTTTCGAGCCGTTCGGGGCGTCGATCTCGCGGAATTCGACGCCCTTGGTGGTCAAAATGTGGACCGCCCGCTCACAAAACGGGCACCAGGGCTGGGTATAGATTTCGATATCCGGCATTCGCGTCACCTCTTTCCGGTCATTTTGGGCACATTGGTCCTTCGCGCAAGTTCGAACAGGCATGCGGGCCGGTCATCGACGCAGCCCCGGTCCAGCCACCACTGCCGGATGTCGCGCAGCAGAATGCCGACGGGGGGGCCGGCGGGGATGCCCAGCGCCACGACATCGCGGCCTTCCAGCGGAAAGACGGGACGGGGCATGCCGGACAAGCGCCGTCGCGTGCCGGCGTCGCGGTCCAGCCAGGTGCGGTCGATCAGGTCGGCCGGCTCATGATCCGCCAGCAACCGACGCAGGGCTGCATCGGACCCGGTAGCAGGGGGCGTTGCGACCAGGCGCACGAGCCGGTCGCGGTCCTCGTTCGACAGTTTCAGCCGCGTCGCCAGCGCCAGAGGGTCGCCGGTCAGCATCGCGGCCAGACGCAGCACCGGGTCTGCCGGCAGGCCAGCGAGCCGGGAGACGGCGGCGGCTTCCGGCACCACGGCCGCCCAGATCCCGAGGCGATCCATCAGCGCGACGGCCTCCGACGGGTCCGGGGCGGCCAGGATACGACGAAGTTCGTTCCAGACCCGTTCAACCGACAGCCGGGCGAGGCCCGGGATGCCGGCCTGCAGCGCGTCCTCGGTGGCGGGGTCGGGCGGGACGTGGCCGAAGCGGACGTAGAAGCGGAAGAAACGGAGAATCCGCAGGTAGTCCTCGGCGATGCGGGTCGCCGGATCGCCGACGAAGCGGATACGGCCAGCCGCCAGATCGCCGGCGCCGCCGAAATAGTCGAACAGCGTGCCGTCGCGGGCCATCGACATGGCGTTGATGGTAAAATCCCGGCGCGAGGCGTCCTGCCGCCAGTCCGCGGTGAAGGCGACGACGGCGTGGCGGCCGTCGGTTTCGATATCGCGCCGGAGGGTGGTGACTTCGAAGCCGCGGCCGTCCACCACCGCTGTGACGGTGCCGTGCATCAGCCCGGTCGGGACGACCTTTACGCCGGCGTCCGAGAGCGCCTTGATCACTGCCTCCGGCGGGTCAGGGGTCGCCAGATCGAGGTCCGCCGACGGCCGGTTCGCGATCGCATCCCGCACGGCGCCGCCAACCACCCGAGCCTGCGGCAGGGCATCCCAAACTTTGCCGAGTGCCGGATCGGCCAGGAAATCCGGCTGCGTCATCGCGCGGCGCCTGGTTGCGCCGGCACGGCGCGGCCGTCCTGGAGATGGTCCGGGACGTAGGGTTGGTTGGCATCCCCGGCATCCAGGTGCCACAGCCACACCAGCATCAGCAGCATCAGGATCACGAAGCCGGACAGGCCGTACATCAGCCAGGGCGGCGGCACCGGCGACGGAAACAACAGCTGCCAGGCGGCAAAGGTCACGAAAGGTGTGAGGAAGAGCACGATCTCAATGATGCGCGGCATCAGACGCCAGTTCCTTCAATTCCGCCCGGTTGTCATCGCGACTGACGAAAGCGACGCGGCCATCGGTCGTGCGTCGTTAGGCAACGCCCAGGAATTACCGCTTCATCAAGGACCTTTCGATACTCAGGCGCGGCAAGTCGTGGGTGGCGGGGCCAAGCCCGGCCATGACACGTACCATGACACGGGGGGCACGTTGCGGCGCGCGATTTCAGCCGACTCGGTTGTATTTGCGCGTTTCACCAGATTGCCGAATAGCCTCGCTGCTCGCAATGACCGCCCTAACGCAATGACGGCGGGGGCAACGTCAGCGGCGGCATCGGGGCGCGACGCCGCGTGCTGCTTCAAGGGGGCGCGGTGGCGAAAATGCTGTCGACGGTCCTGGTCAGGCTGTCGCGCCAGTGCGGCAGGCGGATGCCGAAGACGTCGTGCAGTCTGGTGCAGTCCAGCCGCGAGTTCGCGGGGCGCTTTGCCGGTGTCGGCCAGTCCGCGGTCATGATCGGTGCGACCTCGGGCACCTTTGCGCCATGGCGGGCGGCTTCCTCGAAGGTGGCGACGGCGAGGCCGAACCAGGTGGTGGCGCCGGAGCCGGCGGCGTGGAAGATGCCTTTGTAAGCCGGCTGCCAGCCCGTCGTATCCAGGTGTGCGATGATGGCCAGGATGGCGTCGCCGAGGTCGGAGGCGGTGGTTGGGCAGCCATGCTGGTCGGCGACCACGGTCAGCCGGTCGCGCGCCTTGCCGGCCGCCAGCATGGTGCGGACGAAGTTCTTGCCGGTGGCGGCATAAACCCAGGCAGTTCGCAGGATGATGGCTTTGGCGCCGGCGGCGATGACTGCCTGCTCGCCGGCCAGTTTGCTGGCGCCGTAGACGCCCTGCGGCGCGACCGGGTCGGTTTCGGTGTACGGATCCGGCTTGGTGCCGTCGAAAACATAGTCGGTGGAGATGTGGATCAGCGGGATGTCCGCCTCGGCGCAGAGGCGCGCGAGGATCGCGGGTCCGTGGCGGTTGGCGCGCCAGGCGGCATCGGCGTCGTGCTCCGCCGCATCGACGGCGGTATAGGCGGCGGCATTGACCACGATGCGAGGGGCGGCGGCGCGGAAGGTTGCCTCGATCGTGTCCGGGTGGTCGAAATCGAAGTTGGGGCGGCCGACGCGGTTGACCCCGGGGGAGGCGGCGAGCGCGGTGGCAAGCTGGCCGGCGCCCCCGGTGACAAGGATGTGGCCGGTCATGGACGTTCAGACGGCGGATGGGCGGTGCGGGGTTTGAGAAAGGTTTGGAACCGCAGATGAACGCGGATGAACGCGAATGAAGGGTTTCCGAGAGCGCTGCTTTGCGTCGAACGGGCAGTTTGGCGCTGACGGTGCCGGTTATCTGTCTTCATTTGTGTTCATCCGTGGTTCCGGAACTTTAATACCAACCATCGGTGGAATCGACATCAGCACCCGTCATTTGTTGTAGCGGGCGCGGGATTGCTATCCATGCCTTTAATTGGTTGCGGGACAGGCGTGGATGCCGACCTCCGTCGGCATGACGGGGAGGCACCGCCGACAGAGAGTCGCTGTCATCGCGGGGCGGCATAACACGTGACCGTCGCGAGCCGATTTGTTCAGAGGTAGAACAGCGCTGGCATATCGCGCAGGCGGGGGAGCATCTTGTCCTTGTCCGACAGGATTACCTGGTCAGGCGACAACGGCCACTCGATCGCGATGTCCGGGTCGTTCCAGATCACCCCGCGCTCCGCCGCTTTGTCGTAGGTGCCGGTGACCTTGTAGAGAACCTCGGTTTCGGCGGTCAGGGTGCAGTAGGCGTGCAGGAATCCCACCGGGACCCAGATCTGCGCCCCGTTCTGCGCGCTGATCTCGGCGCCGACGTATGTCCCGAACGTCGGCGAGCCCTGCCTCACATCAACCGCCACGTCGAAGATCGCGCCCCTGATGCAGCGCACCAGCTTGCCCTGGGCGTTGGGGCCGATCTGGCAGTGCAGGCCGCGCAGCACGCCGACTTCGGTCGACACGACATGGTTGTCCTGGATGAAAGGCCCGCGAATACCGGCCGCGGCGAACCGGTCCTGGTTCCAGGTCTCGGAGAAAGAGCCGCGCGGGTCGAGGAAGCGGGGCGGGGTGACGAGCTTGACGTCGGCGATCTTGAGGGCTTCGACCTTCACTCCATTTCCCCTTCAGCCAGTTCCATCAGCACCCGCCCCAGCTCGGTTTTTCCGAGGCGGGTAGCGTGGTGGCGCAGGCGCTCGGCGTCGATGAAGCCCATGCGGAAGGCGACTTCCTCCGGGCACCCGACAAGCATACCGGTGCGCGACTGGATGGTCTGCACGAAAGTGGCGGCCTGCAGCAGGCTGTCTGGCGTGCCGGCATCCAGCCAGGCGCAGCCGCGGGAGAGTTTTTCCACGTGCAGCGTCCCCATCTCGAGGTAGACGCGGTTGAGGTCAGTGATCTCCAGTTCGCCGCGCGCGGACGGTTTTATCTGAGGTGCTATGGCGCTGATATGCTTGTCGTAGAAATACAGACCGGTGATCGCCCAGTTGCTGATCGCCGCCGCCGGCTTTTCCACAACCTCGACCGCGCGGCCGTTGGGATCGAAGGCGACCACGCCGTAGCGCTCCGGGTCGCGCACCTGATAGGCGAACACGGTCGCACCGACCGGTCGGGCGGCGGCGGTGCGCAGCAGCGTCGAAAGGTGATCGGCGTGGATCAGGTTGTCGCCGAGTGCGAGGGCGCAGGACTGTCCTTCCAGCCAGTCGCGGCCGATCAGGAAGGCCTGGGCGATGCCATCGGGTTTCGGCTGGACGGCGTATTCGAAGCGGACGCCAAACCCCGAACCGTCGCCGAGCAGCCGGCGGAACTGTGGCAGATCCTCGGGCGTGGAGATCAGCATGATGTCCTGGATACCCGCCAGGATCAGCGTGGACAGCGGGTAGTAGACCATTGGCTTGTCGTAAACCGGGAGCAACTGCTTCGATGCCGCCAGGGTCATCGGATGCAGGCGCGTGCCCGAGCCCCCGGCCAGCAGGATACCCTTCATGCTGCGTTTTCCTTATTCTGAGAGTGTAAAATTAATCGAACCTGAAATTGAATGCCCTCTTGGATCATGGAGTTGCCCCGTCAGCCGCCGGGCGCGAGGGCATTCAATTTTTCAAACTCTCAGTGGCGGTGCCGAGCCGCTGGCCGGCGTATTTGGCGGCGCGGAGGGCTTCCCACCACGGGCGGTTGGCGAGGTACCAGTCGATGGTGCGGGCCAGACCGTGTTCGAAGTCGTGCGGCGCCTTCCAGTCCAGCGCCTGTTCGCTGCGGGTGGGGTCGATCTCGTAGCGGAAATCGTGGCCGGGACGGTCGGTGACGAAGCGGATCAGGCGTTCGCGCGGGCCTGCCGGATCGGGAATGCGTTTGTCGAGATGGAAGCAGATCGCCCGGACCACCTGAAGGTTGGTGCGGGGCTGACGTCCGCCGATAGCGTAGGTCTCGCCAGGAGTGCCGTTTTCCACGACGCGAACCAGCGCCTCGGCGTGGTCTTCGACGAACAGCCAGTCGCGCATGTTGGAGCCGTCGCCGTAGACCGGCAGTTCGCGACTTTCCAGCGCGTTCAGGGTGACCAGCGGGATCAGCTTTTCAGGGAATTGCCACGGGCCGTAGTTGTTGCAGGTGTTGGAGACAATGGTGGGCAGTTTGTAGGTGTGGCTCCAGGCGCGGACGAGGTGATCGGACGCGGCCTTGGTCGCCGAATAGGGGCTGCGCGGGTCGTACGGGGTGGTTTCGGTGAACGGCGGGTCGCCGGGCTCGAGCGCGCCGAAGACCTCGTCGGTGGAGATGTGGTGGAAGCGGAACCTGGCCTTCCTGGGGGCGGACAGGGCGTTGTAGTGGCGGCGGGCGGCCTCCAGCAGGATAAAGGTACCGACGACATTTGTCTGGACGAAGTCCGCCGGCCCGTCGATCGAGCGGTCGACGTGGCTTTCCGCCGCCAGATGCATCACCGCGTCCGGATCGTGGGTCTCGAAGACGCGGCGCATCGCTGATGCATCGGCGATATCGGCCTTGATCAACAGGTGGCGGTTGTGCCGGATACCATCCTCCAGCGCGTCTTCCGAGGCGGCGTAGGTCATCTTGTCGACGTTGATCACCACATGATCGGTGTGGCACAGCAGGTGTCTCACGACAGCGGATCCGATGAATCCGCAACCGCCGGTCAGCAAAAGCTTCATCGAGCCGGACACCCCTGCTGTTATTCCTGCCGGTCCGGTAACATTAATCCTAACGTCGCGGCAACCGTCAGCTTCTCACGCCGGACAAAAACATTGCGACTGCGGCCTGACCCCATGTGTGCGCTTGCTGTATATCGAGCGGGCGGCCCAAGCCAAGTGCACGGCGCTGCGGCCCGGCGAGCACGAGGTGGATGAACTGTTCGGCCGCGAAAGCGGTATCCTGCTTCGGCAGCGCGCCCTGGGCGACGGCATGCTCCAGCAGGGCGGCAATGCGCGTCGTCCCAGCACTTGCCCCGGCCTCGTGCATCATCAGCGGCAGTTCGGGGAATCGGGCGCTTTCCGCGATCAGCAGCCGGTGCAAAGCCACCGCCTCCGGCGTCAGGGCCACGGCGAGGATACGGGCCGCGGCTTCGTTAAGAGCGGCTTCGAGGTTGTCACTCTCGGTCCAGTCGCCGGCGGTGGACAGCCACCTGGCCATCAGCCGCTCCAGCACAGCCTTGAACAACGCGGGCTTGCCGGTCCAGCGCGCATAGATCGTGCGCTTGGCGACGGCGCAGGTGCGCGCGATCGCCTCGATCGTGGTTTCGGCGTAGCCGTCGGACAGGAAGGCCGCGGTGGCCGCGTCCAGGATCGTGGTTTCCAGGATCGCGGCCGCCTGTGCGGTCGGGCGGCCGCCGGAGCGGCGCATCGCTTCGCCGCTCACGCGATCAGTAGCCGTAGTGATGCGGATGATAGTATGGCCCCCAGGCCGGGTAGACGACGCAGCCGGACAGCATAACCGCTACGCCAATTGCGGCGGCGGTTCTGATCAGGTGTTTGAAGAGGTGCATGGTGGTGTCCCCTGTTTGGTTGGCAGCGAGTCATGTGTATCCCAAATAATGAAACGCAACGGGTGCGATGCAATTCTTATTGTAACAGGGGTTGGTGTCCGGACACCGCTGACGGGGTCCGTGCAATCGGCGCTGGTTTTCAACGTGCCCGCGCATGCCCCTGTGTGTGCAACGCAAGGCGTGGATGCCGCCCCCGGCCTTCGCCGGGGCAGGCTCTGCGTCGGCATGACGGGACGTCGGCGTGACGGGGTGTCGGAGTCCTGCGACAGACCTGTCAGGCGGTCGCGGGCCTCAGAAATCCAGGTCGGCGTAATGCGCCGGCGGGACGGTGCCCGACACGCGATCGGCCAGGACGCCGCGAAAACTCGGGCGCGACTTCATCCGGGCGTACCAGTCCTTTGCCGGGGGGGACACCGACCAGTCGAGTTCGCCGATGAAGTCGAGGGTGGAAAGGTGCGCCGCCGCGGTGAAGTCCGCCATCGACAGGGTGCTGCCGGCGAGCCATTTCCGTGTCTCCGCCAGCCAGCCGATATAGTCCAGGTGATAGCGCAGCGCGGTGTAGCCGGTGCGAATCGCGGCGGGATCGGGATTGCCGCGGTGGGTCAGCCGCCGGAGATACTTTTCGCCGTACAAGTTCTGCGTCACCTCGTTGGCGAACTTACCGTCGAACCAGGCGGTGAGGCGGCGCACCTCGATGCGTTCCGCCAGGTTACGGCCCATCAGGCTGCTGTCGGGGTAGGCCTCGTCCAGGTATTCGCAGATCACCGCGGAATCCGGGATCACGAGACCATTGTCCTAGGCGAACCTTGCGAGCGTATGGAGACAGCGGGAGGTGGTAAAGCAAGCGCATTGGAATCGATTATCGCACCCATCACCGAGCCGCGCAAAGCGCAGATTGCATGGGATCACGTCCGAATGCGGAAACGCACATCGGCCAGGGCGCCACGGGCGTGGTCCACCGATTGCATTAAACACGTCAATTGCATGGGATACGGCTGTTGTGAGTGCAAATCGGCGGTCATGTCCGCTTGCCCGCGACCGCGACGTTCACCTTTGTCGGAAAAGAGTCAATCGATGGATGAGCTTTTTGTCGTGTGCCGGACACTGGAGATCGATGACGGTCAGGTGGCCGGTTTTGTCCTGGCCCGAACGGAGGAGAGTGGCGGGTCCAGGCCGTGGCCGATTCTGATTACGCGCAAGGCCGATCGGTTCTTTGGATTTGAGAATGCCTGCCCGCATCAGGGTTTGCGTCTGGACACGACGCCGGGCGAGTTTCTCGATGAAGGAGGCAATTTCATCATCTGCGGCAATCACAGCGCTCAGTTCGATCTGGATACCGGTCATTGCTTCATCGGGCCCTGCCAAGGCCAGCGCCTGGCGCCGATCGCACTGGTGATCGACGACGGTGATGTTTGCCTGACGGGGATTCCGCTGGTCGAAGAGGATGGGCTTGATGTTCCCGATCCGGGGGAGATGCCAGAGGTTGTGATTACGCCCGACTGAGGGCTTGAAAAAGAATGCCCCCGCGCACCGGAATCGACGGCTAATGCCCCTGCCAGCCATCAAACCGCTGCCGCAGCTTGGGGAGGTTGTCGTGCCAGAATGCCGCGTCGATTCGCAACCCGGCCGCCAAATTCGCCGGATTG
>JBEKLE010000121.1:0-19256 GCA_050010355.1 Rhodopila sp. | reverse complement strand
GCTAGTCCCGATATTCCACTATCAGTACACGTGCGTCAATTTGCCATCGCCGAGATAAGCGCACAATATCCTCCTCGGCACACGCTCAGGGGAGATGAAGGACGATGTCGCAGTCAATTCCGATTCAGGTCGACGGAAGCCTTGTGGGGGCCGCTGTAAGGCAGGAGAAAGGGGTACGGTTCATCGCGACCGATTTTCGCGTCGCCGAGATGGATCAGACCTTGTGGGGCGAAGCCGCGGACGCGCTTCGAGCCGCCGAACAGATGGTGCGCACCGGACGAATCCAGAACTTCAATCCCCCGTCGGTCGAGGACTGAACGACGGCTAGAGTAGCGTCGGTCTACCGCGGATTGATGGATCGAACCCCGAACCATGGCGAAAAGTCCGACCAGAATTTGTTGCGATCGCTTCGACTGAAACGGGCCCGCGATTGGGCAAACCCGCGTCAGGATACGTCGCATCCCCCAACCGACCGAAGGAGGACCCTTTGCCCCGCCTGACACCTCCCGTGCCCCGTCGACGCCAGATACTCACCGGGGCTGCCGCGCTCGGGATGGCCCGGCCATTCCTGGCGCGCGCGGCCGAAAGTCATACCCTTCGATTCATTCCGCAAGCGGACGTCACAATCCTCGACCCGCTGACAACGACCGCCTACCCGACCCGCAATCACGGCCATCTCTGCTGGGATACGCTGTACGGCCTGGACGCGAACTTCGTCCCATCCCCACAGCTCGCCGCCGGCCACGTCGTGGAGGACGAGGGCAAGCGATGGACGTTTACCCTCCGCGACGGTCCGACCTTTCATGACGGCCAGCCGATCCGAGCGCAGGATGCCGTCGCCTCCATCCGCCGATGGCTGCCGCGCGACACGCATGGCCAGATCCTCAGTCAGCGTCTCGACGAGATCAAGCCGTTGGATGATCACCGGTTCGAAATCCGGTTAAGCCGGCCATTCGGTCCGCTGTTGGACGCCCTGGCCAAGCCATGGTCATACCCTTGCTTCGTCTACCCGGAACGATTTGCCGCGATCGACCCAACGAAACCGTTGACCGAGGTCGTCGGGTCAGGCCCTTATCGTTTCGTTGCAAACGAACGAGTGTCAAGGGCCCAGGTCGTCTACCAGAAGTTCGATCAATACATTCCAACGCCGGCCGGTTCGCCCAGCCTGACCGCCGGACCGAAGCTTGCCTGGTTCGAGCGCCAGGAATGGAAAGTCATCACCGATGACTCAACATCCGCCGCCGCGCTGCAAGCGGGAGAAGTCGATTGGTGGGAGACGGTGACCCCCGATTTGCGATCGCTGCTGGCCCGCAACGGTGATGTGGTGCTGGATCAGCCGGACAGCAACGGAACTTACGCCAGCCTGCGTTTCAACCATCTGCAACCACCATTCAACGATCCAGCGGCACGGCTTGCGTTGCTCAAGGCGGTGCAGCAATCCGACTTCATAACCGCTGTGGCCGGCGACGACCCGAAACTTTGGCACGACGGCGTGGGCTGTTTTCCGGTGGGATCCCCACTCGCATCGAATGCAGGCCTCCAGGCACTGACGTCGCCGCGCGATCTGGCCGCGGCAAGGTCCGCCGTGCAGGAAGCGGGGTACGCCGGCGCGCCCATAGTCGCGCTGCATGCCACGGACGTGGCGAACCAGAATGCGCTGATGTCGGTGGGCGTCGATCTGTTGGGCAAGCTGGGTTTCAAAGTGAACGATGCCACGTCGGACTGGGGAACCATGCTGCAACGGCGCAGCAACAAGACGCCGATTGACCACGGCGGATGGAACGTATTGATCGCGCTGTTCAGCGCCAGCGAGTTCGCAACCCCCGCCGGCAACGTGCTGCTGCGCGGCAACGGCGCCGACGCCTGGTTCGGCTGGCTCACCGCGCCCAAGCTTGAGGGGCTGCGAGACGCCTGGTTCGACGCGCCCGATCTGGCCACACAGAAGCAAATCGGCATCTCGATCCAGCAACAATTTTATCAGGACCTGCCTTACATCCCGCTCGGTCAATACCTCAGCGACACCGCCTATCGCCTTGGCCTGACCGATGTCAGGCGCGGCATCGTGCTACCGCTCAACGTCCGCCGCGCCTGATGGAGGTCACCGGATCAGCCGCGAGGTCCAGCGACACGGCGGATAATACAATCCCTCCGCCAATACTCGTGAGCTGCGACGGAACCTCACCGAAAGCCAACCAAACCCACCGGGGAGCGAACGGAAGCTCCAAATTTGCGAGCAACGATGCGCGAGTAGCCGAGACGAGCCGGCTGCCGATCGTCAGCAGCAGCAGGCCAAGTCCAAACTGCGTCGTCCCGAAAAGTCCGAGCCGGATAAAATCCTGTACCGTAACGTCTGCCGGGTGTGCGAGCGGGAAGACGGCAACAGCACACGCAAAGGCCGACAGGCACGCCGCCGGAAGTATTGACACCTGCCTGTTCTTGCGGATGACGACCATCATCAAGGCCATCAGCGCCGTCATCGCCAGGGCGAGGATGTCGCCGAACACCTGCCCCATCGAGAGTGCGGCCCCGCCCATCACCACGACACCAAGCAGAGCAAGGCTGCTCGCCAAGAGTGTTAAGCGCCGTGGCCGTTCGCCCGTCCAGGCCCATGCGATCGCAGCGGCTAGGAAGGGCGCCGTGGCGTAGATGACAGTGACATCGGCGACCGTTGTCTCACGAAGCGCCGTGATGAAGCAGATGGTTCCGATCGTCGAGCAACTGGCTATCAGGAGGCCAGCCCGCCCGATGGCAGCGAAAGCCGCTCGCGTGGCCCCACGTTCCCGCCAGGTGATGTAGGCGGCTATGAGGACGCCCCCGAACAGGCCTCGCCAGAACAGCATGGTCCAGACGTCGGTGGAAATAAGTCGGGTAAACAACCCGGCCGTGCTGAACGCGATCGCCGATACCGCCACGATCAGGGAACCCGCTGATCTGCCGCCTTCGCCCGTTGGCACGCGCGTCAACGTCGCACGTAAGTCGATGGTGCTCGCTTCACCGGTCATGTTCTTGGCCCTCCGGTCAAACTTTTCGGCTTGGGCCAGGAACCTAGCGCCTCCCTGCTGACAGCGTTATGTCAGGAGCCGCAACCTGGACGGCACAAGAAGTTGTGACTCTCATCCTGCTTATAGCGGGAAGTGGCAGGCTACCTCTCGCTTGTTGGCGTAGCGGACCAACGCCGGCTCCTCATTCCGGCACCGCGACGTCGCCATAGCGCACCGCGTGTGGAAGCGACACCCGGCCGGAGGATTGGCGGGTGACGGGACCTCGCCCGGCAGTGGGGAAAAACTGCCGCGACGCGTCGGATCCGCTACCGGGATCGCCGCCAGCAAGGCGCGTGTGTACGGGTGGGCCGGGTGACGGAACACTTGCTCCGCCGGTCCGACCTCCACCATTCGGCCGAGATACATGACACCGATACGATCGGAGACATGGCGCACCAAGTGCAGTCCGTGGCCGATGAACAGATAGGTCAGTCCCAATCGCTGCTTCAGATCCTGCAACAGATTGATCACCTGTGCCTGTACCGAGACATCCAAGGCCGATACTGCCTCGTCCGCCACGATAAAGCGTGGATGCAAGGCAATGGCGCGGGCGATCGCCACCCGCTGCCGTTGTCCTCCAGACAGCGCGTGCGGATATCGCGCCTCCCATGCCGGATCGAGGCCGACCTGCTCCAGCAGATCCCGCACCCGGCCGCGCCGTTCGGATGCGCTTAGGCGTTCATGCACCACGAGCGGCTCGCCGATGATTTGCCCAAGCGTCCAACGAGAATCTATTGATCCGTATGGGTCCTGGAAAACCATCTGCATGTGCCGCCGCATGCGCCGCAGGCCGGCATGGCTGCCCAGGCCCAGGTCCTCCCCGGCAAAGGTGACGCGCCCGCCGGTCGGTGGTTCCAGTTGCAACAGCACGCGGGCGAGCGTGGATTTGCCGCAGCCGGACTCGCCCACCAGGCCGAAGGTTTCGCCGTCCTCAATGTGGAACGATACGCCATCAACCGCTCGCACGAAGCGATGCTTTCCGGCAAATAGGCCAGTTCCGCTGCCGTAGTGCTTGCGCAGGTCAGTGATGGTGAGGAGTGGTGCCCGCTCCGGTGCATCCGGCGTGGGGTCGTCGGCCCGGTCCCCCACGGCGATGATCGCGTCGTCATGCGGATGCCAGCAGGCGACAAACCCTGCATGCCGCGCGCGCATATCGGGTGCGGCGCGTTGGCATTGCACCGAGGCACGCGGACAGCGCGGATGGAAGCGGCACCCGTCCGGCGGCCCCCGCGCGGGCTGTCGCCGCCGACGACCGATTGCAGCAGGGCGCGTGTGTAAGGATGGGCCGGCTTGGCGAACAGGGTCTCCGCCGGCGCGTCCTCGACGATACGGCCGGCGTACATCACGGCGACCCGATCGGCCATCTGGGCGGCGACACCAAGATCGTGAGTGATCAGCAGGATCGCCATGCCGGTCTCGGCCTGCAACTCACGCAGCAACTGCAGGATTTGCGCCTGGATCGTCACGTCCAGTGCAGTGGTCGGCTCATCCGCGATCAACAACTGCGGCCCGCACGCAAGCGCCATCGCGATCATCGCGCGCTGCCGCATGCCGCCGGAAAGCTGGTGCGGATACTGCTCCGCCCGCAGTTCGGGGTCGGGCATGTGGACCCGGCGCAGCAGCGCGATGGCCTCTCGCCGCGCGGAGCCGCGATCGACGTCGCGATGCCGGCGAACCACCTCGGCGATCTGGTGGCCGAGGCTGAACACCGGGTCGAACGCCGTCGTCGGCTCCTGGAACACGATGCCGATTTGCCGCCCGCGCAGATCGCTCATTTCACGTTGCGACAGCCTCGCGAGGTTGCGGCCGTCCAGGCGCACCGAACCCTCGGCCAGCACGCCGCCCTTGAAGTCGATCAGCCGCATCACCGACAACGCGGTGACAGTCTTGCCGCTGCCGGACTCGCCCACCAGACAAACCGTTTCACCGGTGGCAATATCCAAATCAACTCGGTCCACCAGACGCAGCGCGTCATCGCCATGCCCCAGTTCGACCGACAGCCCGGCAATCTCCAACAGAGCAGCCATCAGCGCGCCGCCTGATCCGGCCGGAGCCGCGGGTCCAACTGGTCGCGTAGCGAATCACCGAGCACATTGACCGCGATCACCAGGGCCGTGATGGCGAGGCCGGGGAAGGTCGCGAACCACCAAGCAACTGTCAGATAGCTCCGGCCCTGGCTCAGCAAAAATCCCCAGTCCGGCCGATCATCGATCACGCCCAGCCCGATGAAGCTTAGGCTGGCGCCGATCAGGATGGCGCTGCCGACGCCAAGCGTGACCATCACCAGCATTGCCGAAATAGTGTGCGGCAGCACGTGCTGGAAAAGGATACGCACATGCGAGGTGCCGATGCTGCGCGATGCCTCGATGAAAGGGCGGTTGCAGATCGCGATCACCTGAGCCCGCATGACACGGGCATAGCGCGGAATCGTTACGACGCCGACAGCCAGAATCGTATGGATGAAGCTGGCACCGAGCGCGGCCGCGACGATGATCGCCAGCAGCATGTCGGGGACCGACATCCAGATGTCCAGCAGGCGCATCATGACCATGTCCACCGCCCGTCCGGTATAGCCTGAGACCAATCCGATGAGCCCGCCAGCCACGCCGCCCACAGCGACAGCGCAGGCCCCCATCAGCAGCGACTGGCGCGCGCCATAGATCAGCAGGCTGAGCACGTCCCGTCCAAAATGATCGGTGCCCAACAAATGCGGCCACGCAGGGGCCTGCAGGATCGCGTCGCTGTCCATGTCGGTGGGATCGAACGGAGCGATGGCATACGGCGCGGTCGCGCAGGCGATCATGATTACAACGACCAACCCTGCCAGCAGCAGTGAAAGCCGTGGCCTCGGCCGGGAACGTTGCCGCCGCTGGCGCTGCAGTTCGGCACTCGCCGCCTGCGACACCGCCGGCAAGATGATGGCCCGCTCATCGGTTGTTCCGTCCGCCATCTTGCTGCCTCAGGACCGTACGCGACGGTCGATCAAGCCGTACGACAGTCCCCTGCACTACAGGAATGTCCTTCACGCTCAGCGCATCAACCAGCATCCGCCCGATCCCCTGCCGCGCGAACAGCGTCTCCACGACCACTGTGCCCGATAGCAACTCACCCACCAAAATCCCCAGCAATGTCACCACCGGGATCAGTGCATTGCGCAGCACGTGGGTGAACAGCACCTGCCGTTCCCGCAATCCCTTGCCGCGCAGAGTGGTCACGAATGGTTCGTCCAGCACGTCGATCACGCTGCTCCGGACCATGCGCATCAGCCGGCCGGACGTGATCATACCAAGGCAGGCGACCGGAAGAACAAGCTGCTGCCACGATCCGTTGCCGATCGCGGGCAGCCACCGCAGCGTGACGGAGAACACCAGGATCAGCAGAATACCCAGCCAGAACGACGGCATGGACGTCAGAAACAACATCACCGTCTGGATCGCTCGGTCCAGCAGCCAGCCTCCCCCGGTTGACTGCGGACACCACACCTAGCAGCAAGCCCGCGACCAGCGCCACCCCGGACGCGAGCAGCGTCAGCACCAGCGTCGCCGACACCTGCGCCCAGAGCCGTCCCAGAACCGGTTCCCGTGTGGCGAAGGAAATTCCCAGATCGCCATGTGCCAATCCGCCAATGTACGCAAGATACTGGTTCCACAGCGACCGGTCGGTGCCCAGTTGCGCCCGGATATTGGCGACTGTTTCGGCGGTCGCACTGTCGCCCGCGATCAGCGCCGCCGGGTCGCCCGGCAGCCAGTGCAGCACCAGGAAAACCAGGGTGATCGTGCCGGCGATGACGAAGGCCGCGCCACCCACCCGTCTCAGGACGAACCGCACCAAGTCAGGCACTGAGCCACGCACCATGGAATTCGGGGAAGCCGTGCGTATCGATGGTCACATCGTGCACCGCATCCGTCGTCGCAATGGTGTAGAGCAGAATGTAGATCGGAAATGCGTAAGCCTGATCAATCAGTTTGCGCTGCACCCGGCGATACAGCTCGGCGCGTGACTCGCCATCCGGCTCGCGCGTCCCTTGTTTCGGCCAGGCACTGATCTGGGCGTCGTCCACCTTCGATACCGATGCGGCGGGTCGGCCTTCCGGCAGGTGCAGCCGGCGCAGCACATCCGGATCGGGCGCGAACTGACTGGCTCCGCTGAGGTCGAATTCCCCGCGTGTCAGCATATCATTGTAGGTGCCGAGCGGCTGGCTCTCGATCGTAAGTTCGATGCCGTTGCGGGCGAGTTGTCGGCGCGCAAGCTGGACCACATCGAGCCGTTTCTCACGGTTGCCCTGGGTGTCAATGAAGCTCACCGTCAGGCGCTTGCCGTCCTTCACCCGCACCCCGTCCGAACCCGGCTTCCATCCCTTGGCATCGAGCAGTGAGGCGGCCTGCTTCGGATCGAACTTCCAGGAATTCGTCAGCTCCTTGTCGTTCGACGCAAACAGCGACGGCGACAGCGGCGACCACGCGCGCGGCGTCGTTCCAAGGTAGATCACCTTCACCAGCGCATTGACATCGAGCGACAGCTGCACCGCCCGGCGAACATCCACATCATTCCACGGTGCTCGGCCGACATTAAGATACAGCGAGTAGTTGTTGTTCAGCAGTTCTTTCTGCAACACGCGGAACCCATGGTCCGCCTGCAACGACAAGATGTTCTGCGGCGGGATGCCATCCGCGGCGTGCACCTGCCGGCTTTGCAGGGCCGCAACGCGGGTCGACTCCTCCGGCACATTGCGGAACACCAGGCTGTCGAGATAAGCGGGCCCCTCATGCAGCGCAGTCGGCGGGGTCCACGCATAATCGGAATTGCGGGCCAGGCGGATCTCGATGCCCTGGGTCAGCGACACAAAGCGGAACGGTCCGGTGCCCACCGGATTCTGCCCGATCGTGTCACCGTAGCGCTGCAATGCCGCCGGCGAAACGATACCAAGGGTCGTCTTCGACAGGTTGCGCAGCAGCGGCGAGAACGGTTCGGCAAGGTCAACGCGCACGGTATCCGGCGCCAGCATTTCGGCACCCGTATACGGCCCGATATCCGGCAGGGCGACCAGTGCGTTCTTGGGATCCTTGATCCGGTCCAGATTTGCCTTCACCGCGGCCGCATCGAACTTCGTGCCGTCATGAAAGGTCACGTCGGTGCGCAGCTTGAATGTGTAGGATTTCTGGTCCGCCGAGATCTCCCACGAACGTGCCAGCCACGGACCGACCGACTGATCGGATCGCAGCACCACCAGGCTGTCAAAGATCGACCTGACATGTTCCGAACAGCGGCGGCCACAACACAGGCAGCACCATTGCTGCCTGCGTGCAGGCGGACTGTCCGTGGACGATGGCTCTTCGACAACCACCGCCGGATCCGTGGCCAGCAGAGCATCCGATCGATCCGGGGGTGAACCGTGATGCGTCACTTTATTTGCCAGTGCGCGGTATTTGCGTGCCCGGTAGCGGCGCGACCGCTCCGCATGTCTGATCCGGCCGCGGCTGCTCGCCTGGTAGCGCCGTCCCGCTGCATGAAGTGACCTGCGACGCGCATGGGGCGCGCAGTCAGCGCAATAAATGTGGCCTCGATCGCAATCGCTGCAGATCAGCGCCTGGGCACGACAGTTTTGGCCCGCGCACAGGAAAAGCCGAGCATGCGGCAGCTGATTATGGCCGCAATCGCTGCTCTCATCATGCCTCCGCCGATGGCGTGGACGCGCGCCGCCGTGCCTGCGAAGATGCCCCTGCAATCGTGCCTCTGCACGGTGTAGGGCACGGCGCCGAAGCAAAACTGCCAGGTGATGGGTCGGCGCCGTGCCTGCTGTGAAATCCCGGCAGGTTCTACCGCACCAACTTCAAATGTCCCGAGCTCAGAGCTTTCCTGGACCGTCCCCCGGGGATTGCCCAGGTGGGTCCACAGGGACCTCCCGCCCCCTTCACTTCGCTGCGCGCTAAGGGCGCTCCGCTTCGGGGGCGGGTCCCTCCTATGGACTACCTGGACAATCCGGACCGCCGCCCCGCAGGGTGGCCGCCCCAGCACATCAGCAAAAAACTACGGATCGGGGCTGGCATTCACACTGCGTAAGCGCGAAGGCGACGAGCGCGGCTATCGCGATGAGATCGTCCTTGAGGTGCGCGGTGCCGTGCGGCGGCAGGTCGAGTTACTCACTGGACTGAATCAGCGCGCCAAGGCCCGCCAGCGGGACGAGAACCCGTTCAGCGACCCAGACATCCAGATGGCTGGCTATGCCGCGGCGCTGCAAGTGCTGACCGGCCACACGCACATCGAGGGCATGGACATGACACGGGAGGCTCTGCGACCACGGGTGAAGGGCGAAACGGGTATTGTCGAGGACATGATCGATCTCGCCGTTCAGACCGCGACGGAGTTGATGCGCCCTGAGGGTATCGAAGAGGGACTCTGGGAACGCCTCATTCCAACCGAACGGTTCTGGCTCAAGATGATGGAAGCGGAGGCCAATCGGCCGACAGGACAGCCCTGTGGCAAGCTCGACGACTACCAGAACCAAGGCGTGCCGGGCGGATGGTTGGGATGCTCTGATGGCGGACAACACGCCGAACAAGGCGCGCCTCAAGGGAGCCTCCGATTTCAAACGCGCCATAATGTCCGGGCACCCTTTCTCGGGAGGGCTGGTTCGTCCCGTCCTCTACGCGATCAACGAGCTTCGCATTGCCGCCGAGAAGGAGGATGACGCCCAGACCTCCGGCGATCGGGCCATCACCGGCCTTCGGGACAATCTCACCTCGTGGGGCCAGCAGCGCATCCAGGCCAACCTCATCGCCGAGTGGCTCGGCCGAACTCTGACACGTCATCGCCCGGAGGAGGCAAGTGCGGCCCGTGTGCTGGCCACGCTGATGCGGACCGAAAGATTAGGCTGAGCATCATGAGCCTAACGGTCGTAGCCAACACATCTGGGCTGCTCAGACGGTTCTCATCCCGTATTCAGCGCCTCGATCATGCCTTCCTGCGCGAAAGGCTGCGGGGTGCGAATCCGGAGGATCTGCGGGCCTCAAAGGAGGCCAGGGCTAGCGCAATGCTTCAGAAGTGGTGGCGCGATGATCGGCGGCCACGGTCATGCCGACCGTCGTCGGTATGATGTACTCGGCCATCGACAACAGGTTCGGGTGGCAACCGGCTGATGGTTGGATCAACCGTTCGGGAATGATCGCGGCGACGACGGCCAAGCGTCTACGCTCGAACGCCAACAGGGTCAGTTTGCAAATCACGCCGATTGCGTCCTCGACACTGGTTGCTGGGTGGTTGCTAACACCCATTCCCGATCAAGCTGACCGACATCTAACATCTTGATTTAATTGGCGGACCCGACACGATTCGAACGTGCGACCTTCGCCTTCGGAGGGCGACGCTCTATCCAACTGAGCTACGGGTCCCGCGCACTCTGACCAGGAGGCAATGCCCCCGCTATAATCGCATTCCGCGCAAACCTCAATCTCTCCCTTGACCCCGCCGCCGAGGCCCATCTCACGGCCACGTCCGAACCCGGTTCGCCTCCTGCTCCGCGGTCAGCCCGGCGGGCCCATCTGCCACCCCCCGCGGATGCCCTGGCACGGTGTCCGGGTCCTGCCAGCAATTCACCGACCCAAGGCCACGCGTGCAATAAACCGGCGGTTCAGGCTTCGGCTCCACGGGCCGGCAATACGTGTTGCCCTGGTCCAGCCGCACAATCGAACAATCGCGCCCCGTCACCCACGAGTAAACCGCATCCGCCGGGCTCCGCTGGATCGTCGCCACGCTGAGCACGCTGGCTGCGCCACCGACAATGGCGCCCGTGGTGTCGGTGACAGCGCACCCGGTCAGCGGCAGCAAACTCAATAGCAGAAATGTCCTCATCCGCCCATCATGCAGCCTAAAGGTAAATGAACCCTTGCCGAACCATCGTTTTGCGGCCACACCCCGACGCCGCTATGGTCCGCCGCCGCCGGCGGTCGGGGGCCGTGGCTGGTAAAGGCAGGCGAGAGAATCCGCGTGGTTGATATTTTCGACGAGGTCGACGAAGACCTCCGCGCCGAGCGTGCTGAAAAGCTGCTGAAGAAGTATGCATGGCTGCTGGTCGCCGCCGCCGTGGCCATCGTCGGCGCGGCCGCCGGCTGGCAGCTCTGGAATCGCTCTCAGAACCAGCGCGACGCCGCCGCCGCCGTCCGCTACGTCGTCGTTCAGAACGCGCTCGAGCAGCCGGCGGCGGCCAAAACGGGCCAGATCGCCGCCCTCGACGAAATTGCCGCCAGTGCGCCCGAGGGATACAAGACCCTCGCCCGGCTGCGCGCCGCAGGCTTGAAAGCCGATGCCGGCGACCTGCCGGGCGCGGCGGCGCTGTGGAATTCCGTCGCAGCCGATTCGAGTGCCGACCCTCTGCTGCGCGACCTCGCCACCCTGCTGGCCACCGGACACGAGCTCGACCATGGCGATCCGGCCCAGCTCGAAGCCAGGCTGAAGCCGCTGGCGGAACCCGCCAATCCATGGTCCGCCCTGGCGCAGGAACAGCTCGCCATGCTCGACCTGCGGCAGGGCAAGGTGGATGACGCCCGCAAGAAGCTCCAGGTGCTGTCGCTGGGCATTGATTCCCCACAGGGCGTCCTTGCCCGCGCGTCGGCCCTGCTGACCGGGCTCGGTCCCCAAGGCTCGAAATGACCCTCGGCGAGATCCCGCCCCGCTAAATGACCGGTCGACCAACCAACCGAACGGGAAGCCTTGGCGTGAGCGCGAATGCGCCTTCCGAATCCGTGCCTGCCGAATCACGTCGCACACCCATGAAGCTGGCGCGCCGCACCGCGCTGCTGACCCCGTTGACCCTTGCCGGCTGTTCGATGTTCGACAACATGTTCGCCGAAAAGAAAACCATCCTGCCCGGCAAACGCGAGAACGTCTTCGTCGACCGCCGCGGGCTGGTCGTCGACGAGGGCGCCCCCAAGGTCGTGCTGCCCCCGGCGGTCAGCAATGCGGCCTGGCCCCAGGCCGGCGGCAATCCGGCACACCTGATGGGCCACCTTGCCGCCAACGACCATCTGACCGAGGCGTGGAAGGCCGAGATCGGCGAAGGCGGCGGCTACCGGCAGATCATCATGGCGCAGCCGGTTGTGCTGAACGGCACCGCGTTCACAATGGATTCCGATGCGGAGGTCTCGGCCTTCACCCTGTCCGATGGCAAGCGCCTCTGGCGGGTCGATACCAAACCGGCAGACCCGGGCGACAGCACCAACGTCGGCGGCGGTCTCGGGGCGGACGCCACGACACTGTACGCGGTCAATGGCCTGTCACAGCTCGTCGCGCTCGATCTGGCCACCGGCAAGGAAAAGTGGCACCATGACCTGGGGGTGCCGGGCCGCTCCGCCCCGATGATCGCCGATGGACGCGTGTTCGTCACCACGATCGACAATCGGCTCTTCGCCTTCACCGCCGCCGATGGCCGCCAGCTCTGGACCCACCAGGCCGCGACGCCCGCCACCGCCTTGCTCGGGCAGCCGGCTCCGGCCTATTACCAGGGCCTCGTCGTCGCCGGCTTCGGGTCGGGAGAACTCGCCTGTCTGCGGGCCGACAGCGGCAGCATCGTCTGGACCGATGGCCTCGGCGCGTCGCAGGGACGAGCTGCGGTCGCGGACTTCCTGTCGATCCGCGGCCTGCCGGTCATTGCCAACGGGCTGGTGTACGCCATCAGCATGGGCGGCCTGCTGGTCTGCAACGACGTCCCGACCGGACGGCGAGTGTGGGATCGTCAGGTCGCCGGCGAAGACACCGCCTATATCGCCGGCGACTGGATGTTCATCATCTCCGCTCAGCAGGAGCTCGCCGCCGTCGACATCAACGAGGGCCGGATTACCTGGATCACCCAGCTCCCGCATTGGGAAGATCCCGACAAGCGCAAGAATACGCTGACCTGGTACGGGCCGCTTCTGGTGAGCGACCGTCTGATCGTCACCGGCACCAGCCAGGATGCCCTGTCGGTCAGTCCTTACACAGGTGAAATCCTCGGCCATATCAAACTGTCGGAAGCCGCCGCGCCGTTCGCCCCCGTGGTCGCCGGCGGCATGGTGCTGATCATCACCAACGACGCGCGGCTGATCGCGCTCAGGTAGAAGCCATGTTGCCAGTCGTCGTTATCGCCGGGCGGCCAAACGTCGGAAAATCGACCCTGTTCAACCGCCTGGCGGGCCGACGCATCGCGTTGGTGGCCGATACCCCGGGCGTGACGCGCGACAGCAAGGACGCCGAGGCGCAGTTGCGTGGCCGCATGGTCCGCCTGATCGACACCGCCGGCCTGGAGGAGGCCGCGCGGGAGACCCTGGCCGGGCGGATGCGGGCCGGTTCCGCCAGCGCGGTTTCGCAAGCCGACCTGGTGCTGTTCGTGCTGGATGCGCGCGCCGGGGTTACGCCGGCGGACGCGCATTTCGCCCAGTGGCTCCGGCGCCAGGGCAAACCGGTGCTGCTGGTTGCGAACAAGGCCGAGGGCCGCACCGCCACCTCCTCCATCCTGGACGCCTATTCGCTCGGGCTCGGCGATCCTGTGGGGGTGTCGGCGGAGCACGGCGAAGGTGTTGCCGACCTGATGTCGGAAATCGCCGACCGCCTGCCGCCGGAGCCCGCGCCCCCTTCCGAAACGTTCGACGACAACCGCCCCCTGAAACTCGCCATCGTTGGCCGCCCCAATGCCGGAAAATCCACCCTGATCAACCGGCTGCTGGGCGAAGAACGGATGATCACGGGCCCCGAGCCCGGCCTGACCCGCGATGCCGTCGCCACCATCCTCGCCGACGATCAGGGTCGCGCCATCGAACTGGTTGACACCGCCGGGATGCGCCGCCGCGCCCGGGTCGAGGAGCCATTGGAAAAAATGTCCGTCAGTTCGGCGATCCAGGCCCTGAAGATGGCCGAGGTCGTGGTGCTGACGCTGGACGCCGTCGAGGGCATTCACGACCAGGACCTGCAAATCGCCCGCCTGATCGAACGGGAAGGCCGCGCCTGCATCGTCGCCCTGAACAAGTGGGACGCCGTGCCCGACCGCAACGCGACCCGCAAAGCGATCATGGAGCGTCTGGAAGACAGCCTCGCCCAGATGAAGGGCATCCCGGTCGTCACGCTGTCCGCACTGACCGGCGCCGGCGTCGATCGCCTGCTGCCTGCCATCCGCGCCGCGCACGAGGTGTGGAACAAGCGCATTCCCACCGGCGAACTGAACCGCTGGTTCGAGCATGCGCTGGAAACCCACCAGGCCCCCCTCGTCGCCGGCCGCCGCCTCAAGCTGCGCTACGTCACCCAGGCGAAGGCCAGGCCGCCGACCTTCGTCGTGTTCGGCACCCGGGCGGAACAAACGCCCGAGGACTACACCCGCTATCTGGTGAACAGCCTTCGGGACACGTTCAAGTTGCCCGGCACGCCGATCCGGCTGCAGTTGCGCGGGACCAAGAATCCGTTCGTCAACGACGAATAGCCACCGGCTCTCTGCCGCCACCTTTCCGTCATGCCGACGACGGTCGGCATCCACGCCTTTTCCTCTCGAGACCAAAGCCGGTCCTCGCGGCCCTCCGCTATCCCGCCATCAGCCGGTTGCTCTCCCGGTCGCCGAAGAAGATATCCGTTGAGATTTCATCCACCCGGTTGCAGCCCGTATAGGCCATGGTCTTGTCCATCTCGGTCTGGATGAACCCGACCGCCTTGGCCGCCCCGGCCTGTCCGCCGACCGCCGTGCCATGCAGCGTCGCTCGCCCGGTCAGCACGCATTTCGCCCCCAGCGCCACCGCCTTCACGATGTCGGACCCGCGCCGAACGCCGGAATCGAGGATGACCGTTGCCTTGTCACCCACAGTCTCGGCGATGTCCGGCAGCATATCCAAAGTGGCCGCGGCGCTGTCCATGTTGCGCCCGCCGTGATTGGACACGATCAGCCCGTCGACGCCGTAGCCGATCGCCTTCAGCGCGTCGTCCACCCGGTTGATGCCCTTCAGCATCAACACACCCGGCCACTTGTCGCGGAAGATCCTGATATCGTCCCAGTTCAGTGAATCCTGCCGCATCACCTCGCGTGTCCCCGGATCGGTGCCGATCGGACGCCGATACGGCTCCGGATAGTTCTCGTTCCGCGGCATGCCGATCAGCGCCTCGAAACCGTTGTTCCTGGCACGCTCGATCAACTGATAGGACAGTTCACGCTGTTTCCAGACATAAAGCTGGAACCAAAGCCGGAAGTTGGCCTCTTTGGCGATCTTCTCCATGGACGTCATGGCGCCGGTCGCCAGCGTGAAGGGGATCTTGGCGCGCGCCGCGGCCTTCGCCAGTTCCAGTTCGCCCTCGTGCCAGCACAGTCCGGCCGCACCGGTCGGCGCGATCGCCATCGGCAGGGCGATCTCCTTGCCGAACAGCGTGGTCCTGGTGGAGCGTCCCGACACATCGACCAGCGCACGATGCTTCAGCTTGATTTTCTCGAAGGCGTGGCGGTTGTTGCGCAGCGCCGGTTCGTCCTCGGTCGAGCGGTCCACGAACTCGAACACCCCGCGCGGAAGGCGCCGCCTGGCCGCCTCGCGCAGGTCGAACACGTTGTAGCAACTGTCGAGCCTGGCCATGCCCTGTTCCTCCCTAGTGGCGGAATGATGATGGCGACAGGCAACGTGTCAACCCGCGCGCGCCGCGGACCTCCCTGCAAATGCCAGGCGGCACCCCATCTGTGGTTGCAAATCCAAACTCTCTGTGAACATGTCGAGAGACCCGGCGGAGGACCAGACTGCATGACCGACTACCTTTCACTCGTATCCGACCTGATCAGGCAGGCCCGAGCTGCGGGGGCCGATGCCGCCGACGCCGTGCTGGTGAATGGCACGTCGCTGTCCGTTGCCTCCCGTAATGGTAAGATCGAGCACCTGGAGCGGTCGGAGGGCCGTGACCTCGGCCTGCGCGTGTTCGTCGGCAAGCGGGCCGCGATCGTGTCGTCCACATCGCTGGACCCGGCCGGTTTCGCAAGCCTGGTGGAACGGGCTGTGGCGATGGCGAAGGTCGTGCCGGAGGACCGGTACGCCGGCCTGGCCGAGACCTGGGCGCCGCCGGGCGAGATGGACCTCGATATGGCGGATCCGGCCGAACCCACACCCGATGTTCTTTCCGCACGTGCCGCAGCGGCCGAAGACGCGGCTTACGCCGTCCAGGGCGTCACGAACTCCGAAGGGGCCGAGGCCGGATACGGCCGCAACGAGATTGTCCTGGTGACGTCCGATGGTTTCGCCGGCCGGCGGGTCGGCACCAGCCATTCGATATCGGCCACCGCGCTGGCCGGCGCTGGAACCGACATGCAGCGAGACTACGACTATCACAGCACGGTCTATCTCACCGACCTCGACGACCCGGTGAAGATCGGCAGGAGCGCCGGCGAGCGGGTGATCGCCCGGTTGAACCCGACCCGCCCGAAAACCGCCAGAATCCCCGTCGTCTATGACACCCGTGTCGCCGGCAGTCTGCTCGGCCATCTGTCCGGTGCGATCAATGGCGCCGGCGTGGCGCGCGGCACCAGTTTCCTGAAGGAAAAGCTGCACCAGCGCATCTTCGCCGCCGGGATCAACATCCACGACGATCCACGGCGCGTGCGCGGGCTTCGGTCGAGGATATTCGATGGGGAGGGCACGCCGACGCAGGCCCGGGCACTGATCGAGGACGGCGTGCTGACGACCTGGTTGCTGGACAGCCGATCCGCCCGCCAGCTTGGGATGACCTCGACCGGCCACGCGTCGCGGGGCACCGGCGGGCCGCCCTCGCCGTCCACCACCAACCTTTATCTGGCAGCCGGGACGGTGACGCCCCAGGCGCTTATGGCCGATATCAAGGAGGGCCTCTATATCACCGAGATGATCGGGATGGGCGTGAACGGCGTGACCGGCGACTACAGCCGCGGCGCCGCCGGCTTCATGATCCGTGACGGCGCGCTGGCGGAACCTGTGGCCGAGGTCACCGTGGCCGGGAATCTGGTGGATATGTTCGCCAACATGGTGGCCGCATCGGACCTGGTGTTCCGCCGCGGCACCGACTCTCCGACGGTCCGGATCGACGGGATGACGATGGCGGGCGGCTAGAGCGACATCACCCTGACTGGAACAGTCGGGGTGACAAGGTCGCTCGCTTTAACAAAGAGGTATGTTTCCATAAAGCGCTAGCAGCGGTCAGATCCGATCGCCGGAAGGGATCGCCCGGCGCACGGTTTCCAATGCCCGCATGCCGTCAACGGCGTCCACTGAAAACCAATCCCCCGCACCAGGGGCAACCTTGGCAGCCTGCTGCAGAACCGCAACCGTCGCGTCGGATGCGTCGCCCGTGCGGGACCGGACACGTGCTTCAAGCACGGACAGCGGGGCGTGCAGCCAGATGCCAAGGAATCGGACCCCGGCCTGTCCAACCACAGCCACAAGGTCCCGGCGAACAGCAAGGTCGAGGAATGTCGCGTCGACGATCACCGCGTGGCCCGACGCGGCGGCTAGACGGGCCTGTTCGATCAGCGCACGGTTCGTTTTGGCATTGGCGGCTTCGGTATAGGCCTCCGGTCCCAGACGGGTCTCCGGATCAGCGTCGTGCAGCCGCTTACGGATTTCGTCGCTGCGCAGAACCAGAGCACCAGGCGCCGGCCCTAAGTCAGGCGCCAGTGCGCGAGCGAGCGTTGATTTGCCGGTTCCTTGCAGGCCGCCGATCGCGATAACGACCGATGGAACGGGGTCCAGGTAGGTTTGCGCGGCCGCAAAATAAGCGTCCCCGTCCCGGTTCATCGCCTTCAGTACATGCGCCCGGATCATTGCGCGCTCGGAGAGAAACACCGGAAAACCCAGCATGGCGATGTCGCCGGTGCGAGCGGTGTAATGGTTCATCACGCGGTTCGCCGCCGCTCGTCCCACCTGCCGATCCACATCCATCAGCAGAAAGGCCAGGTCATACCCGACGTCGATCGTGGCAAGCGCCTCGTCGAACTCCAGTGCATCGAAGGCGACGGGTTTGCCCTCCCACAGACAAAGATTCGCCAGGTGCAGGTCGCCGTGGCAGCGGCGGACATAACCAGCGGCAGCACGTTCCGTCAGCCAGTCCCGGCGTGCTTCGATCGAGGATGTCATTTTCTGCCGCCATGCCTCGACCGCGGCACGGGGGAGGCCGGCTGCCAGCGCGGACCGAACATTGCCTTCTGTGATACGCAGCAGCATGCCGGGGCCGTCGCAGTTTGGCACTGGAGCCAGCCTCGCGTGATACGCGGCGACGCAATCGCCAAGATCTTCGAGAAGTTTCGAAGTCAGCGCACCATTTGATGCAATGACGTCCAGGAAGTCGCCGCGAGGAACCGGCGCCATGCGCAGCACCCAGTCGATTACGTTATCACCACCCAGTTCCAGCGAGCCGTCGGGACGTCGCGACACAGCAACGACATCGCGGTAAATCCCGGGCGCCGCGGGCTTGTTCAAAGCAAGCTCTCGGTGGAGAAAATGTTCGCGCGCACCGAGCGCCGAAAAATCGAGGAACGGCATGCGGACCGCCTTCTTCAACTTCCAGACGGTATCGGTGCCGATGAAGACGGCGGAGATGTGAGTTTCGATCGGCGGACCGCCGGACAGGCTGGACAGGTACTGGCCGACTTCCTGCTGTTCCGCGGGAATGGTCATGCGGGAAAATATTGCGGCGCTTCGGTCCGTGCGAACATGCCGTAGTCGCGGATCACGCGCACGACGCGATGGTGGCCCGCTTCCATCTTTATTCCCGCTTCGCCAGCGGCAACGTCAGGCCAGGACCTTATGCGCAAGCCATTGCCCGGCCGTAATATGCTGTCAAAGGTATCTGCATCCGGCGATCCCGAAACCGGTCCGCTGTCGAGAATCCGCTCCGTTACCGTGACGGCCTTCGCCGCGCTGACCTCCGTGGTGTCGAAACGACTCTGCGGCAACGCCGCGTCCGATTGCGTATCGGTCACGATCTCGCCGACACGCAGGTGGTAGTCGGCGAAGACCGACGAGCGGCCCTTGCCCTGGATCTCGTGGTGCAAGGCATGGGTGCGCCACCGGATCAGCGCTTTTTCGTTCCGCCAGATGGACAGGGATACCAGCCACCCGGGGCGGCCCAGACTGCGGTACCGCTCGTTGGCAATGAAACCATCGATGGCGAGCAACTCCGGCCGCAGCATCGCCGCATGGCCAAGGTATTCGTCCCACGCCTCAGGCCGCGGATTGACCTCGAACATGACGGCGAACATGATCT